>JADLCY010000002.1:0-300000 GCA_020846935.1 Gemmatimonadaceae bacterium
CACGACCAGCCCGGCCCCGTCGCGGACACGAACGCCAGACCCGCGGGCAGCAGGTCGGTGACCGTGGTGGGCCCGGTGGTCGGGTTCGCCGACGGGTTGCTCACCGTCAGCGTGTAGCTCGCGTTGGAACCTACCGTGAAGGAGCCGGTGGCGACCTTGGCGATCGCGAGATCCGGATTGCCCGGAGGAGGGCCGGGGCTGACGGGCACGGTCACCGATGACGTGTCGTTCAGCGGATTCTCGTCGCGCTTCGTCGACACACGCGCGCGGTTGCGTACCGAGGGCACGGCCGCTGGCCCGACGTTGACGGTGAGGATCACCGACGACGTGACGCCAAGCGGGATCGGGGTGGTCGTCGAGCAGGTCACGATGTTCCCCGCCGCGGAACAGCTCCAGCCCGCACCTGTTGCCGATTGGTAGGTGAGGCCCGGGGGCAGCGTATCTCGCACCGTGACCGTGGCGCCGGTGCGCACCGTGCGGTTCTGCACGGCGAGCGTATACGACGCGGTGCTCCCCACGGCGAACGGGCCGTTTGCCGTCTTGGTGATGCCGACGTCGGCCACGATCTCGACCGCTCCCGCATCCACCGCGTGGTCATTCGACGGAACGCCGTCGCCCGGCATGCTCACGTGCGCCCGATTGGTCACCGCGGGCGCGGCCGGAAGGTCCACGTAGACAACAAGCGAAATGGAACTCGAGGCCCGGGCACCCAGCGGCGTGGAACGCTGGCAGGTCACCACCTGCCCCGTGGCACTGCAGGTCCAGCCGCTCCCGGTGGCGCTCACGAATCGGAGTCCAGCTGGGAGTGTGTCGACGACCGTGATCGGGGCCGGCGTCGGCGACGCGGTGGTGTTCGTGACACGCAACCGGTAGGTCTTGTTCCGGAACGTCACGAGGTTGCCGCTGTGCGACTTGTCGATCGCAACGTCGGGCACCGGGCCCTGGAGCGGCGGAACGATATTGGCGGCCGGTTCGGCGCCAGCCGCGGGCGCGAGCGCCACGACAGCCAGCAGCAGTTGGACGAAACGGCGGAGCGAGCGGGACATTGAGGCGGTCGACGAGACGAAGGTGCGGCACGGTCGCGGATCTCCGCGCTGGCCGAACTCGGCCCCCCTGTTCGGAGGGTACCGCCGATCACCTGAGGAAAGTCTCGTGCCACACGCTCGGTGCGGCCGTGCCCGTCAAACGGTCAACGTGCCCGGTCAGAGCGTCCCTGGGACCTGCGCAATGAGGCCGAATGCCGGTGAGCACGCTCCAATCGCTGCGCGCCCACCGACGTCCCACGCTGCCTGCTGCCTCTATGCTGCGAGGGCCAGCGACACGGCTCGGCGCGCGCCGCGCTTGAGGGCCCGATGAACAGCCCGCGCGTACCGCACAAAGTTGGCGCCGGCCCACGGGTATCGGAAAAAGAACTCGATGGGCAGCAGGTCGCCCTTCAGTCGATTGCAGCGGGCGCACGCCGAGACCAGGTTGCCGGGCGCGCTCGTCCCTCCGTGCGCGAGCGGATGGACGTGGTCGAGCGTTGCGACGTCGAGGGCGAGGCAGGTACCGCAGTAGACGCATCGCCGGCCGCAGTCGCGCATGGTGGCGTGCTTCAGCGCGCGCTTGTGGTCACGGAGTCGCACGTGGTGGGGGGTGGTCGCACGCGCGCGCTTGGCGCGCGGGGGCCGTGGGCGGAAGACCCGCAGGACACCGCGCTGGGACATGGCACCTCACGTGAAACGACGACACCCCGCACCGGGCAGGCCGGAGCGGGGTGTTGGGAGGAGGGGAGGCGATGCCACGGCCGCCTGGTGGCGGCAGTCGACGAGGGGCGTGGATGTGTCGATCCGACGCGTGCATTCGCCTCCGGTTGCCTGACGACCCCGTTAGGTGCCTGACGCGCACCACGGAGCCTGCTTAGTTATGCAGTCAACCTCCGGATTGCGCAAGGGCATGTTGCATCCGCGTTATGCACCGGCGGGCGCGTGTTCGCGCGAGCCCCGCTTCACGGGATCGTGCAGCTCCCCGATGATGCGGGCCGCCATCGCGTCCAGCAGGGTGCGATCGGGCATCTCTGAGCCGGCGAATGGCAGCGGCACGTCAAAGCCGTCGTCGGGGCGCCGCGGAATCAGATGCACGTGATAGTGAAAGACGTTCTGCCCGGCCGCTTCGCCGGAGTTCACCACCACGTTCAGGTCGTGCGATCGGGACAAACGCCGCACCACCGGGCCAAGGCGGAGCGCCACATCGAAGAGGTGCATCGCGAGCGCGTGCGGCACGTCATTCAGCGACTCGTAGTGCTCTCGCGGGACGATGAGCACGTGCCCGGGGTTCACGGGCTGGATGTCCATGAACGCAATGGCGCGATCGTCCTCGTAGCAGATACTGGCTTCACCGGCCCCGTGGACGATCTCGCAGAAGATGCAGTGGCGTGTGGCAGTGACGACTCCCATCGGGCCCTCGAAGGCAACGGATACGTGGATGGTGCATTCATGGATGGTGCCAGGCGACCCGGCACCGCGAACCCCATCAAGCAATTGCGCTGACGGGCTTTACGTTCGGCCGATGCGCCTCCCCGCGGCGCTGGTGCCACAACAAGGGCCCACCCTGTGGGAACCGAACCACGAGCGCCGGTCGCACGAGCCCCGACAATAAAGGTTCCACGGGCCCACGATCAGGGATGCCCATGGCTATACTTACCTCCGCCGCCCGATGTCCGCGCGCCCCCTCTCCCCGTCCCCGTGGCCACTCAGACCAATCCCGAGCGCAGCACCACCGCCGGCCTCGACCGTGACCAGCTCGTCAATGCCTACCGCGTCATGTACCTCTCGCGACGCATCGATGACAAGGAGATCCAGCTCAAGCGACAGAACAAGATCTTCTTCCAGATCTCGGGCGCGGGCCACGAAGCGGTGCTGGCGGCGGCTGGCCTGGTCCTGCGCCCGACCTACGACTGGTTCTACACTTACTACCGCGACAGAGCCCTCTGCCTCTCCCTCGGGATGACGCCCGAGGAAATGCTGTACGAGGCGGTTGGCGCCGCCGTGGACCCGAATTCGGGTGGCCGACAGATGCCATCGCACTTCGGGCACAAGGCGCTCAACATCGTGAGCGCGTCGTCGCCAACCGGTACACAGTTCCTCCAGGCAGTTGGCTGCGCTGAAGCCATCCATCGCGCCGCCTCGCTTGGCATGTCCGAGGGCTTCCGTGGCGACGAGATCGTCTACGTCTCCTCCGGCGATGGCACCACGAGCGAAGGCGAGTTCTGGGAGTCGCTCAACACGGCGTGCAATCTCCAGCTCCCCGTCATTTACGTCATCCAGGACAACCAGTACGCGATTTCGGTCCCCGTCGAGGTGAACACGGCGGGAAGCTCGATCTCGAAGCTGGTCGCGTCGTTCCCGGGCCTCTTCATCCAGGAGGTCGACGGGTGTGACTTCCTGGCGTCCTACGAGGTGATGCAGCGCGCCGTGCAACACGTGCGCGACCGAAAGGGGCCGGCCTTCGTGCACGCCCACGTGATTCGGCCGTATTCGCACTCGCTCTCCGACGACGAGGTGCTGTACCGGCCCGCCGAGGAGCGCGAGGCGGACGCCAGGCGCGATCCGCTGACGACTTACCCTGCCTGGCTCGTGGCCAACGGCCACGCGACCGAGGCCCAGCTTGCCGCGCTCCGCGAGGAGGTGGACGCGCAGGTCATGGCCGCCACCGATGACGCGCTCGCCCAACCGCAACCGGACGAGAGCACCGTCTACTTTGGCGTGTATTCGCCGGACGTGGATCCGACGAGCGAGCAATTCGACACCGAAGACGATCCGCAGTTCTCGGGCAACGAGACGACCATGGTCGACCTGCTCAACGCCTGCATGAAGGACGAAATGCGCCGAGACCCGCGCATCGTGGTCTTTGGGCAGGACGTTGCCGATGTCTCGCGCGAGCAGTACCTGGGCAAGGTCAAGGGCAAGGGCGGCGTCTTCAAGGTGACGCACGGCCTGCAGAAGGAGTTTGGCTCGGATCGCGTCTACAACACGCCGCTCGCGGAAGCCAACATCGTCGGACGGGCGATCGGCATGGCGCAACGCGGCTTTGTACCGGTGGTCGAGATCCAGTTCTTCGACTACATCTGGCCGGCCTTCATGCAGATCCGCGACGAGCTGGCCACGATGCGCTGGCGGTCGAACAACAACTTCGCCGCCCCGGTCGTCATCCGCACCACCTACGGCGGCTACATCCGCGGGGCGATCTACCACTCGCAGACCGGCGCCTCGCTCTTCACGCACAACCCCGGGCTCCGCGTCGTCTGCCCCGCCACCGCCCTCGATGCCAATGGGCTGCTTCGCACGGCGATCCGCTGCGAGGATCCGGTGATCTTTCTCGAGCACAAGCACCTGTACCGACAGACCTACAACAAGGCCGCATATCCGGGCGCGAATTTCATGATCCCGTTCGGCAAAGCGCGCATCGTGCGCGCCGGGACCGACGTGACGCTCGTGACCTATGGGGCCACGCTGCAGCGCGCGTTTGCCGCGGCCAACCAGATCGCCGACGAGGGCATCTCCGTCGAAGTCATCGACCTGCGCACGCTGTCGCCATGGGACCAGGAGACGGTGTACGCCTCGGTCCGGAAGACGAGCCGGGTGATCGTGGCCCACGAAGACTCGCTTTCCTGGGGCTACGGCGCCGAGATCGCCGCGCGCATTGCCGACGAGTGTTTTCCGTGGCTGGATGCCCCGGTTCGGCGCGTCGCGTCAACAGACACCTTCGTCGGCTACGCTCCACGACTCGAAGACGCGATCCTTCCCCAGATCGACGACTTTCTTTCGGCCTACCGCGAAATCGCGCGGTATTAGCCCACCGCAACTCGGCGCCTGTGAGTCTCCCGGGGCAGCGTACGCGCTTCCCCGGGGCAGACGTGTGACCTGACGCACCGACGCGTTGCCGCGGTCGGTTCGTATCGTCGGTGGTGGATCCCCACCACCGCCCCCATGCGTTCCATCCGACACGCCGTCCCCGCCATCCTTGCCACCGTCGTTGCGTGCAGCGGTGGCGCGGATAGCCCCTCCGGCCTCCAGTGCTCCGTGGCCTCGGTCAGCGTGGCCCCTGCCACGCAATCGGTCGTGGCCGGGTCGACCGTCGGCTTCGTTGCCTCCGTCGCGCAGTCGAACTGCGCCAACGTCGTCGTCGCGTGGACCAGCTCCAACGCCGCCGTCGCCACCGTCGCTTCCGACGGAACGGTGAGCGGGATCGCTCCCGGACAAGCCACGATATCCGCGGCGTTCCAGGGCTCCACCGGTACCGCCTCGATCACCGTGCTCGCCACCGCCACCTCGGTCACGCTCACCCCGGCGACGGTCTCGGTCCGTCAGGGCGCCAGCGTACAGCTCATCGCCACACCACGTGACGCAGCGGGCGCCGCCATCGCCGGGCGCACCGTGCAGTTCAGCTCCGGCGACGCCGCCGTCGCCTCGGTTAGCACCACCGGGCTGGTTACCGGCATCTCCGCCGGCGACGTCACTGTGACCGCTTCGATCGACGGCAAGGTCGCGACATCCCGCGTCAGCGTGCTCGGCGCGGTCGATCGCATCACCGTCGCCCCGGCCTCGGCGACCCTGCCCGTGGGTGGATTCCAGAATCTGAACGTTGTGATCCATGACGCGGCCGGCCATTTCCTCACCGATCGGACGGTCAGCTTTGCCACGAGCGACGCGTCGATCGCGACCGTGAGCCCGGCCGGACAGGTGACCGGCGTCGCGCCCGGTGGCCCCGTGACGATCACCGTCAGCGCGGAGGGCCGGAGCGCCTCTATGCAGATCACCTTCACCCCGGTAGTCGCCTCGGTCACCGTCGAAGCCGCCGCGACCGGACTCATGGGCGTCGGCGAGACTCGCACCTACTCGGCGGTCGTGCGGAACGCTGCCGGGACTGTGATTTCGTTTCGGCCGGTCACGTGGAGCACGTCGGACACGGCGATCGCGGTCGTGTCGTCGAGCGGCGTGCTGACACCGCGTCGGACCGGGACTGTCACGGTGCGCGCGGCGTCCGACGGCGTGCAGGGCACGCTCGCGCAGCAGATCGTCATCGCCCGTCCCGCACAGCGCGTCGCGTGGGCGCTCGTCCCGCTCGATGCCGCGGGCCAGACCCTCACGGCCTCTGCGCTCAATGCCACCGGCGGCGCCGTGCGGGCGGTTCGTACGGCGACGGGTGAGTACACCGTGACCTTCGCGCGGATGGCGCGACTCGATGCGACGTACGTCGACGTGACGATGATCTCGATGCTGGAGGGCGGCGGTGCGGCCACGCGGTGCCACGCGAACAGCACCCAGAACGCGCCGAACGGCGAGGACCTCGAGGTGCGGCTGACCTGCTATGCGACCGACGGCACCAGGCAGGACTCCTACACGTATGTGCTGGTCGTCGGCAATGGATCGCTCGACGGGCGCCACAGCTTTCTCACGTCGAGCAACGCGAGCGCGAGTCACACACCACCGGCGTCGCAGTCGTGGAGCAGCGCGGGAGCGACCAACAGCGTGTCACGCAGTGCCGCGGGCACCTACTCCGCGGCGGTGAACAACCCCCGGCCGGCGCAGAACACGCCCGAGAACTACTTCGTCTCGACCGTCGGCGATGGATCGACCACGTGCTGGAACGCCGGCTGGTCGTTCGGGACCTTCGTCAACGTGAGCTGCGACAACCTCTCCGCAGCGGGCGACGCCCTCTTCTCCGTGCTGATGCTCGAAGCGGGACGTCCCGGAGCGCGCTACGGCTTCATGTGGAGCCAGGACGCGGCCGGCACGCTCGATACCGATTTCACACCGAGCCTGACGTACCAGCGCACGTCGTCTGGCCAGCCGATCGCCATGCGGCGGACGGCCACGGGTCGGTATCGCGTGAGCGTTCCGGGTCTGAGCCCGGACGTGAACGGCCGGTACGCGCACGTGCAGATCACGCCGTACGGCCAGGAGAACGTGTATTGCAAGGCATCAGCGCCGGCGCCAGGGGGCGGTGACATCGCGATCGTCACGGTGAGCTGTGCCAATCGGGGGTCGCATGCGCCGGTGAACAGCCGTTTCACCCTCCTGCTGATCGACTGATCGAGGCTCTGCACGAGGCGCGCGAAGGCCCGCGCATCGACGAAACCCGCGTGTCGCGCACTGCATGCCGTGCTTGTTTGCCGATGGCTAGGCCAACGACAACCCCGATCGGCAACGTGTTGTCATCCTGCTGAACTTCGAATCCAACCGGCCGCGCCAGCGGAGCGAGGCGCAAGTCGAAGACAAACCGATCTCGTTCGTCTGTGGACAGGCGCCGCAGGGCATCGAGCTGGGTATCGGCAACGCCCAGGTGAAGCTCCATGCTCAGGCCCCTGAGGCGGCTTGCGCCGATGGGCGACCAGAAACTGGTAAGGCCCGCCCTGGACGACAAACGCCCAGGAGACCTGCGCGTCATCCACGCCATCAGCGGCTTCGAAGGCGATGCCTGCCTCGTCGAGCCACGACGACACCTGCGTCCGAAGCAATTCCGCGGTTACGCCTTCAGGCACCTGAACCGCTCGATGACTGCTCACGCTACCAAGGCCTGACAAGGGACCATTGTGGCATCAAGGGTCTCAATCGCCCTCGTGGACATCGCCCTCGCCGGCCCGTGACAGCGCGACGCTGGCCTCGCCGTATCGAAAGGACACCGTCCGACCCGGGACGCAAACGCGTCGTGATGCAGGTTCGGGTGCGTGCGCTTATTCCCCTCCTGGCGACGCTGATGCGCCAGCGTGGCCTGGTCCTCGACCACGTATACGACTACTGGGGAGCGCCTCCCGGCGCCGGGGAGCGTACCGCCCGTCCTCACCCCTGTCGCAGAGGCCCGTCACTCGGGGTTCCCCGAGTTTCCCGCCGCGCGAGGGCTCCCCATCGTGAATGCGTTGCGGGACGCGACTTTGACGCGAGAACCGGGAGGATCGGGGCATGGAGCCGCAGGGGGCACGAGGTATGCAACGGACGACTGGCATGTGGGTGAATGAGGCGCAGCGCGAGCGGATCTTCGAGATGATCGGGACGCACACGGTCACGTATCATCGCGTCCGGAACGCGCGTTTGGAGTTCCAGCGGCGGGTTGCCATGGGCGTTCTGCTCGGCGGGGCGCTCCTCTGGGTCGTCGTCCGGGTCGCGTAGGCCCGAGCGGCCGAAGTCCCGCGGACTGCCGCCCCTCGAATCGTTAGGCGGCGCCGGCGACTCGCGCCCCACCCCCGCCAGCGCTTAGAATCCGGGCTGACCACCCTCGGCCCTCCCCGATGACCGGCCCCTCCCGGCTACGCGCGCTCCTCAGCGGCATCATCGCTCGGCTCACCCTGTACTACGCCGCCCTCTTCGGCCTCGTCTGGGTCGCGTGGAACGTCATGCCGGCCCCCGTGCGCGACTTTCTCGCCCGGAACCTCGGGCCCGTGATGGGAGAGACGCGCATCTCCCGCGACCTCACCGCGCCGCTCCCCTCGGCTCTCCCCTCGATGGAGAGCAGCCACGAGATGGCGATGCTCGCCATTCTCGTTGGCGTGAGTGCCCTCGCCCTCGCCCTCCCCATGGCCTGGGTCTACATGCACACACGACAAAAGAAGGGGTACCAGCAGTCTGTCGTGCATACGATCGTCCTGCTGCCGGCGGTTGTGGCGGCCGTGGCCCTGCTGGTGCGCAACAACATCGGCCTGGCGTTTTCCCTGGCCGGCATCGTCGCCGCCGTGCGCTTCCGCACGACGCTCGATGATTCCAAAGACGCCGTCTTCATCTTCGCGGTCAGTGCGCTCGGCCTGGCGTGTGGCGTGCACCTGGAGTTCGCCGCCGCGCTTTCGCTGATCTTTACGGCGTTGGCTCTCGGGCTCTGGTACACGGACTTCGGCCGCACGCCGCCGGGGCTCGAGGACGCGCGCGCCGAGCAACATTTGCAGCGCGCCTTGCAGATCGCGAACAGGACGAGTCAGTTCGTGGCGCGCATCGACCGCGAGATCCTGGAGGGCATGGCGCCCGCCCAGCTGGAAGCGCTGGCGCAGCGCGTCAAGCGTCGAAAGAACGAAGTTTCGGACGGCACGACGGAGCGATGGGACGCGACCATGCTGATCACGATATCGGACGACGCCGGCCGGCCCGCGGTCGAGCGCATCCTGCAGGAGCGGGCCAAGCGCCATGAGTTTGCCCGTGCGGAGTTTCTCCCCGGTGGGACGCGCCTTACCTATCAGGTGCGGGCGCGACGAGCCATTCCCATTGCCGACCTCGCGACGTTCATCGAGAACGACGCCAGTGAACACGTGACCTCCGTCGAGGTGACCGAGACATGACAGATCACACCGTGGTTCGCGCGGGGCACTTGAGCCGAGCATGGCTCCTCGCGGCGTGCATCGGCGCCGGCTTCCTGCCGGCGGTGTTGCTGGGACAGTCGGAAAAGGGCGCCGGAAAGGGCAAGAAGGACGACAAGCCCATGACGGCGGCGGACAGCGCGCGCGCGGAGGAGGAGAAGCGCATCGACCGCGCCCGCAAGGCGGCATCGCGAGCGCTCTTTGCCAGCACGGATCCGGTGGAGTTCACGCTCATCGCGAACTACGGCGCCATCTCCCGCGACCGGGACACGCTGAGTACCAAGCGGTTCGACGGCGTGGTGGTCGTGAAGGACTCCTCGGGGGCAGACCGGCGAATTCCGGTGCGGCTGCGCACGCGCGGCCACTTTCGTCTGATGGCGCGCAATTGCCGCTTTGTGCCGCTGCGCATCGACTTCCCCGACTCGGGGCTCAAGGACACACCATTCGCCGGACAGAAGGGGATCAAGCTCGGCACCCACTGCCAGAACAACGACGACCGGTACGACGAATACACGCGGCGCGAGTACCTCGCCTATTCGCTGTTCAACGCCGTCACCGATCAGAGCTTCCGGGCGCGGCTCGCCATGGCCAACTACGTGGACTCCGCGTCGGGAAAGAGCGTGGCACGGCGCGTGGCCCTGTTCATCGAGAGCGAAAACGACGTCGGCCGCCGACTGCAGGCCAACGTGCGCGAGATGCGGGGCGCGCTGTTCGACGATCTCGACCTCGACCAGCTCATGAACGTCTCGTTCTTCGAATACGCCATCGGCAACACCGACTTCTCGATCTACTCACTGCACAACATCCGCGTTGCAGCCACAACGACGGGCAGGGTCATCCCCCTGGCCTATGACTTTGATTTCTCCGGGTTGGTGGGGGCGCATTACGCCACGCCGGACCCGCGCATGGGGCTACGATCGGTACGCGAGCGCCGCTATCGCGGCCCGTGCCGACCAATCGAAGCATACCAGGCCGCCGCCGCCCGCTTCATCGCGAAGAAGCCGGCGATGTTTGCGGCCATCGAGGCGGTGCCGGGTTTTTCACGCGATGAACAGAACAACGCACGCAGCTACCTGCAGGATTTTTTCTCGGTGATCGAGAACCCGGGTCGCCTCAAGCGCGAGCTGTTCGATCAGTGCGAGAAGAAGGCCGGCGTGTAGCCTCTCGCAGGAGCGCCATGCAGCCCGCCACGATACGGCGCACGCCGGCGGGCACTTCGCTGTGAGGCGCGAGGCGCCACCCTCTTCCGTTGGCGGCGCCTCGGCTTATTCGAAGCTCGGTTCGTAGGCCTCGGCCGCGCGCGGGCGCATGTTGCCGTGGCGCTCGAGCGTTCGGACACAGGTGTTCCAGCGCAGGATCGACTCATCGTTCCCGGCCGGCCGGATCGACTCCGCCTTTTCGTACCAACCCAGCGCGCGGTCGATCCACTCCCAGGCCATCTCTTCGGCGCGCGGCAGCGCGCGGTGCTGGATGCCCTTGGCCCACCGTTCGCAGATGATGCCGCTGTAGTACGCCTGGCGATACGGATCGGTGAGTCGCGCGACCGCGTCGTTGGCGCGTTGCAGGTCCGCGCCCCGGCCCTCGCCAAACTGGTCCGTGATGGAGAGGACGTGCATGACGATCGCATCGGCGTTGTCGGGCTCGACCGCCAGAACGTCGAGGCAGATGCTCTCGGCCGCAACCGAGTCGTTCAGGACGCGATACCGATGCGCTTTCTGCAGCGCCATCGGCACGCCCTCGCGGGTGATCGGCTTGAGGTGAGGCACGGCGTTATTCGGTGAGAGTGTGGTCAGTCGATGGGCCGATGCGGCGTTCTGTTTCGGCGCAGCCCGCGTGCTCGCCGCGCAACGCGCGTGGTAAACGCGAGCCGCCCGATCCGAGTGAGCAGCGGAGCAGACATCAGTTCCGGATTCACCCTCGAGTGCCCTTGGCCGACTTGCCCCTGAACAGTCGCACCAGCTTGACGACGGGATCGTAGAACTCGTCGACCACACGCTCCTTGAGCGGAATGATCGCGTTGTCGGTGATCGTGATGTGCTCCGGGCAGACCTTCGTGCAGCATTTCGTGATGTTGCAGTAGCCGATGGCCTGGTCTTCCTTGAGGTCCGCGAGCCGGTCTTCGGTGTCGAGCGGGTGCATCTCGAGCGCCGCTGAGTACACAAAGAAGCGCGGCCCGATGAACTCGTCGTGCTTGTGGTGATCGCGCAGGACGTGGCACACGTCCTGACAGAGGAAACACTCGATGCACTTCCGGAACTCCTGCACCCGGTCGACGTCGACCTGCTGCATGCGCCAGGTGCCGTCGGGCGCGTCCGGCGTTCGCGGTCTGAACTTCCTGATCTTCTTCTTGACCTCGAAGTTCCACGACACGTCGGTCACGAGGTCGCGCACGTGCGGAAACGCACGCATCGGCTCGACCGTGATCGGCTTGTCCGTCGGCAGCTCATCCATGCGCGTCATGCACATGAGCCGCGGGCTACCGTTGATCTCCGCCGAGCATGACCCGCACTTGCCGGCCTTGCAGTTCCAGCGGATCGCCATGTCGTTGGCGTGCTCGGCCTGGATCTGGTGCATGGCGTCGAGCACGACCATGCCTTCGGTGACCTCGGTGGTGTAGTCCCTGAAGCCACCGTTCCCGCGTTCGCCCCGCCAGATCCGGAACTGAGTGTTCGGCATGGTGACCAGTGATTGAGCGTCTCCCCGTCCCTCCGCTACCCCGCCGTCCAGCTGACTATCCGTCCATCCGTCACGCTTTCTGTTCCTCGATGATCGCCTTCAGCTCATCCGGCATGGGCGGAATGGGCCGCCGCTCGAGATGCATGGACCCGTCCGCCCCTCGCTTCACCACGATGTTGAAGCTCGCGTATGCCGGGTCCTTCTCGGGATAGTCGTCACGAAAGTGGCCACCGCGACTCTCCTTGCGCTCGATCGCCGCACGGCCGATGGCTTCCGAGATGATGAGGAGGTTGTCCAGGTCGAGCGCCGTGTGCCATCCGGGATTGTACTCACGGTTCCCCTGCACGCCCACGCGGGCGGCGCGTTCGCGGAGCCGAGCCACGCCAGCCAGCGCGCGTGCCATTTCGTCTTCGGTGCGCACGATGCCCACCAGTTCCTGCATCATGTCCTGCAGCTCGTGCTGGATCTGGTAGGGCGCTTCGCCGCCCGCGCCACGATCAAAGGGCGCGAGCGCGGCGGAGACGGCGGCGTCGACCTCTCCCTGGTTCACTCGCGCCCCCGGATTCTCCCGGGCGAACGTAGCCGCGTGTTCTCCGGCTCTCCTGCCAAACACGAGAAGGTCGGAGAGGGAGTTTCCGCCGAGCCGGTTGGCCCCGTGCAGGCCGGCCGCGCACTCGCCGGCGGCAAAGAGCCCGGGCACCGTGCTCATCTGTGAATCGCCATCCACTCGCACGCCGCCCATGACGTAGTGGGTCGTCGGTCCCACCTCCATGGGCGTCGTGGTGATATCGATGTTCGCCAGTTGCATGAACTGGTGGTACATCGACGGCAGCTTCTTGCGGATGTGCTCTGGGGCGTTCGGGATCCGCTCCTTGATCCACGCGATGTCGAGGAACACGCCGCCGTGTGGGCTCCCGCGCCCCTCGCGCACCTCACGCTGGATGCACCGCGCCACGTGATCGCGGGTGAGGAGTTCGGGCGGGCGACGCGCCGCCTTGTCGCCCTGGGTGTAGCGCCACCCCTCTTCTTCGCTGTCGGCCGTCTGGTTCCGGTAGTTCTCGGGGATGTCCTCGAACATGAACCGTTTGCCCTGCGAGTTGCGAAGCACCCCGCCTTCGCCGCGCACGCCTTCGGTCACGAGGATGCCCCGCACGCTCGGCGGCCAGACCATGCCCGTCGGGTGGAACTGCACGAACTCCATGTCCATCAGTTCGGCGCCCGCGCGCCAGGCCAGCGCGTGGCCGTCGGCCGTGTATTCCCAGCTGTTGCTCGTGATCCTGAACGCACGGCCCACGCCGCCGGTGGCGAGTACGATCGCCTTGCAGGCAAACACGCGAAAGCGGCCTCGCTCACGATCGTACGCGAGTGCACCGGCCACGCGACCGCCGTCCATCAACAGCGCGCTGACCGTGACCTCCATGTGCACGTCGATTGCCTGGTGGATCGCGTGGTCCTGCAGCGTGCGGATCATCTCGAGACCGGTCCGGTCGCCAACGTGGGCCAGCCGCGGGTATCGGTGTCCTCCAAAGTTGCGTTGCAGGATGCGCCCATCCGCCGTCCGATCGAACACCGCACCCCAGGCTTCGAGTTCGCGCACGCGATCCGGCGCCTCCTTCGCGTGCAGCTCGGCCATGCGCCAGTTGTTGAGGTACTGTCCGCCGCGCATCGTGTCGGCGAAGTGCACCCGCCAATTGTCGCGATCGTCGACGTGACCCATCGCCGCAGCCATGCCTCCCTCCGCCATGACCGTGTGCGCCTTGCCGAGCAGCGACTTGCACACGAGGCCGACGCGCACCCCGGCATCCGCGGCCGCGATCGCCGCACGCAACCCTGCGCCACCCGCCCCGATGACCAGCACATCGTGCTCAATGCGCTCGACCGACATCTACAGGATCCTCAGGTCGGTGATGACGCCCATCGAGCACAGCCGCACGTACACGTCGGTGAGGGCTACGGAGAACAGGCTCGCCCAGGCCCAGTTCATGTGGCTCCGGTTGCAAACGCTCGAACAATCGTACGCCAGCTTTCGCACCGGTGACCCCGAGATCCGGTTCAGCATGCCGCCGACCACGTGCCGCATCGAATGGCATCCGATCGTATAGCCGGTGAGCAACACGACGTTCGCGACGAGCACGATCGAGCCCACGCCGATGCCAAAGGTCGTCTGTCCGCCGGGCGTGGCAAACCAGAAGCCCTTCCACGCATCGTGCCAGAGGAAGATCAGGAAGATGAACGCGAGGAGCAGGCCATAGCGATGGACGTTCTGCAGGACGAGCGGGAAGTAGCGCTCACCGAGATAGCTCCGGCGCGGCTCACCGACCGCACATCCCGGCGGATCCGCCCAGAACGCCTTGTAGTACGAGCCGCGGTAGTAGTAGCAGGTGAAACGGAAGAGCGCCGGAATCGGCAGGATGATCAGCGCGGGTGAAAACGGGAGCCACACCGGCCACCACCCCGGCTTTGGACCAAACCAGGCGTGCGGCGAGTCTCCCCACAGCTCGGGCGAGTAGAAGGGCGAGAGGTAGGGCCCGTGGGTGTAGTGCGCGTTCTGGAAGGCGGCCCACGTCGCGTACACGAGAAAGCTCGTGAGGATCGTGACGATGAAGACGTTGGGCACCCACCAGGCGTCGCGGCGGAGCGTCTCTCCGAATCCGCGCGGTTCCATCACCGGCAACGACCGCTGAGGCAGGGTCACGAGCGAGGACAGTGTGAGGGATTGTGGGCAGCAACCGGCAAGGCGCCGCAAAACAAGCATGGGGACGGCGCGCGGGTAAGAGGGCGTGGGGACGAAGCCTCGGGTCGAGCGCGCTCGAGCCCGTGACCACGCGATCGCACCACGCGACGCCTGGCGGCCACGCCCGTCCTGGCGCGGCGGCTTTCGCAGGGGTTCACGTACTCGCCTCGTCGGAAATACCGCGGCAATGCCATTGGCTGAGGGCACCCGCGGCCAGGCCCTTGCCCACCCGTTCCAGTCCGGCGTCCTTGAGCCGCACGGGAATCCCGGCCTGCGCCGCGACGCGGTCGATGAGAGGGGTCGTTAGGCTCCGGCTACCCCTCGGCATGTCCTTCCGTCACGCCAGCAATGTCTGGTCGCGGGTACGCGATGACAGCGCGCTTCGAGGGCTCGGAGAACCGCGGCTGTTGAACTCGCCCCGTGTCACCGAAGGGCGTACTATCTCGACATGCCTCCCCGAAGACCTGCGCCCGAATCCCCGGACGGCGAGCCACACGGCGCGGGTGACGCCGGCAGAGGACGCCGCGCACGGTCGCGCGCGCCCGAGGAGCTGATCGTCGTCGAAGGCCGCGAGGTCCGCCTCTCGAATCCCGACAAGATCCTCATCCCCGACGCGCGCGTCACCAAGCGCGCCCTCGTGGAGTACTACCTCGCCGTCGCGCCCGGGGCCCTCCGCGCCGCCGGTGGCCGGCCGAACGTGATGGTGCGCTATCCCAACGGTATCGGCGGCGAGTTCTTCTATCAGAAACGCGCACCCGGCAACCGGCCAGACTGGATCGACGTCGTAACGCTTCGCTTCCCCTCCGGACGCAGCGCCGAGGAGGTCGTCCCGCGGGACGCGGCGGCGCTGGCGTGGATGGCCAACCTCGCGTGTCTCGAGCTGCACCCGCACTCGGTGCGCGCCGATGACGTCGAGCATCCCGACGAGCTGCGCGTGGACCTGGATCCGGTGCCGGGCGTGCCGTGGGCACACATCCTCACGGTCGCGGCCGTGGTGCGAGAAGCCCTCGCGGACCTCGGCCTCGTCGGATGGCCCAAGACCTCCGGGTCGCGTGGCCTCCACATCAACGTCCGCATTCACCGCCAGTGGACGTTCGAGCAGGTCCGTCGCGCCGCGCTTGCCCTCGCGCGGGACGTCGAGCGACGCGCGCCGACGCTCGCCACGTCGAAATGGTGGAAGGAGGAGCGGCACGGCGTCTTCGTTGACTACAACCAGAACGCGAAGGATCGCACCGTGGCGGCGGGCTATTCGGTGCGACCCACTCCGGACGCTCGGGTGTCGGCGCCGCTCGCGTGGGACGAGGTCATGGAGTGTGACCCGGCGGACTTCACGCTGCACACCATGCCGGCGCGCTTCGCTGCGATCGGGGACCGACACGCCGGGATCGACGAGGTCGCCGGCTCCATCGAGCGGTTGCTGGAACTGTCGGCGGTCCACGAGCGTGCAGGCCACGGCGACGCACCCTGGCCACCGCACTATCGCAAGCAGGAGGGCGAACCACCGCGTGTGCAGCCGTCGCGGCGTCGGGTGCCGAGCAAGCCGCTGATCGAGATCGGGCGCGCGAAACGGAAAGTCGACGCGCTCGCGGGCCTCGATCGATGGAAGGCGCGACATCCCGCGGTGGCCACGCTGCTGCAGCCTTCCGACGTGCTCGTCGATGCCATGCGCGGTCGCTTTGCCACGTGGACGCGGATCCGCGTGAACCTCGAACATGTGCCTGACGAGTTGCGACCTCCTCAGGAACCGCTGGATCCCGACGAGAAGATCCTGCCGAGTTCGTACGACGGTACCACCTCGAGCTGATCGTACCGGCAGTCCGCCGGCGTCCGGTCGTGCCGCCAGCGGATGAACGTCGTCGCGTGGCGAAAGCGGCTCCCCTGCAGGTGGTCGTACTTCACCTCGACGACGCGCTCGACACGGAGCGGCTCCCACGAGAGATCCTTGCCTGCGGTCCAGCGACTCTGCCCTCCGGGCATGCGGCCGGTGGCGTGTGCCTGGGCGTCCGCCCAGGCGCGCCAGGGATGGTTCTCGAGCGCGTGCTCGCGCAGCGGCGCGAGTTCGGCCGCCAGCGCTCGCCGCGTCTGCATGGTGAACGAGGACGTCACCCCCACGTGGTGCAGCGTGCCCGCGTCATCATAGAGTCCCAGGAGCAGCGAACCAACCGCGTCGGTCGAATCCTTGTACCAGCGGAACCCGGCGACGGCGCAGTCGGCGGTTCGCGCGTGCTTGATCTTGAACATCGCACGCTTGCCGGGTGCATAAGGCGCATCGATCGGTTTGGCCATGACACCATCGAGTCCCGCGCCCTCGAACTCCTGGAGCCAGCGTGCGGCGAGGCCGCGATCACGCGTTGCCGGAGTGAGGTGGATTGGAGGCGCCGCCGTGGCCAGGAGCAACTCGAGCCGACGACGCCGCTCGCCCTGCGGTACCGCGCGCAGGTCGGACCCTTCGGCGGCGATGAGGTCGAATGCCACGAAGGAAGCCGGGGTCTCTTTCGCGAGTTTGGCCACGCGCGAAGCGGCGGGATGCAGGCGCGTCTGCAGCGCCTCGAAGTCGAGGCCACGTTCGCCGACGATCACGATCTCGCCATCCAGCACGCACCCGTCAGGCAGGTTGGTAAGCAGCAACTCGCGCAGTTCAGGGAAGTACCGGTCGAGCGGACGCAGGTCGCGGCTCTGGATCATCACGTCGCCCCGGCCACGGAACACGAGCGCACGAAAGCCGTCCCACTTGGGCTCATAGAGGTACTCGCCCTCCTCCGGCAGCGATTCCGCGGCCTTCGCGAGCATGGGCTCCAGCGGCGGCGGAACGGGGTACGTCTCATCGCTCATGGCCGGAAATCCCGCGTCGGCCGCTCCGCGCACGCAACGCCGTGGGGCGCGGAGCCAGTCTGGCGGTGCAGAGGATCGTTCTGAGGCATACGGGACAGCTTGTCACGGGGAGGATCCCTGACGCCAGCTGGCCGGGACGACACGTGAGTGCGACGCATCCGCGCGGAACCGACCGGGGAAGGCACCGGGCTCGCAACCTCCTCGCCCGTCCGAGGTACAACGAAATCCTACCGGACGCGAGGCTCCCGTGCAGGCCGTTCGTTGTGAGGCATGCGGACACAAGGCTCTCGTCGCCGCGTCTCAATGTCCGTTGTGCGGCCACCTGTTCGACTTGCGCGACAGCTTCGGCGAGCTGCTGCCGCTCGCGCACTGTGAGTCGTGCGGCTGCGACTACCCGCGGCGTGACGGTGCCTGCAAGTGGTGCGGCACCACGCCAGCACCGCGCCGTGTGACCGGTGCGGTGGTGCTCAAGGCAGGGGGCGCGCTTGCCTTTGTTGGTATGGCCATCGGCGTGTGGGCCACCCGAGACGCGGCAGAGGAATCTCCCGTGCCCGACGAGCGCGGGCGCGTCGCGGCGCTGGTCAACGCGCCACGGCTGGTAACACCGAAGAGCGAGGCATTCACACCCGCGGTTGTCTCGCGCGACACTTCCTCAACACGCACGCTCGACGCGCTCTCGCCGGGAACACGCGACACGTCCTCCGCAGGGGCACTCGAGGTTTCCTCGGCGCGAATGCCCTCGACGGGCGCGCCTGACACAACCTCCGCGACCGCGCTCGACGCGATCCCGCGAGCGCGTCCGGCGACCGCCGCCGCCGCTGAACCTTCGCTGCGTGCGACCCCTGTCCCGAGCGCGCCCGCAGGAGACACCGCCGCTCCTGCGCCGGCGGCACCGCTGCCCGTGCGACCTGCGACGCCCTCACGAGCCGCACGAAGCGGCGTCGCAGCCCGGGCACCAACCGCGGCGCCACGCACCTCGGCACGCACACCCGCGCGACGTTCGACCACGCGATGGCGAAGCGTGGTCGCGCGCGACTGGCTGATCGTGCGCGCGGCCCCCGCCCGGACGGCCCGCCTGCTCGGCTCACTCGGCCCGGATACACGCATCCAGCTCGGGGAATCGCGGGCGGGATGGGTGCGGGTGCGGATCCGCGGTCTTGCCGGCTGGGTGGATGAGTCGAGGTTGCTCGCGCGGGGTGCGCCCTAGCGCCGCGCAGCATCTGCACGATACACCACCTTTCCGCCCACGATGGTCAGCATGACCTGCGCGTCGCGCAGCGCGGCCGGCGGCGTGGTAGTCAGGTCACGATCGAGCATCACGAGGTCGGCCAGCTTCCCCACTTCGATCGAGCCCTTGTCCTTGTCCTCGAACGCGGCGAACGCCGACCCCATGGTGTGCGCCCGCAGGGCTTCCTCCACGGTGATCTTCTGCGCCGGCACCCACCCCTCGGGGTTTCGGTCATCGAGGGTCCGGCGCGTCACCGCGGCGTAGATCGCGAGCAACGGTTTGGGAGGCGCGACGAACCAGTCGGAGCCGAAGGCGAGCGTCGCGCCGCTGTCGATCAGCGACCGGAACGCGTACGTGCGCGACGCCCGCTCGGGACCGATGACCTGCTCGGCCCAGCGCCCGTCGTCGATCGCATGGTAGGGCTGCATGGAAGGGAGGACGCCGAGCGAGGCAAAGCGCCCCATGTCGTTCGGTCCGATGTGCTGCGCGTGTTCGATGCGAAAGCGTCGGTCGTGCGGACCGTGTTCGCGGGTCACGCGCTCGAAGAGGTCGAGTTGCGATCCGATCGCGCGGTCACCGATCGCATGCACGATGACGTGAAGTCCCGCGGCGTCTGCGCCTTTCACGTAGGCGTACATCGAATCGGGAGGTGTGACGAGGAGTCCGGTGTCCGAGGGCGCGTCGGTGAAGCCCTCGTACATCGCCGCGGTGTGCGACCCCAGCGATCCATCGACGAAGCCCTTGAGCGCTCCCCAGCGCAGCCATTGGTCACCGCGGCCCGCGGCAGCGACCGTGTCGCGGAGCTGTTCCCAGGTGTCGAGCGGCACGGCGGCGTAGATGCGCGTCGAAAGTCGGCCGCTCGCCGTGGCCCGCCTGAAGATCGCCAGGTCGTTCCAGCTCCCCATGTGGTGCACGCTCGTCACGCCCTGCGCCGCCACGAACGCCATGGCGGCATCGAGCGCGCGGTCTTCCATCTCGGGCGGAGGCGCCGGCATCACGCGCGTCACCAGATCCCCGGCGTTGTCCTTCAGCACACCGGTAGGCTCGCCACGGTCGTCACGAACGATCTCGCCACCCGGTACCTCGGCGGTCGCGCGACTGATTCCCGCCGCGCGCAGCGCCGCCGAGTTCGCGAGGTGCATGTGCCCGTCGAGTCGGTTGAGCCAGACCGGATTGTCCGGCGTCACCGAATCGATCCAGTCCGCCCGTGGGAGTTCACCACCCCACAGGGTATGGTCCCAGTCGCCGTTGGTGATCCACGCGCCCTTCGGGATGCCACGGGCAAAGTCGCGGACCCGGGATACGAACTCCGCCTTCGTCCCTGCGTCCCGAAGTTGGACCGACGAGAGCGCGAACCCCCCGAGCACGAAGTGCACGTGCGCGTCGACGAAACCCGGGACCACCATCTGCCCCTTCGCGTCGATCACCTCCGCCGCGCGTGCCGACTTGCGCACCTCCGCGCTCGATCCCACGAGCACGATGCGATCGTTGCTCACCGCAATGCCGTCGGCCCAGGGTCGCTGTGCGTTCCCGGTCCACACGCGCGCATTCACGATGGCGAGCGTGACCGGCGCGTGTTCGGGCATGGCGCAGGCAGTGAGGAGGAGAACGATTGTGAGGACCGCGCGCATCATTGGCGACTGCACGAGGGCGCGCGGCTCAGCGCCGCTCCATCGCATCCCGGATGTCGAGCAGGATCTCGAAGTACAGCTGCTCTCGCCGATACGCAAAGTCGAGGCTCTGCATCTGGCCGTCGTCGCCTCCGGCCTTGGCGCGCTCGAAAGCGTCGCGGTACATGTCGTCGAGGTTGGCGAGGACGCGTTCGCGGGAACGGGACATACGGGTTCTCTCGATGGCTCGGGAAGTCAATCGGGGCGGCTCATCCCGTGCCTCCGGGCGATCGTCCTTCTTGTCGATCGCATCCAGGAAGTACTTCTTGGCGGCCCCCATGAAGAGGCGGCGAGGACTGAGCGGCTCGGGCACGGCGAGAATCTAGGCGACTGGCGGCGTGGGCGGGCGGTGGGACCTTCGCGTCTGGGCTCCACGACGCATTGACCGACGGCAGCGCGGGTCAGGCCAATCCAACAGGGGTGTCCCGGGCGGCGCGGGCCCCCGCCCGTCTGGAACTTCGACGAACGACGGCGTATTCATTGACGCAGAAAGGGAGTAGCCACGCGGAACCACTACCGCGCGGCCGGTTCGTCAGGACTGCGTCCTCCGGGACGCACGGACCGGTCGGGTCCCCCTGGGATTCGGCGAGACTTTCGTACCCGCACGCGGCGGGGCGAATGGTCTCGCCGTCGTGTTAGCCAACCTGCCTTCCCAGGAGTCTTTCGTGAACAACGTCAAGGTCTTCGTCCTCATGGCGGGGATGACGGCGCTCTTTGCGGCCATCGGCCAGGCGCTCGGTGGCGCCGGAGGCGCCGTCATGGCGCTCGGTCTCGCCGCGGTCATGAACCTCGTCATGTATTGGGGGTCCAGCTCGATGGTGCTGCGCGCCTACCGCGCGCAGGTCGTCACCGAGCAGCAGGCCCCCGAGCTGTACGGCATGGTCGACCGACTCCGCCAGCGCGCCGGACTCCCCATGCCTACAGTCGCCATCGCGCCACACGAGCAGCCCAACGCGTTCGCCACCGGTCGCAGCCCTGACCACGCGGTCGTCTGCGTGACCGAGGGCCTGGTGCGCCTCGTCTCGCGCGAAGAACTCGAGGGCGTCATCGCGCACGAGCTGGCGCACATCAAGAACCGCGACATGTTGCTTCAAACCCTGACGGCCACCATGGCCGGTGCGATCAGCAATCTGGCCCATTTCGGGCTGTTCTTCGGTGGCAGCCGCGATGACGACGGCGGGAGCCCGGTGGCCGGCATCGCCATGGCGATCCTCGCACCGATCGCCGCGATGCTGATCCAGTTTGCGATCAGCCGTCAGCGCGAGTTCAAGGCTGATGCCGTCGGCGCCGAGATCGCTGGTCGACCCGACGGACTCGCGAACGCGCTGCGCAAGCTCGACGCGTATTCGAAGCGCATCCCGATGCAGGTGAGCCCAGCGGTCGCGCCCCTCGCCCAGGTGAATCCGCTCGCCGCCCATCGCGGCGGTGTGGCCTCGCTGTTCAGCACCCACCCGAGCACCGACGAGCGCGTGGCGCGGTTGATGGCGTAGCGAATGTGGGCGCGGGTGCCGATGGTTGGCGCCAGCGCCCACCGATTGCGCCGCCCGTCGACACCGGCTTGGTGTTCTTGCTCAGGGATCGCCGATGGCGTCCTGACCGTGACGGAAGAACACCGCGTCCTCGACCACGCGTCCCAGCTTGAGGTGTTCCGTCACGATGCGTTCCAGGAGCGCCGGGGTCACGTGCGCGTACCAGACGCCTTCGGGATAGACCACGACGATCGGCCCGCCGACGCACACTCCGAGGCACGGCGTTTCCCCGCGTTTGACGCGCGTGGGCCCAAAGAGCAGCCCCTCACGCTGAAGCAGCGACGCCAGCAGCGCATACAGCTCGCGGCCGCGGCGATCGGGTGAGCAGAAACCGCCCGTACAGACGAGCACGTGTCGCTCGTATGGCTCCATCCATGGCTCGCCGATCTTCATCGGGGGCACACGACGGCTTCGATGTCGCGCCGGGAGCGCGATCTGGCCGGAACAAGGCTCATGTGCGATTGCTGGGGGAAGGCGCCGCTCGGCTCCGCTCTGCGTCCGCAGTGACTGAAGCCGGAGGTGTATCTTACCCAAGCCTACGTCCCGGTACCGAGGTCCCCATGACCACACCATCCGTCGCACCAGAAATCGCCGCAAAGGGGTACGTGCACCCGGAGATTCTCGTGTCGACCCAGTGGCTGGCCGACCACCTCGACGACCCGAAGATCCGCATCCTCGAGAGCGACGAGGATGTGTTGCTCTACGACATGGGGCACATCCCCAATGCGCAGAAGATCGACTGGCACGCCGACCTGAACGATCGCGTCCAGCGCGACTACATCTCGCGAGAGGACTTCGAGCGACTCCTCCGCGCTCGCGGCATCGACAACTCCACCACGGTCGTCTTCTACGGCGACAAGAACAACTGGTGGGCCTGCTATGCGTTCTGGGTCTTCCAGCTCTTCGGCTTCACCAACGCCCGCGTGCTCGACGGCGGTCGCGTGAAGTGGGAGGCCGAGGGTCGTCAGATGGTCACGACGGTGCCGACGTACGCACCTTCGTCGTTTGTCGCGCAGGAACGCCACGATGATCGCATTCGCGCGTTCTACGTCGAAGTGCGTGCACACCAGGCGGCTGGAAGGCCGCTCGTCGACGTGCGGTCGCCGCAGGAATACACCGGCGAGCGCACGCATATGGTCGACTACCCGCAGGAAGGCACGCTCCGCGGTGGGCACATCCCGGGCGCGCGGTCCATCCCCTGGGCACGCGCCGCCAATCCTGACGGCTCGTTCAAGACAGCCGACGAACTGCGCGCCATCTACGAGCGCGAACACGGACTCACGCCGACAGATGATGTCGTCGCCTATTGTCGCATCGGCGAGCGCTCGTCGCATACGTGGTTCGTGCTGACGTACCTCCTGGGCTACCAGAAGGTCCGCAACTACGACGGCAGCTGGACGGAATGGGGCAACACCGTCCGCAGCCCGATCACCCTTGGAGCTGAACCGTGAGTGAGTTGACCACCCTCCCCGACATCCCCGTCGCCTTTCACAACAACGTCGCGATCTCGTGGCGCGGTGAGCATCGATTCTCCGCCGCCCGTCCCGGCTCGCCCTCGGTCACGATCGACGCCAGCGCAAAGGAAGGTCCGAGTCCGGTGGATGCGTTGCTCATCGGCCTGGGAACCTGCACGGCCGTGGACGTGGTCGACATCATGGCCAAGCGCCGCACGCCAGTGGCTTCACTCGACGTCGACATCGTGGCGGCCCGCGCCGACGCCGTTCCCAAGCGCCTCATCGGCGTCCTCATCACATACCGGATCACCGGAGAGGGCATCGAGCGCGTACACGCCGAGCGCGCGGCAGAGCTGGCGGTGGACAAGTACTGCTCGGTACGCATGTCGCTCGACCCGAACATGCCCGTGACCTGGCGTGTGGTGCTCAACGGTGAGGCGGCGGGCCCGGCGTAGACGCAGGAGATTCGTCTCGAGTCAGACCAAACAGACGAAATCCCTGCCTTTCGATACTCGAGTGCCATCCGTTGCTCGCCCGACATGGGGCGAGGGGCTCGCAGGAGGGATTTCACAAGGGTGCCTGAGCGGAAATGGGGGACGGGAGCGCGCGGCATGTTGGTGCCGGTAGCTCCCACCCCCCATCACTTCAGTTGCTCACTCCGCACCTCCGCCCGTCCCGACGACCCGCGGCGCACCCTACCAACGCACAGCCATCAGCTTCCACTCGCCGTTGCGGCGCTGAAGCACGGCCAGCTCCCCGCTGCGTGAGTTGATAGCACGACCGTTGTAGGTCCCTGTTGCCGTGTTCGTGCTGGTGACCCACGCGACGTCGCCCACCACCCGAACGTGCACGGGCCCGCGCACGCGCGGTACCGCGCGCGCAAAGGCCATGTCCGAGCCCAGGTGGCCTGCACGATACTCGGCCTTGGTCTGGCGCGCCCCTCCCTCGAGGATCTCCACCTCGTCATCGAGGAGCGTCAGGGCCGTCGCGCTGTCTCCGGACGCCAGAGCGGCGTGAAAGCGATCGAGCACGGCCAGCACGTCGGCGGTATCCGGCGCCGCGGCCGGCATCACGTGACCCGCGTGTGGATTGGCCTGCTGGGCCGCCGGAGTCGCCTGGTGCGCGGCGTGATCGCCACCCACCATCTCGCCGTTTGCGTCGTGTCGCATCACGACACCGCGTGTGACGGTGGGCGCGGGCAGCTCAGGCAGGAAGCCCACAGACGGGCCACCCTGGTTCTCGATGCCCATCGCCTGCGACATACGCTGCCAGCCTGCGACCGTCATCACTTCGGTGCTGTCGTCACGGTACCGCTGCGCAGCACGCAGGATCTCCGCACGCTTGCGATCCTTTGGCACCGACGGATTCGCCAGGATGTCAGAAATCACGTCGTGCATCGAATGCAGGTTGTCGAAAATGATGGCAAACTCGGGGTAGCGCGCTGCGAACATCGGCGCGATCGCCGCGGTCATCGGCATGACGTACGGCATGCGATCCGGCGCCTCGACGAGCATCTGCCGGAAACGCGTGACCGTGGCCTGCACCGCCACGCGGCGCTCGACGGGCTCGCGGGCCTCCATCAAGGGCTCGTACAACCCAACCTGAAGCCAGTGATACGCCCAGATGAGCCCATTGAACTTCGGGAAGTTCTCCCGGAACGCGAGCGAATACGGCTGCTCCTGCATCAGCGCCATGGACTTGGGCTGCTCGCTGAAGCGCAGGTCGCGCCGCGTGCGATAGTACGCGAGGATCTCCGCCATGCGCGCATCGCGCTCACGTTCGCTGAGGCGAGTATCGGCGAGGACGTCGTACGCCTGACGATGGAGAATGTGCGCCCATTCGAACATCGCCTTGGCCTCGGGCGCCAGCCGCGCGTAGCTCGGCTCGATCGCCATCTCCTCCAGCGGCACGCGTGGAGGCTTCACGAGGAGCTGCTCGGTGAGATACCTGTACTCGCGATCCTCGAGGCGAGCCACGTCGCCCGGGCGTGTCCAGAGCGTTTCGTAGAGGATCGCGTGGCCGTAGTCGAACGCGTTGAACAGCCGGTCGGCCTCGGGATACGTGTTGCGGAACGTCCAGTTGTGGCTCGCCGGGAGATAGAACGAGTCCCAGACCCGGGACCACTGCGCCTCGCCTGGGCGTGCCACGGCGAGAGCGACAACAGCCACCGCGAGGCGGCCAACGGTGCGCGTCATTTCACACCTCCAAACCGATGAAGTAAGCCAAATGAGAGGGCACTCCCTGCAGTCACGAACCATTCCCCTTCGCCCGTGATTCGACGACCCATGCCGAGATCGATCGCGGAACGCGGGCCCAGCTGACGGCGCATGCCGAGCGCCGCACTCCATTGCACATCGCCGCCGCCCAGCGGCCGTTCGGCGACCAGGTCGGCACCAACGAGCGTGGACTGCACGACGAACGTCCGGTCCCCGGCAATGCCGACCCGCCAGCGGCTCGCCTCGTCTGGCACGCGACCGCTTGCACTCCCGGGCGTCGCCGCCACGTTCACATGGATCCGCCCCGCGCGCAACGTTCGCGTCGCGATCGCACCAACGGTCGCCAGCGTCCGGTCCGGCCCGTACGGACCCGCGGGCGTGAGCGCGCCCAGCGAAATCGCGAGCGCGGGCCAGGTGATGGTCTCCGCGTTGAGCGCATGAAGGACCGAAACGTCTACGCCGGCGGCCCCGATCACGTGACCCGGGCCAGCGCCCCTGACCACCGGGACGCCGATCTCGACCTGCGTGCGAGGCAGCGCTCCCCACGCGAGTTCGGGCTCGACGGCGAGGCCGGTGCCACGCCAGCGAATCCCGCTGAACCGCAGCGGCGCCACCTGCCACTCGAGGGCGTGACGCTCGATCACGAGTGCGTCCTCGACACGGAGTGGTCGCCCGGCATCGAGGTTGTAGTAGTCGGTCTGCGCGTTTGCGGCACCGGGAGCAACCGTCGCCAGCACGGCGACCGCTCCCGCGGCCCACCACGAGACGCGTCTGAAAGTCCAGAACATGAATGTGAGATGGAATCGGGGTCGCCACCCGGCCATCAATGCGACGGCTGGCGCACGACCTGACGCAGCTTCACGCAACGCCAGTGGCGCTGCGGAGGCGTCACCCCCTCGGAGGAGGCAGCTCCGGTACCCTCGTCACCGACGCCCACGCCGACGCGGGCACCGCGATCCGCGGGTCACTCGCCGTCACGCTCGCATCGACCGCGGCGCTCGACGGCATCAGCATCACGACCAGGCACATGGACGTCCCCGCACAGCCGGGAAGGCGCTGATGTTCCGGCGCCGAAGGCACGCCGTGCGAGGCGCCGTGTCCGGCTACGTCGTGCGTCGCCGCGACGCGCACGCCCGACGTGGACAACACGCAACGCGTCGCCGCCCCGACCAATGAGAACTGGGCGAAGAGCACGAGGACCAGCATGGAAGCCACGCGGCGAGACATCACGACCGGAAAGCTATCGGTGCAGATCAGCGGACGCTGCGGTACATCAGGTTGATCAGCTCGTCGTACATCTCCTCGGCTTCTTCACTCTTCCCGGAGCGGATGGCCGAGGTCGCACAGTGCTTGAGGTGGTTGCGCATGAGTTCGCGGCCCACCGAGCGCAGGGCCTCCTGCACGGACGAGAGCTGCGTCATGATGTCTGCGCAGTATCGGTTTTCCTCGACCATGCGCTGCAGGCCGCGCACCTGACCCTCGATGCGACGGAGCCGTGTGAGATTGGCGGCCCGGATGTCGGCATCCACCGCGACCGCCGTCCGACCCTCTCCGGCTTCGACACCGCACCCGCAATGCGCGTGATCCGCCGTCGTCGAATCTGGTTCCATCGGGCTACGCCTCTTCGGCTTCGTAACCGGCGTCAGCGACCGCGTCGATCAGCGCGCCAACGGGAACCCCTTCGGCGAGTTGAACGCGAGCCTGGCCGACGACCACCGACTCGACCTGCGCTCCCTTCACCTCGCGCAGCGCGCGCTCGACCGCGCTCACGCAGTGTCCGCAGCTCATGCCTGCCACTTTCAGTGTCACTTCTGTCATACCATTCCCCGAGGCCTATACCTATGGGGGGTATTATACAAGATAGGACCCAGGGGTATCAAGCCTAGGCCATCAGGCCGGCGTTCCGGAGCGTGTCCATCACGCGCCGGCGGAGCGTGTCTGGCATGGGGTCGGCGCAGCGGCATCGCCTCAGGGCTCCCAGGAAGTGCTCGGCGAAGGCCGCGTGCGGGTGGCAGGACTTGCAGCCAGCGAGGTGGGAACGGATCTCCACCATGTGCTCTTCGGTGAGTTCCTGGTCGAGGAAGTCCCAGAGCTGCGCCATCGCCACGCGACAGTCGACGTGTCCCGTGCCTCTATGCATCGTCGCCTCCGGTTTGCGGCGCGCGAGCGCCCGCGAAGCCGGCATCCCGCGCGTATTCGGCCAGCATTTCCTGCAACTGCCGCCGGCCGCGGAAGAGCCGGGAGCGAACCGTGCCAATCGGGACCTCGAGCACGGCGGCGGCCTCTTCGTACGACTGGCCTTCGACGTCGACCAGGACCACCGCCGAACGGAAGGGCTCGTTGAGCTGGCCAATGGCCTCGGTCAGCGCCGGGGCGAGGTCGACCCGCGCGAGCAACTGGTCGGTGCCGTCGGAGGCGAGCCCGGCGTAATGCTGGATCGCGCTCATGGCATCCGGGTCGCCGTCGTCGAGCGACACGTGGTGTCGCTCGCGCTCCAGATTGCGCAGGAAGGCATTGCGCGCGATGGTGAACAACCAGCGGCGTGCATCACTCCCCGGCTGAAAGGTCAGCCATGAGCGGAACGCGCGCAGGTAGGTCTCCTGCACAAGATCCTCGGCCTTGCCTGCGTCGCGCGTCAGGGACATTGCAAAGCGATAGACGTCATCCATCCACGCAAGGACTTCGCGGTCGAAGTCCTCACGCACCGGAGAAGCGGCGGGCTGGCTGCCTGTCTCCATCGTTGACGTAGTCGCGAGGGGCGTGGCGGGTTCCGCGTCGGAGAATAACCGACAGGGCGCGCGAGGGACACCGCCCGGAGTTGACGATACATTGCCGGATCATGGATCTCTTCGACCTCCGCCGCTCGTACGCGCTGGCCACGCTGGACCTCGCCGACGTCGACGCGAATCCGATCGTGCAGTTCCGGGCCTGGTTCGATCAGGCCCTGGGCGCCGGCGTGATCGAGCCCAACGCGATGACCCTGGCCACGGCCACGCCCGACGGCGTGCCCTCGGCGCGCATCGTCCTGCTCAAGACCGTCGATGACGACGGCTTCACCTTCTTCACCGACTACCGCAGCGCGAAGGGCCGGGAGCTGGACGCCAATCCCCACGCCGCCGTCGTCTTCCTCTGGAAGGAGATCGAGCGACAGGTGCGCATCAAGGGCCTGGTGGCGCGCACGAGCCCGGAGGAGTCGACGCGCTACTACGACGCTCGCCCGTTAGGCAGTCGCTACGGCGCGTGGGCGTCGACGCAGAGCGCGACCGTCCCCGATCGCGCGGCGCTCGAAGCCGCCATGCAGCACGTGGAAGCCAGGTATGCCGGCAGCGATCCACCGCGGCCGGAGCACTGGGGTGGCTACCGCCTGGTGCCTGACGCGGTCGAGTTCTGGCAGGGTCGTCCGAATCGCCTGCACGACCGGCTGCGCTACCGACGTGTCGGCAGCGCGTGGCAGCTCGAGCGCCTCTCGCCCTGACCCCTTCGGCCTTCGCGGTCCGTCAGTGGTGCACGCGACCGACTGCCCGGTGCGCCGCCTCGAGCAGCGCACGCATGCCCCGCGGCGTTACCACTCCTGCTCCGTCACCGCGACCTCTTCGCGCAGCTTGACGTAGCTCGCATACCGATCCGCGGTGATCGTGCCCTCGTCGACCGCAGCCCGCACGACGCACCCCGGCTCCGCGAGGTGCCGACAGTCGCCAAAGCGACACGCGCCGAGTCGCACCTTGAACTCGGGAAAGCACTGGTCGAGACTCGCCGAGGGCAGCCCCCAGAGCCCGACCTCGCGGAGGCCCGGCGTGTCCATCACATAGCCGCCATCGGGGAGGGGATGCATGTGGGCACCTACCGTCGTGTGACGGCCCTTGTTCACCGACTCGCTGATCGCGCCCACCCGCAGATCGAGCCCGGGATACATGGCATTCATCAGGGACGACTTTCCCACACCGGACGGGCCGGTAAACGCCGAGGTGGCTCCACGAAGCACGTCGTGCAGCGCGTCGAGGCCGACGCCCGTCACGATGCTCGTGAGGTGCAGCGGGTAGCCGAGGGCTTCGTAGTGGCCAAAGCGACGCCGCGCTTCCGCCTCGCTCTCGAGATCCGTCTTGTTCACGACGATTCGCGCCGGCAGGTCGTCGGCCTCGGCAATCACCAAGAACCGGTCCAGCATACGCTCGTTTGGCTCCGGCTTGACCATCGCGAACACGATGATGACCTGGTCAAGATTCGCCGCCACGATGCGCTCGCCGCGTTGCCCGCCGGGGTTGCGACGCGCGAGCTGCGTGCGGCGTGGTTCGATGCCCACGATCGCCAGCGCCGAGTCGCGGGAATCGCGCTCGACTTCCACGCGATCACCCACGGCCAGCTTGCGTTCCCCGTCGTGCTTCACGCGGCCACGCAGGGCGGCGATCGCGATCCGGCCGTCGTCGAGGTGCACGCGCCACTGCCCACCGGTCCCGGCGAGCACCACCGCACGCTGTGGATCGCTCACTCCTCCTCCCGCATCACGTCCCACCAGCGACGACCGGTGCCGCCACCGGCGGCGAGGATGGCGGCATCGAGCGCGACCCTCACCTCGGCGAGCGGCCACGCGCCGAGCGCGGCGCGAGCCGCGGCCGCGGTGGCGCCGTAGACGAGGAAGTCCGTTTCGACGTGCCCTTCGACCCCCTGACCACCCATGCGTCGCCAGCGCAGGAACAGGAAGTACGCCCCCCAGGGCCGAGCCTCCTCGCCGGTCGCCTCCACGTCGAGCGACACCGAATACGACATGCCGTCACGTCCCTCGAACGCTGCCGGGCGGCCGTGGACCGCCTCGTAGCCACCGATGGTGTTGGCGTCCCCGCGGTCATGATCGGGCGGGAGGTGCCGACCGGGCATGCCTAACGCGTGCGGCGCAGGGACTCCTTGACCACGCTCCCCACCATGAACGCGAGGTTCGCCGGCCGCTCGGCGAGGCGGCGCATGAGGTACGGATACCACTGGGTGCCGAACGGCACGTACACGCGCATGCGATAGCCGTCGCGCACGAGGGCCTGCTGGAGGTCGCGACGCACGCCGTAGAGCATCTGGTACTCATACCGGTCGGCCGCGATCCCCTGCTCGGCGGCGTAGCGCTTCGCCGCGTCAATCAGGGCCTCGTCGTGCGTCGCGAGGCCGGGATAGTTGCCCGCCGACATCAGACGCTGCATGCAGGTCGCATAGTTGGCGTCGACGACCGACTTCTCCGGAAACGCGACCGTCTCCGGCTCCTTGTAGGCGCCCTTGCACAGTCGCACGCGACACTGGAGCGTGATCGACTGCTCCACATCCGCCGCGGTGCGCCGCAGGTAACTCTGCAGCACGATGCCTACGTTGGCCGGGTAGGCCGGGTAGAGTCGCCGGGTGAACAGGTCGAGCGTGCGCTCGGTATAGGCACTCGACTCCATGTCGAGCCGGACGAACGTGCCATGGTGCTTTGCCCGCTCGAGCACACGCGTGATGTTGGCGACGCACAGCTCCTCGGAAATGTCCTGACCCATCGCCGTGAGCTTGAGCGAGACGTTGGCGTCCAGCCGCTCGGCCGCGATGCGGTCGAGCATCTCCACGTATTGGTCGGCGGTCGCGGAGGCTTCGGCCGGACTGCTGACGCTTTCGCCGAGCAGATCGAGCGATGCCGTGATCCCCTGTGCGTTCAGGGCGCGGACGGCGGCGATCGCCGTCTCGAGCGTTTCACCGGCGACGAAGCGGGACGCGAACTTTCGTGCGAGACGGTTGTTGCGGATGAACCGGAAGACGCCATGCCGGTTGGAGAGCCACAGGAACGATTGTCGGAGCATCGAACGGGGAGCGGTGGGGTCGGGCGTGCGTCGCGGCATCGGCACACGCCCTCACACCGCGACGCCGAAAGATATACGCCGGTCATGACCAAGCCCCGGCCGTTCCGGCGGTACGTGATTGCCTGATGACGGCCCGGCGGTCGCCCGCCCACCTGCCGCGCCGACCCGAACTTCGGGTGGGCGACACCGGCGAGAGGCGATTCGCCGATCACCAGCCCCTTGAACACACGGCGACCGCCGGCTCAGGGTCGCGGCGACACCCGGTCCATCGGCGCGCCGGGATCACGTGCGAGACGCGTCATGAGGAGGCCCGCCGGGTCGCTGGTGGCGCGACCACTCACGTCCCATGTCACAATGCCGTCGTCGCTCTCCGGCTCCAGCAGCACCATCGCCAGCACGCCGAGGGGCTGTGCGACCGGCACGATGATCGTGCCCGCAGCGAGCGAAGTCGCACGCGGCACCTGCCGAACCACCAGGCGGACCTCTCGACGACCCTGGAACGGCCGAGGCGCGATCACCGTCGAATCGATCGCGTATTGCGGACCCGCGTCTCCGCTCCACGGCGAGCGCAGCCGGTGCATCTCCACGCCGTGGCGTGCGAGCAGGTCGATGACGGCGGTATCCGTGGCCGGAATCGCAAATCCCCATGGCGCGGGGCGTGCGATCGTGGGCGTGAACCGATCGAAGATCGGCATCGTTTCGGTGACAAACCGCCCCGTGCGTCGCATGCCTGCGCGCACGCCAGGTTCGCGGCGTGTGGTGTCGGTCGTGCGCTCGAGCACCTCGTACACGACGTCGCCGGTCCACGGTGTCTTCGTCATCTCGGCGCGGAGCGGCACCCGGGTGCCGCCAGCACGCCAGGCGCGGAGTGCGGCATCGCTCCGCGCCGCGATGCCGCGGAGTGCGGCACCGCGCTCGGCGGCCAGCGACAGGAGTTCACGAACGAACGCATAGGTCGCGCGCACCCGCGTCTCGAACGGGTCGTGCGAATACGCCTCGGAGAGCACGGAGACGCGCCCTCGCAGGGCGTAGTAGTTGGTGCCGAAGCGAGGTCGGTGGTCGTACGTGAGCCACCCCTTCGGCACCGAGGCGCCTTCGTCCTGCGCAAAGTTGCCATAGGCAAACGTCGCGATGTTGTGGCGGGCCCTCACGCGACGCTGGACTTCCGGGAGGAGCGAGTCGCGGGCCCAGGCCGCCCCGAATGTCGCACCTTCCAGCTCCGCTGCGGGGTGCAACGATGGCGCGTACGTCAGGGCGTAGCCGTGGTAGCTCCCGTTGGTCGTGTGCAGATCAACGAAAAGGTGTGGATCCCAGGCATTGAACATCGCGAGCGAAGCTCGCGTCTCGGGCGCCTCGGCCTTGATGTAGTCGCGATTCAGGTCGAGCCCACGAGCATTGGGGCGCTGGCCGACCATCTCCGGACCGTTCTGGGCTCCGCGGTTTTTTGCCTGGTGATCGAAGCGCTCGTTCCCGTCGCCGTTGTAGATCGGCACGGCGATGAGCACAATCGAATCCAGCACGTTGGGTCGGCGATCGAGCAGCAGATCACGGAGGAGCGCCTGCAGCGCTTCCTTTCCCTCGACCTCACCCGCGTGGATGTTGCCCTGCACGTAGACGATGGGACGCCCGGAGCGTCGGGCAGCCTCGGGTGTGTCGTAGAGCGGTCGCGAGGCGATGACGTAGGGGATGTCCCGACCCTCGGTGGTCGTGCCAATCGACCCTCGGTGCATCGGGGCGCCCATCGTGCCCAGCGCATCCAGGAACGCGAGGACACTCGCATGCGTGGACGTCTCGGTGAAGCCCGAACGCTCCGCCTGCGTGCGCGGCGGAGAGGCCGCAGTGCGCAGCGTGGTCGATGGGGCGCAGGCAGTGACGACCGCCACGAGGACGGTGGTCAGGCGGCGGACGGAGGCGGGGCGCGATGAGGGCATTCGGGACGCGTGGGGATGTCGCGGAAAATGCCCGTCGTGCCGGGCGCGCACCAGCGCCGGTGCCGATCGATCGCTCCGGGGGCGACCGAGGGGGAGTCGCCAACGGTGCCCTGGCGCCACGCCTAACGGTGATCTGCATCGCATCGACGGGGTGCATCAGGCACGCGCGATGTGGCTCGGATCAACGCGTGCGCGGCGTCACCGACATTTCGCGCGCGCTGTGACAGACTCCCGCGCTGCAATCGTCCGTCCTTCCGCAATCCTCCTCAGCACCCGATGCCCCGTTCCCGTTTCGCGGCACACCTCGTCGCCGCCCTTGTTCTTGCTGCTACCGCGTGCGTCGATCCTTCTGCCCCGACCGACGCGCGCTCGCCGGCCGACGTGGCGTCACCTTCGCTCGAGGTCGCGCTGGCGCCCGCGCCGGCGCCAGCGAGCGTCCTCAACCTCGCGTACGCCACGCGTTCCACGGCTGAAAAGCTCGACCTCTATCTCCCAACGGGCAAAGGCCCCTTTCCCGTCGTGCTCTGGCTGCACCCCGGTGGCTGGCAGACCGGCGACAAGAAGATCTCGAGCACGTCCGTCCAGATGAAGCTCCTGGCGAACGGCTACGCATTGGCGAGCGCCAACTACCGACTGTCTGGCCAGGCGAGATACCCGGCGCAGATCCAGGACGCCAAGGCGGCGGTTCGGTGGCTCCGCGCGAACGCGGCACTGTACAAACTCGACCCAAAGCGCATCGGCGTCTGGGGCCTTTCGGCGGGTGCTCACCTGGCCGCCCTGCTCGGCACCACCAGCGGTGTCACAGCCCTGACCGATCTCTCACTCGGCAACGCGGGGCAGTCGGACGCCGTCAAAGCCGTCGTCGCCATGGCCACGCCGGTGAACTTCCTCACGCTCGACGCGCTCCTCAAGCAGGATGGCTGCAAGCTCTACAACGGTACCGGGCACAACGCCGCCGGTTCGCCACCGTCACTGCTGATGGGCGCCCCGATCCAGACCATTGCGTCGAAGGTCGCGACCGCAAACCCGCAGCAGTATGTGAGCGTGGGCGACGCGAAGTTCCTCATCCAGCACGGCCAGGCCGACTGCACCATCCCGTGGCAGCACGGCCAGACGCTGCACCAGCGCCTGCAAGCAGTCCTCGGCGCCTCTGCGTCGCAGCTCGACCTCTTCCCGACGGGGAAGCACGGCGGCACGCACTTCACGTCGGACGCGAACTTTGCGCGCATCCTGGCGTTCCTCAGAGCCAACCTCTGACGGCGCGCCATCACCACCGCCGTTCGGACGAGGCGCCCCGACGGGCGCCTCGTCTTGCGTTGGTCACCGGTCGTGCGCCACCAGCCGCACGCGGCGGCCCCAGTCGGTACGATAGAGCCCGGCATACGCAAACCGCCGCCCGATAGCCGACGCACCCACCTGCGGCGTATACGCGCCCGCGGCATCCGAGCGCAGACGGATCATGGCCTCCACGGTCCGTTGCACGCCGTCCAGGACGTATTCGCTCTCTGCATCACGAAACACGACCCACGCGTGTCGACCCTCCACCCCATCGACGCGCCGATGCATGCCGACCACGAAGTCGGCGTCGTAGCGCGCTTCGACCAGTTTGCGCCACGCCCACAGCGAATAGTCTTCGCAGTCTCCGCTGCGCACCACTTCGAACGTGCACGGGTGCTGCCAGTAGTCGTGCTCATCGAGCAACGCCGCGTCGTCCGCGTAGCGACATTCGAGCAGCCAGCGCGCCACCTCGTCCGGTGACTTCACCGCCACGCGTGACGTGCCCTCGAGGTAGTGCGGGAAGTCATGGCCCGCGCCGGGACCAAAAGCCGGGAGCGGTGGCGACATTGGCAGGCGAACCCACGGATCCCCCAGTGCCAATCGCTCAGGGTCCAGCCGCGGGGAGCCACGAAGCCAGCGCCAGAGTCCCATGGCTACTTCACGACGACGACGCCGACGGTTCCGCTGAAGTCGTCGCGCACCGTGGCCAGATTGCGCGGAACCGCCATCTCGCGCCGGTCGAGCCGGAGGTTGAGGCGATGCAGTCCCGCGCGCACGTAGTAGTAGCCGCGCCACTCCCCGTTCGGCTGCCTCACCAGCGGCACCGGAATCCAGTCGACGAAATCGGCGAGGAGTTCCACCTCGCGCACCCCGGGCGCCCAGACGCGAATCTCGCGGATCTCGAGTGAGTCGAGTGCCGGACCGATCACGAGCGTGAGCGGTTCCGTCGTCGGCAGCTCGGGGCGCTCCGGCGCGATGGGCACGATGCGCGGTGGCGGGCTCGATCGCAGCGACGGGAACCGACCCCCCGGGAGTCGCAGGGCGAGCGCGACGTATCGACCGCCCGGGAGTCCCTGGATCAGATCCACCGGGTAGCTCCCGATACTCGCCGTGCCGTAGAGCCCTGCGCGGAGCGGCCACGTGGCGGTAAACGTTCCCCATCCGGACGTCGCCTTGTCGGCCTCGCCGAGCCGGACGCCTAACGACACGTCGTATTCGCTGCGCCCGCGCACCCAGGACACACCGCCCTCGGTGTCGCCCAGGAGGTCGCCGAACTGCAGCTGCATGGGTCGCGTGGTCGCGTGGAGCACGGTACCCGGCTTCACCCGCCACCAGCCTCCGGCTTCGCCGATGACCGTGGACCGCCAGCCGACCCCGTCAAAGGTGCGTGCGAGGGCGGCACCGCCACGCACCGCATGATCCCTGGCGGTGAGGTGGAGACGGACTTCACCGTTGACCTGCAGCGTGGGCATGAACCCCTGTTGCGCGGTCGCACTGCTGTTGAGCGCCAGCTCGCCCCGGAGGTCGGAGAACCAGCGCCGGAAGATCCCGCCGGGCGCCATCGGCGCCGAGAAGCGCGAGCCAGCCAGGAGGCCCTGCATGCTCCAGCGACCGTCGTCAAAGAGCGAGAGCAGACCGTTGGCGACCAGGCTCCCGGTGGAGCGCTCGATGACGGCCGTCTCGTTGAGCGTCAGCGCCGTAAAGGTGCGTCCGTTGTCGTAGGAGACCGTGGCCACGCCGACGTCGCGCGTGCGCTGCGGTACCTGGGCACCGGCCGCTGGCGACCGACTCCCGGCAGCGACAAGGACCAGAAACAGTCGCGCGGCGGGGGCAAAGGCCCCGCCGCGCAGCAAAGGACGCGGAATACGGCGTGGGGGTGCTTACGGACGCTGCTTCGGTTTTGGCTTGCCGCGCGGACCGGCCGGACGCGCTCCGTCGCCCGCTCCGGAGACGTTGGCATTGCCCTGCACCGCGCCCACTGCCTGCGGATTCGCCAGCGGATCAGCCACACGCGACTGACCGCGCACCGAAGGTAACGCGGAGCCCGGACCGCCGCTATTGCCGCCTCGCTCGGCGAGCACCTGTGCGAGCCCCATGCCGCGCAGCGATGCTGCGGTCGCGGCCGCTACGCCACCGGCCATGTCCCGCTCGATGTCCTGTCGCAACGTGAGCAGCTGTTCCTCGTTGGCCGACGCCATCACCAGCGTCACCACGCGCGGTGCGATGGAATCCGCCGGCACACCCTTGTTGATGAGGTAGCTCACCATGTCGAGCGCGGTCGAGACACGCACCGTGCTCCGCGCGAGGCGAAGGCGTTCGAGTTCCCGCACATTCACGCCGGCACGCAGCGCATCAGCGCCTGCGGCAATGTCGCGCGCTGTCGAAGACGGACCCAGCGCCGCGCGCGCCCGGCGCAGGTCCACCACCAATCCGCGCACGACCTGCACGATGACCTGGCCGTTCGCCTGCTTGCTGGCGCCCTCGAGCGCCTTGTCGATCAGCGGTTCGGTGGGCAGCCCCTCACCACGGGCCGCATCAACGACGGCAGACACCGCTTCACGCGTCCGCTCGTCGAGCCGACCCGCCAGACGGGGATCGTCACCGAGCCAGGTGTACGCACTGAGCGCGGCGACACCGGCCAACAGTGAGAGGGGACGTGTGAAGGCGCGCATGGGTTACTGCGGAATCTTGACGGTGACGACGGAGTTCGGCGATCCAAAGTCGCCCGAAACCATCGGGGCACTCGGGTCGATCGAATGGCGCTTGCCGTCGACAAGGAACTGGTACTCGTGGAGCCCCGGCACCAACGGGATGGTAACGATCCAGGCGCGATGGGTCGCGTCGTACGTCATGGGCGTCGCGCCGGCGTTCCAATCGTTGAAATCGCCGATCAGCGACACGGTGGTCGCCGTGCTGTCCGAAAGGATGAACTGCACCGGCTGCGCCTCGGCGGAGCGGTCGATCGGCGCATTGGCGACAGGTTGGAGCTCCATGCCGCTCGTGGCCGCGACCTGCGGAGTCGCGTCGGACTTGCGAGTCGCAAGGACACCAATCGCAGCGATGCCGGCGAGGGCGGCCGCCGCAGCGAGCCCACCCAGCGGGGCCGGCACGGCGAACGTGCGGCGATACCAGGGCAACGGCGCCAGGGGCGCACGCCTCGTCGCGATGGAGATGACGTCCGGATCCAGGGCGGCCATGACGCGCTCGTCGAAGCGCGCATCGAACCGCACTGGCTCCTTCAGCTCCTTCGCCAGACCATCGATGAATGGATCCTTCTCGTCAATCACCCTGAACCTCCTGCAACAGGACGCGCAGCCGCTCACAGGCCCGCTTGACCCGCATCTTCAGCGCCGAGACCCCGACTCCGGTGATCTCCGCAATCTCTTCGTACCCCAGATCCTCCACATGCTTCAGGAGGAACGCTTCCCGCTGCTCCGGTTCCAGCTTGAGCAGGGCTCGCTGGATCTCTTCGCGCCACGCATTTCGTTCCGCCGGGTGGTCGTGCGACGCGTCGAGGAGCGCAACGTCGTCGTGAACGAACGTGCGATCTCGCCGCCCCTTGCGCCCCCCCGCCGTCCGACAACGGTTGGCCAGAATGCGAAACAACCAGGATCCGAACCGCGCCGGATCATCGCACCTCGCCAACGATCGGTAGGCTCGGACGAAGGCATCCTGCAGCGCCTCCTCCGCATCCTCCCGCGACCCGAGCATCCGCACGGCATACCGCCCGAACTGAGCCCGGTACCGCGCCACGAGGGTGGCGTAGGCGGCAGTCTCACCTGCCAACACCCGAGCCACGATCGAAGCGTCGTCGTCGTTCTGAATAGGGAGACCCTGCGAAGGCGTCATTGGTCAACGTCGCAACACAATTGGCGAGCGGAGCCGTGAGGCAGAACTTGCGTAAAACGAAGCAAATACACGGCTTACGGACAGTGACGCGGGTCACGTTATTGGAGCAGGCCCAAGGGCCAACTGGCAGGTTCACGTTGCCGAGGGGACGCTATTCGGTTGGCGCCCGTCACCAGACACCGAGCGGCCTCTCGCTAACCCCTGGGACCGACTACCCACTCCCGACTGATGGAATCTGGTCCATGCCCACGGTAGAAGCGCTCGCCCTTCCTTGCCATTTGTACCAGCAGCTCGCACGGCAGGAATCGCCCGGGATAACGGAACTCCAGGTCCTCGAGGTGCTGAACGATCGACGCCGGTCCGATCGTGTCGATGTAGCGGAAGGGGCCGCCACGCATGGGCGGGAACCCGATTCCGAACACCGCACCCACGTCACCATCCCGCGGGCTGCGGATGATGCCCTCCTCCAGACACCTCGCGGCCTCGTTCACCATCACGAGGGAAAGCTGGCGCTGGATGTCAGCGATCGGCACCTCGTGGCGCTGGGCGCCCGTCGGCAACAGCGCGTACACCGTGGTGTCGACGTCACCCTTCGCTCCGGCCTCGTCGTAGTGATAGAAGCCTGACTTTCCCTTGCGACCGAGTCGACCGGCCTCGATCACGGCGCGCAGGGACTGCGATGGGGCCAGTCGGTCGCCAAAGGCCGCATGAAAGATCGCCCCCGACTTGCCGGCGATGTCGAGCCCCACTTCGTCCAGCAGCGTGATCGGACCAACGGGGAAGCCGAAGGCGAGCATCGCCTCGTCGATCGCCTCGATCCTCGCGCCGATATCGAGCAGGCGACCGGCTTCATTGATGTATGGCGACAGGATCCTGTTGACATAGAACCCGGGCGAGTCGTGCACGACGATCACGGTCTTCCCCAGCGTGCGGCCGAACGCCACCGTACTCGCGATCACGCCTGGCGCGGTCTGCGGGGTGATGATCACTTCGAGCAGCGGCATCTTGTGCACCGGCGAGAAGAAGTGCATCCCGATCACGCGCTCGGGACGCACCGACGCCTCGGCGATGCGGCCGATCGGCAGGGTACTCGTGTTCGACGCGATGATCGCGTGCGCCGGGACGATGGCCTCAACCTCGCGAACGACCTTGTGCTTGGTGTCGAGATCCTCGAAGACGGCCTCGATGATCAGGTCAGTTCCGCCAAAGCCCGTGTAGTCGATCGTGCCGCCGACGAGGAGCATCTGGTCGTCGAACTGCTGGCGGGTGATGTGGCGCTTCACCAGGCGTTCCTGCAGCACGTCGCGCACCGCGGCCAGGCCCTTGCCCACCCGTTCCAGTCCGGCGTCCTTGAGCCGCACGGGAATCCCGGCCTGCGCCGCGACGGCCGCGATCCCTGACCCCATGAACCCGGCGCCGAGCACGCCTAACGCGTTCACGTCATGCGCCACGGCGACCGCACTCGCGCCGTCCGGCGCCCGCACGCCGTTGTCCTTGCGGAGCGCCGTCGTGGCGAAGAACAGGAAGATCAGCTCTCTGGAGGCGGGCGTCTCCGCCATCTCCCCGAACAGCCGCGCCTCTTCGGCGAATCCGCGCTCCCGACCCTGGTAGCCCGCCGCCACGGCGTCGATGGCGGCGAGCGGAGCCGGGTACAGGCCCCGCGTCTTCTTCATCGTGACCTCGCGCGCCCGACGCAGCACGATGGAGCGGCCGATGGGGTTGTCATCGAGCAGCAGGCTGCGCGCCGAGCGCGAACGCGCGCTGGCGTTGCGCCGACGCTGGCCGGCCGCGAGCTCGCCCGCGCGTTGCACGGCAATCGTCCGCAGAATCGCGGGATGCACGAGGTCGTGGACCAGGCCGAGTTGTGCCGCCTTTTTCGCGCGCACGTTCTTGCCCGTGAGGATCATGTCCAGGGCGGCCTGCAGACCGATCGTCCGCGGCAACCGCTGGGTACCCCCGGCGCCCGGAACCAGCCCGAGCTGCACCTCGGGCAGGGCGAGCACCGTTTTCGGGTGGTCGGTCGCCACGCGCCACGCACACGCGAGCGCCATTTCGAGCCCGCCGCCGAGACAGGCCCCGTGGATGGCGGCCACGACGGGGAGCCGCCCGCGTTCCAGGCGTGCCAGCATCGCATGGCCCTCGCTCGAAGCCGCACTCGCCTGCGCCCCGGTCGTCCACTGCACAAACTCCTCGATGTCGGCGCCGGCGATGAACGAATCGGGCTTCCCGCTGAGGATGACCGCGGCCTGCACTCGCGGATCCGCCTCGAGTCGGTCGAGCAGCGCCATGAACTCGTCCTTCACCGCGCGCGAGAACTTGTTCACCGGCTCGCCGGGGAGGTCGAACGTGATGACGGCGATACCGTTCTCGTGCACGACCTGCAGGGCCGGTGGCATCCGGAGCGCGTGAGGGGAAGGCGAATGCCGCTCGTCAGGCACGTTCAACGACCATGGCAAAGCCCAGTCCTCCCGCGGCGCACACAGTCATCAGTCCGAACTGGCCGCCACGACGCGTGAGTTCGTTGCAGAGGGTCGTGGTGATGCGGGCGCCGGTCGCCCCGAACGGATGCCCGATCGCCACCGATCCGCCCATCACGTTCAGTCGGGACCGATCCACTTCGCCCACCGGGGACGAAAAACCCGCACGTTCGGCCCACGATCTCGACGCGAGCCCCCGGAGGTTGCACAGCACCTGCGCGCTGAACGCCTCGTGCATCTCCACGAGATCGATGTCGGCGAGCGTGAGCCCGGCGCGCTGCAGCGCCACCGGCGCGGCGAGCACCGGCGCCATGAGCAGCTGCTCCCCGGGATCGAGTGCGGCGTATGCGTACGAGCGAATGAATGCCAGCGGCGAGAAACCGAGGGTCCGTGCACGCTCCTCGCTCATGAGCAACACCGCCGCCGCCCCGTCGGTAAGCGGCGAAGCGTTGCCAGCCGTGACGGTACCATAACGTCGGTCGAAGACCGGTTTGAGCGCGGCAAGCTGTTCGAGGCTCGTGTCTTCGCGAATGCCGTTGTCGCTCGCCACGGGCGTGAACGCGGGTGGCACCCACATCGGCGCGATCTCGGCGGTGAGCCGTCCGTCGACCGTGCCCGCGTGTGCCATTCGATGCGAGCGCAGCGCGAACTGATCCTGCTCGTCGCGCGTGATCCCGTTGATCTTTGCCATCTTCTCCGCAGACTGCCCCATCGTCTCGCCCGTCGTGGGTTCGGCAATGGCCGGCGTCACCGGCACCAGGTCGCGCGGGCGGAGGCGTGCCAGCGCGCGCATTCGTGCAGCAAGCGTGCGCGCCCGGGACGCGGCCACGAGCGCATCCGAAAAGCCGCGCGAGTGCAGGATCGGGACGTTCGACAGCGACTCCGCGCCGCCGGCGATGGCCACGTCCGCATGGCCAAGCACGATCTGGTCCGCGGCGTCCGTGATGGCCTGGTTGGCCGACGCGCACGCGCGGGAGACACTGTGCGCCTGCACCCCCTTGGGGAGCAGGGGAATCAGCGACACTTCGCGCGCGATGTTCGGAGCCTGCACCGAGGGGACAACCGTCCCGAACACCAGCAGCTCAATCAGGTCCGCGTCGACGCCCGAGCGGCGCAAGAGCTCTGCGACGCACTGACGACCAAGCTCGATCGCCGAGAGCGACCTGAGGATGGAACCCGACTTTGCGAACGGCGTCCTGACGCCGGCGACGATTGCCACGCGTCGCCCGTTTCCGTAGGGGGCCATGCGCCGAAACATACAGGCCCTCGCCTGAACGCGAGGGCCTGTGAAAAACGTGGGGCCGTGTCGGGGAACTACCGGATCAACGTCTTGACCGCGGCCACGAGGCGCCGCGCATCGGCCTCGTTGAACTGTTCGAGGAGCGTTCGATCGTTGTCGCCCTTGAGCTGCTCGAGCTTGATGAGCCCCGGACCATCGCCGTGCTTGTACCTGACGACGATGCGCTTGTCGCGGTACTCGATGTCACGAATCTCCGACACCGGCACCACGATCTCCTTCTGCATCAGTTTGTTCACGCTCGAGCGGACGACGTCTTCGATCATCGCCCCGACGTTGCCATGGCTCTCGTTCTCCATGCCGCGCTTCATCGCCGAGTCCACGTGTTCGCGAAGCGAGTCGGAAAGGCCAGCGACGAGATTGTTGTCGCGCAGGGAGAGAAAGGCAGCCCGATTGTTCGTGAAGATGCGAACCTGATGTGCGTCATCACGGGCGAGCGACACGGACGTGACGGGTGTCGAGGGGGCCAGGGGAACCTCAGGCGGTTCCGGCGGCTCGGGAGCTTCGGGAGCTTCGGGAGCTTCGCTCACGATGACACGCTCGTGCCGATCGCCGCGAAAGGCCTGGCCAATCTTGTAGACCCCGAGAACGCCGGTGAGGACCACGGCGAACACGAAGAGCTTGGTGATGAAGCGCATAAGGCCTCGTGAGCGGGAAGGTCAGAGGGCGCCGACCCAGGTCAGCGCCCCTTGTCCTACGGTCCCTTGTACGACGGAGTGTCAGCCCAGGCTTCACGCGCTCGCCCCATCCGTCCAGCGGTCACCGGCGCGCCCGTACCCTCCCATCCCGTCCGTCGGACTCAGCGGATGGAGAACCTGCTCGAGTAGACCATGACCACACCAAACCGGCTGTTGTCGAAACGACGGGTGTCCATCACCGTCGTCCCGAGCTCATTGCCGCGAATCGCCAGGACGGCCTCGACATCGGTGAGAAAGATCTGGTCGGGGCGCAGGTTCACCGGAAGCTCATCGAGGAAGAGCTGCCCGCAGTAGCCTTGTCCCGAGAACCGGACGCAGCCGCTTCCCGTCCCGTTGGGCATGCTCACACCCAGCAGGCGCCCGGTCCGGATCAGGTCGGCGAGGGTGATGTTGCGCTCGCGAAGTACGGCGAGCGAGTCCGGCCCGATCCAGCGCGACATGCCGGACATCGCTGACGCGCCAAACACGCGGCGCAGGCTCTCGTTGAGCGACTCCTTGACCCCCATCTCGGCCTGGCGTCCGGTAAGGAACACCGTATCGGTGAGCACTTCCCCTTCGGGGAGTTCGAAGGCTTCGGTGGTCATGGGGAGGAAGCCCTTGCGCCGCACCATCAGCGTGTACTTCCCGGGCTTGTCCGCCTTGACGGCGAATCCGCCAAAGACATCGGTGGTCGCCGTGTCCACCAGCGCGTCGCGCTTGCCGAGGAGGGCGACCTGAGCGCGCTGCGCCGCCACTTTACCTGCCCCGACAACGACGATGCCTTCAAAACGCTGGGCGGCCAGAGGGCCGGCGAGGGCGAGTGACGCCGCGACGGCCAGTGAGATCGTGCGCATCTTGTCCGGTCCGTTGTTCGTGTACGGTGATACACCATACCCGGGCCGAGCCCTACGGTTGCCGGGCGTCGCCCCTATTGGCCGTGGATCGTGACCAGTTCGACGATCTTGAGGCGCCGAGTGCGGGCCGGGAGCTTGAGGAACGCGACCTCGCCGATGGCCTTCCCCACCAGGGCGCGGCCGATGGGAGACGCCATGGTCACGTGACCGTCGTCAAAGTTGTCCGAATCGCCAAAGACCAGGTGGTAGGTCTCCACGGACCTGGTGTCCTGGCACTCCACAATGACCTTTGAGCCGAGCCCGACCTTGTCCACCGGGATCTGGGCCATGTCGACGGAGGCCAGTTTGCTCAGCCGCTGGCGGAGCTGACCGAGCCGAGCCTGCACGAACTGCTGACGTTCGAGCGCGGCCTTGTATTCGGAGTTTTCACGCAGGTCGCCCAGCTCGACAGCCTTCCGGATCTCGTTGGGCAGCACGACGTTGAGTTCGTGCTGGAGCTTCTCGGCTTCGGCGGAGAGCTTGGCCTTGAGTTCTTCGAGCATCGGACGGGCACCAAATAAAAGGGGAGCGCCCGGCCTTTCCGGGCCGGGCGCCACACGCACAAGGTCAAGCTAAGGCGTGACCCCCGGCATTTCAATTCGGTCCGCTGGGGGCTGGGGCAGCGCCGGTGTGGGGTGTCGTGCATGATCCGCACCAGTGCAATCGCGTGGACCAGTCGTGCGTGAGCACGGGGCGGGACGTGTGACCGCGACGGTCGAGAGTCGCGTACTACCCGGGCTCGGTTCGTCCCTCCACGCAGGTTCCACCTAGCGGCCACACGGCCGCCCGGCCAATTATCTCCGCGTGAACCCAATCCAGCGCAGTGCCGGCCTTGCCCGGTCCCTTCTCGTCGTCTTTGGCCTGGCCGCGTGCAAACTCGACGACCTGAGTTCGTCCCTGGAGCCGGAGGTCGGTACCGGTCAGGTCTACACGCTGGTGACGGTGAACGAGCGTGCGATTCCGCTGACGTTGACGGAGAACGGGATCAGCTTCGAGATCCAACGCGGCGCACTGACGCTGGCGGCGGACTCTTCGTGGATCCTCTCGTTCGTGGTCCGTCAGGCAGGCGCCGGTGCCAGCCAGCGCACCGTGTCCACGCAGCGCGGCCGGTATACACACCCGCAGGTCAATACGGTGCGGCTCACGCCATCGCCCACCGACACGGTGGCGAGGTTCCTCGGCACGTACAGCCCGACGGCGGTGGTGCTCACGGATCAGTCGGTGCCTAACGGCGACCGGCTCGGCTTCACGAAATAGTCGTCCGGCCCGCGCGGCCGCGCTTCACCCGTGTGCTCCTCGGCGTGACGCCGCGGCGAACTCGTCCCGCAGCGCCTGCATGAGCGCGTTGCGGCGCTCGTAGAGCCGGCGAGGCTTCCGCTTCTTTCTCCTGGCCAGCGCGTACGACGCGAGCAGCGGCAGCGCCACGGTGGAGTCGAGGTAGCAGACCACCGCATCGGGCAGACGATCAGGGTCGATCTTCCCCCAGCTCACGGCCTCGGCAGGCGTGGCGCCGCTCAGGCCACCGGTGTCCGGGCGTGCATCGGTGATCTGCAGGAAGTAGTCGTGCCCCTTTTCGTCGATGCCGAGCACTTCCTGGATCTGCGGCTCCGTCTGGAGCGCAAAGTTCTTGGGGCTGCCGCCACCGAGGATGACGATGGCGCTGCGGCCGCCACCGCGCTTGGCGTTCAGCACGATGGCCGCGGTCTCGTTCACATCGGCGTTTGGATCGATCACGCATTTGTTGCCGTCGAGCGAGAGCGCGGCGACGTTCATGCCGATGGAGGAATCGCCGGGAGACGACGTGTAGATCGGCACACCGTGCTTGTAGGCCGCACTCAGCAGCGACTTCTGGCCGATGCCCAGCTTGCGCTCACGTTCGGCCACGTATTTCCCGCACAGCCAGTGGAACTCGGCGCTCGACATCGACCGCTGGAACTCCTTGCCCTGGACGATCGCGCGAAAGAACGCGTCGGTGGACAGCAGCACGTCGTAGTCGAAGAAGATGTCGTAGATGCGCACGACGCCTTCTTCGCGCAACACGACGTCGGAGATCATCGGATTCCCCCGGTGCATGGAGAGGCCGAGGCCGAAGTGCGTGTCGTGGTAGAGATTGGCGCCGGTGGAGATGATCCAGTCGACAAAGCCTGCTTCGATGAGGGGGATCACGGCGGCCATCCCGAGGCCAGCAGGCGTCAGCGCACCGGTCATCGTGAGGCCGATGGTGACGTCGTCGTCGAGCATCTTGGCGGAGAACAGCTGACAGGCCTCGCGCAGCCGGCCCGCGTTGTACGCGAGGAAGGTGCCCTCGATCAGGTCCGCGATGCGCTCCTTGCCATTGATCTTGCGCGGATCGATGCTGCCGCCACGGAGGAATCTCGAGGCCGGCGCGGTGGCTGCGCCCTTGCCCGCTGCTTCGCGGGCTTCGGCCGCGGCCTTCTGTGAGGCCTTGGGCCCGGAGGCCGAAGAGCGCTGCACATGCGTGCCCACGCGCGACGCCTTGAGTCCGAGCAAGCGGCCTCCGTTCGCCTTCTTTGGTTTCATTGCGTCTCCGTCTGGGGTCGCGACGTGTCGACCAGTGCGTCGTACGCCGCGATGACCGCCGTTGCAGCTACCTGCGGGTCGTCGGTGATCAGCATGAGGTCCATGTCCCCGGGCGAGATCTTCCGCTCACCAAGGACGCGCGACTGCACCCAGCGCACGAGACCGGCCCAGTAGTGCGTGCCGAACAGGATGACCGGGAACTGGTTGATCTTGCCGGTCTGGATCAGCGTCAACGCTTCGAACAGCTCATCGAGCGTGCCAAACCCACCCGGGAAGATGATGAACGCGTTCGAGTACTTGATGAACATCGTCTTCCGCACAAAGAAGTAGCGGAAGTTCACGAGCGTATCCACGTACGGGTTGGCGCCCTGTTCGAACGGCAACTCGATGTTGCAGCCAATGGATCGCCCGTTGGCGAGGCGCGCGCCCTTGTTGGCGGCCTCCATGATCCCCGGCCCGGCACCGGTGATGATCGCGAAGCCAGCCTCGGCCAGGAGTCGCGCGGTCTCCTGCGCGGCCTGGTACTGCGGATCGTCGGGCCCCGTGCGCGCCGAGCCGAAGATGGTGACGCCCTTGACGACGTCGGCTAGCACGTCAAAGCCCTCGACGAACTCCGAGGTGATGCGCATGACGCGCCACGGGTCGGTGCGGGTGAAGTCGTCGCGCGGCCCGGGCTGCTGCAGGAGCTTGGCGTCCTCGGTGATGGCGAAGGTGTCGCGGATCGAGGTGTCGATGGCGCGATGTGCACCGCTCGTCCTGGCCGTGGACACTTCCGACGGCGGCGTGCGGCCCGCGGCGCGGTGCCCCTGCTCGGTGCGCTCCTTGAGCCCCTCCACTGCTTCCTGACTCGCACTTCGGAGCGTAGATGGGTTCATCGAGCGTCCGCCGGCCGTCTTTGGGCCACGAATGCGCGGTTTCCGGTTTGCCATCGATAGCTTTGGAGTGGAGTATTGCCGTGCCCAAGCGCGCCTGAGTTTAATCTCCCACCACATGCCCGTCATCATCCTCGTCGCGGACGGGGCGCGTCCGGACACCCTCGCCGCCGCGATGGACCGAGGCGAGCTCCCGGCGCTGACTCGCCTGCGTGCCGAGGGCGGAGCACACACGATCGTGACGGCGTGGCCTTCGGTGACGGGGGTGGCATACACACCGTTCCTGATGGGCCGCTATCCCGGCCCGGTGGGGCTGCCGGGCCTGCGCTGGTTCGACCGGAGCCGCCGCATCAGCGGGTTGTTTGGCCACTCACGAAGCTACGTGGGCTCCGAAATGCGGCAGGTCGATGGCGATCTTGCCACCGAGGCGCCGACGATGTTCGAGCTCACGAGCCCACGGCTCGGTGCGCTCGCCGTCATCCATCGAGGACTGCCGTGGCGCAGTCGGCTGGGCTTCGGTGCGCGGTTCGTGGCGAGGGCGGCGGTGACGCACTTTCGCGGGAACGTGCGCGGATGGCTGGCCATCGATCGCGATATCGGCAGCACGCTGGCGCGACGCATCCGGCGCGAACGGCCGGAGTTCGTGTTCGCCGCCCTCACCGGCATCGACAAGACGTCGCACTCCGAGGGCCACGACTCGACCGTGGTACGTGAGGCGATGCAGATCGTGGACGGGACCGTGGCGGAGATCCGGCACGACGCCGAGCGCGCGGGCACCTGGGAGCACACGCACGTGTGGGTGGTGAGCGACCACGGGCATTCGCCGGTGAGGTTTCACGACGACCTGGCCGAGCTGTTTCGCGGCAACGGATTCCGCACGCTGGCGCACCCGTGGACGTTCGGGAACTCGCACCAGATCGCCGTGATGGTGAGCGGAAATGCAATGGCGCACCTGTACCTCGACCTGTCCAGAAGGGATCGCCCGTTCTGGCCGCAGCTCGCAGGCAAGTGGGGCGAGCAGATCGACGCGCTCACCTCGAGGCCCTCGGTGGATCTCGTGGTGCTTCCGCTGTCACCCTCGCGATGCGAGGTGCGCGGCAACGGGCGCGGCGCGGCGATCATTGTCGCCGAGGGGGGTCGCTACAGCTACCACCCGGAAACCGGCGACCCGTTAGGCATCGGCGACGTGGCCTTGGTCGATGCGACGGACGCGTTCGATGCCACCTGGCAGAGCGACTACCCCGACGGTGTGGTGCAGATCGCGCACCTCGCCGCCTCCCCTCGCTGTGGCGAGGTGCTGCTTTCGGCCGCGCGCCAGTGGGACTTCAGGGAGCGCTACGAGCCGATTCCCCACGTGTCCTCACACGGGGCGCTGCATCGCGAACACATGCTGGTGCCGCTGGTCACAAGTCAGCCCGCATCGCGCGTACCGCGCCGGACCGTGGACGTGATGCCCTCGGCGTTGCAGGCGCTGGGCAGGGCCATTCCACCCGGGCTGGACGGAGCTTCGTTTCTCTGACGAGCGGGCCGCGACGGCCGGCGCGTGACGATCTCTTGACTGCGAGATCGAGGGACGACGTCGTGACTTCCTTCGGTGCGGATGCTGCGGTGCCGTCTTGCGGATGGGCCCAAAGCGTGAGAGGATCGATGCGTCGAGCGCGCGTCGCGCTCGGTTCACTCTGGAGACCACCATGTCGATGCGTCGTGTTTCGCTCGTCCTATTCTCGCTCGCGGCTGCCTGTTCGAGCAGCGGCGGCGCTGGCGGAACCGCCTCCGCGTCGGCGGCTGCGCCTGCGCGCCGCGGCAACGCGAATCTGATTTCGGAAGCGGAGGTGCAGGCGATCCTTGGACAGGCGACCAATGCCTACGACATCGTCGAGCGCCTGCGCCCGCAGATGCTGCGTCCTCGCGGCACGTCGATGGGCGCTCGATCCGACGGCACTGGCGCCGCAGTACAGATCGGCATCGTCGTCTACATGGACGATGTGCGCGTCGGCGAGGTCGGCAACCTGCGAACGGTCCTGGCCACTCAGGTCCGGGAGATCCGTTTCATCTCCGCCACCGACGCCACGCAGCGTTGGGGCACGGGTCACGGAAGCGGGGCGATCCAGGTCGTCTCCAAACGGTAGCCAACAGCGACGATAGCGAACGACAGGGACTCGAGGGCCGTGTGCCTTCGAGTCCCTGTTGCGTATCCGGCCGTGCGACCTTCGCTACGGAACCACCGCGGGCTTCGGTTCGATCTTCACGATCCACAACCCGTTGTACATGTCGTTCACGTAGGCAAGGCCGTCCTTCACCACGACACCCCAGGTCATCGCGGTGTTCTTCACACGGCCGTCCATGTCCGCCGTGTTGAGGTGGCCGATTTCGCGCCCCTGGGCGCGGAGGTCGCCTCGCAGCTCACCGCTCACGTCAAACGCCCGGAAGCCGCCGTTGTAGGCGCCCATGTAGAGCGTGTCGCCAGCGACCCATACGTTGTGCACGCCACCGAACTCGGGCTCGTAGTGCGCCACGGACCTGGGGTTCGCCATGTCGCTCACGTCGATCACCTGGAGCCGGCCATAGGCGCGACCCGCGGCCGCGTCCTTTGCCCCCTTTACGCCGCCGGCCGGGAAGACCTCGTCGGCGATGAAGACGTAGTTCTTGTGACGCCACGCCGTGTGGGTGCCACGAATGAAGCCCGGGCCACCCGAGGCCTCGACGTCCCGATACAGCGCATTCAGGTCGTACTTGAACTGCGACACGAGCACCGGATTGCTCGGACTGCCGCCCTTGATGCCGTTGCCCACATCGAGGATCACGAGCCCGTCGTTCCACCAGCTCCCGTAGAGCAGCCCGTCCTGAACATCGATGTCGTGCAGCGTACGGCCGACATCACCGTGCGCCTTGGGCGTCTTCCACTGTGCGACTTCCTTTGGCTTGTACGGATCGGAGATGTCGAGGACGTGCAGCGCACCGGTCCCGTCGTTGGTGAGGTAGACGTGCGTCCCGTACTTTGGCTGCTGGTGAATGAAGGCCGAGTGCACACCCGAGGTGACACCGTCGGTGAACTCGCTGATCACTTTGGGGTGCGCCGGATCCTCCAGCGAGCAGATCACGATGCCGTTCTTGCGGTCACTCGCGCCTTCGCGCGTGAAGACGAGGTACCTGCCGTCCGGCGTGGTCATCACGTCGTTGACGCGACGCGTGTTGGCCACGATGGAGTCGGTCACGGTGGGCTTTGACGGATCGCTGATGTCGATCGCGTACATCACGTCACCGCCACCGCCCGAGCCAAGGTACGCGAACTTCCCGTTCGGGTGGATCCACACCTCTTCGGTGGAGAAGCGCGTACGTGGCAACCGACCAACGACCGACAGCGGGCGACGCACGTCGCGCTCGGTGAGTCGGATGACCGCCTGCGCGGTGCGCGTCCCCTGGCTCGCGGTGATCACGTATTCGCCCGGCTCATAGCCGGTGAAAGCGCCGTCCTGGCCGATCACCCCGCCACCCGGCGAAAACGACCACCCGGTGGCGAGTCCCGCCAACTCGCGCCCGCGGGCATCCCGTGCGGTTGCCTTGAGTCGGATCACATCTCCCTGCCGCGCATCCACGCGTGCGGGGAACAGCTCGAGCGTGGACACTTGCCCGTTCACCACGTCCACCGGCACGGTCACGCGGGCAGCGCCAGCCGTTCCCGTCACATTCGCGCGCCCGGCGCTGACCGATGTGAGCATGCCGTCCTGGTCCACGCGGACGATCGACGGTGCGCTCGAGCGCCAGGAGACGCGCTCGTCTGGCCGTGGATCGCCGGTCCTTGAAAACACCTCGCCGCCCAACCGGAGCCGCTGGCCGATGGCCATGCGGACCGAGGCACTGCTGGGAGTGATCGAGGCGGCGGGCCCCGGCACCATGCGGACTTCGATGCGCTCGACCTTGGGGCGAGCGCCCGGCGCCAGCGCCACCACCGCGACCGGAAGCGTACCGGTCGCGCCCGCGGTCACGAGCCCAAGCGAGTCGACGTCACCCTCGAACCGAGCGCCCTGCGCCTGAAACCGCACGCGCACGCCGGGAATGGAACGCCCGGAGGCGTCGAGCGCTTGCGCCGTAAGACGCAGGGTGTCGCCCGCATTCACGACGGGCTTGGACGGGGAAACGACGATGCGGGCGACCTCGACGGTGCCTTGGGCCTGAACGACCGATGCGGCAGCGAAGAGGAGCGCGAGCGACAGCGACGGCTTCATGGGATCCAGGGTCGGATGGTGGCGGAGGCGGTGGAAGAATGGCAGGCGCGGCGCGGCGGGGCAACGCGCCGAGCCACGGATCGCCACCGACCGCTGCTCGGACAGAGCACCCCCGCATAGGTTGCTGGAGGAATCGGATGGAGTCCGCCGATGTCGCGTGCGTTTCTGAGAGATGATGCCGAAGGGGAGATGCCCCGTCGCAACTATGCGTTGCCGGAGCGGGATGATCCCGGGTACGATCGGGCGGCGGCGCGTGCGCTGCTCGAGGCCGCGCGTGTGAACGAAACGCAGCTCGCCGAGCGCGCCACGGGGTACTACTGGGGCGAGCCGAGCCTTCGCGTGCACGTCGAGGAAGCGCTGCGCGACGCCGAGCGCGAAGGCGACGATCGACTCGCACAGGTAGCGCGCCGCTTCCTGCGCTGAGTGCGCGGGCGGGACGATGCGAGACTTTCGCCTTCGCGCCGTTGGCTGCGCGGCCTGGATCGTTGCCGCCGCCTCGTGCGGGTCAACGAGCACCGCACCTGATCCGGGCTCCGGCGCGACGCCGGTCGGTGTCCGGATCAGCGAGGTGCACTACGACAACGCGGGCACCGACGTCAACGAAGCCATCGAACTGAACGGTCCCGCCGGAACGAGCATCACGGGCTGGCAGCTGGTGCTGTACAACGGCAGCACCGGTGCACCGTACGACACGCGCACGCTCAGCGGGACGATCCCCGCCACCTGTGCAACGCGGGGCGTGCGAGTGGAAGCCTATCCGGAGAACGGCATCCAGAACGGCTCGCCCGACGCGATCGCCCTCGTGAACGCGCTGGGCGTGGTCGTCGAGTTCATATCGTACGAGGGGACGGTCACGGCGGTCGGTGGCCCAGCGGATGGCTGGCGATCGATGGACATCGGCGTCGTGGAGCTCGGCAACGAGGCGCCGGGACTATCGCTGCAGCGCGATGCCGCCGGCGCGTGGTCGGGGCCATTCGCTGCCACGTTCGGAACCTGCAACGGCGCGGCCCCCCCACCACCGAGCCATACCATCAGCGTCAGCGGACGCTCGGCCAGCGACCCGCCCTTGCCCGTGGGCTTCGAAGACCAGTTGTTCGCGACGGTGCGGAACGCGAGCGGTCAGGTCGTGCCGACCACGGTGACATGGCGCTCGGAGACGCCGACGTTGGCGAGCATCGACGCGAACGGTGTGGTGCATGCACTCGGCCCAGGGGAGGCCGTGCTGCGCGCGACCGCCGCGGACGGCCTCACGACCGTCGCGTACACGCTGCCGACGCGCGTTGGCCTCCTGGGCGCCGCGGCGCTCTATGCAGGCAACACGGAGTTTGGTGAACCCAACGACGCGGACGCATCGGACGACGTCGTGGTCAGGCATCTGCAGTACACCGCATCGTACAGTCCGCGCCGCGGCACGCCGAACTGGGTGAGCTATGACCTCGAGGCGTCGCACTTCGGAGCGGAGGATCGCTGCGACTGCTTCACGTTCGATCCGGCGCTGCCGCCCGGCCTCACGCGCCTGACGACGGCGGACTACACCGGGGTCGGAGCGTTCCACGGATACGCCATCGACCGCGGGCACCTCGTGCGCTCCTTCGATCGCACGGCCGGGAGCCTCGACAACGCGTTCACCTACTACTTCACCAACATCGTCCCACAGGCCGCGGACCTGAACCAGGGACCGTGGGCGGCGATGGAGATCCACTTGAGCAACCTCGCCCGTCAGCAGGGCCTGGAGGTCTACGTCATCGCCGGGGTGGCGGGCAGCAAGGGCACGGTGAAGGGCGAGGGACGCATCGTGATTCCGGCGAGCACGTGGAAGGTCGCCGTGGTGCTGCCGCGCGATCAGGGGCTGGCAGCGGTGGAGGAGGCGGGTGACGCGCAGGTCATCGCCGCGATCATGCCCAACGAGCCCGGCATTCGGAACGTCGACTGGAACAGCTATCGCACCACGGTCGACGCCGTGGAAGCGCTGAGTGGGTACGACCTGCTGGCGCTTCTGCCGGACTCCGTCGAGAACGTGGTGGAGGGCACACGAGCCTCAGGCAGTGACTCGGCGCTCGGACGCGGCGCTGATGCGAGCCCTCGGCCGTCAGGTGGTGCTGTGGTTGAGCGCACTTCCGGAGTCTGGATCAGGGACCAGCATATCCGGATGGAGCCGCCGACACGTCGAGGGATGCTGCGGCGGTGAGCGGCGGCGGCCGGCTGGGGGCCACGATGCGAAGAGGGCCGGCGATGCGCGAAGCATCGCCGGCCCTCGTCATCAAGAATCCGCCGAAACGGAATCAGGACCGGATGCAGGCCCGCGGATCTCCGGCCGGCGCATTGCCATCGCAGTCCATGCCGATGCCGGGGATGAGATCGTCGCCGATGATGCGCTTGGTCGTTGCAAGCGGGTTGCGGCCAAGGGTCAGTTCGCGGAACGATCCGAACTTTTCGAGCTTCGGGGCCTCGTACATTGGTCTCCTCTGAGTCGCGGGTGAATTCGCGATGACACAATGCAAGTCGCGGGCCACAGCCCTCCAGATCGTCGCCCAATGGTCCCGCCCCCTACGACACGCAAGCCGTTATGCGACATGATGTTGGCGGCACGATACATCGTGGCAAACCGGAGACCGGGCAGGGCGTGCAAGGGGACCTTGTGCCCTGCCGTGCTGTGGCATGGAGCGACCCGGCGTGTGGTGCGTCGACAACACAGGGTGTGCGCCAGGTGCCTAACGGATTCTGGTTGTTGGCCTTGCGAGGGCGAGGGAGTACCCTCTGCGCGGTGGATTGCCTGACGAGAACTTCGACGGCCTCAATGGTCCGGTGGCTAGATTCGCGTCAGCAGCGGCCTCCTCGCGCCGCCGGCGCGCCTCTTTCCTCTTTATCGTGACCGCCTTTCCACGCTCCCTTCGTCGGTTCGGACTTCCTGCCCTGTTGGGCCTCGTTTCCGTCACGACGGGCTTCAACCCGCCCCCTGACGAGGCGGGCGCCGCGAGGGTTGTGGTCGGCGCGGACCGACTGCTCGGCGAGTTTTCACACCTGCTTCGCGGCAAGCGGGTGGCCCTGGTCTCGAACCACAGCGGCCGGCTCGCCGACGGGACACACCTCGCGGATGCCCTTCACGGGTTCCGCGAAACCACGCTCGCCGTGCTGTTCGGCATGGAGTACGACATCCGCTCGAACGACTACGCGGCCACACGGGATGGCGATCGGGCCATCGATCGGGCCACCGGACTCGTGAAGTACAACCTCTACGGCGAGCACCATCGGCCGACGGCAGACATGCTCCGCGGCGTCGACGTGATCGTCTTCGACATCCAGGAAGTCGGCGCGCGCTTCTACGAGCACATCAACATTCTCGGGTTTGTCATGGACGCGGCGGCGGAGTCGGGCATCGACGTGATCGTGCTCGACCGCCCGAACCCGATCACCGGCCTCAAGGTGGAAGGATTCGTCACCGACCCCGAGGCGCGCTTTCGATTCGGCTCCTACGCGCGCGTTCCGGTGGTCCACGGGATGACGATGGGAGAACTGGCCAGCATGTACAACGGCGAGCGGATGCTGCAGGGCGGGCGCACACCGCGCCTGCACGTGGTCCCGATGCAGGGCTGGAGCCGTGCCATGTGGTACGACGAGACCGGCCTCACATGGCGCAAGCCATCGCCAAACCTCCTCACGCTCGGATCAGTGCTTGCCTACGTGGGCACGTGCCTCTTCGAGGCCGTGAACGTCTCGGAGGGACGCGGGACGGATCACCCGTTCGAACTGATCGGGGCGCCGTGGCTCGATCACGTGCGCGCCGCCGAACTGCTGCGCGGCCTGGCGCTTCCCGGCGTGTCGATCGACACGGCATCGTTTGTCCCCGAGCAGAAGCCGTATCACGGCCGGCCGCCGGAGCTGGCGGGAGAAAGGCTCCGTGGCCTGCGCGTGCGCGTGACCGATCGCGACGCGTTCGAGCCCTACCGGACGGGCGTTGCGCTGCTGTGGGCGGTGCACCGCCTGCACGCGGATCGGCTCGTGTGGAACGACACCGTGCTGGACCGGCTCGTGGCGACGCCACGACTCAAGGCGATGCTCGTTGCCGGGCGAACGCCGGATGAGATCGTGGCCTCATGGCGCGAAGAGGTCGCGTCGTTCCAGCGGCTGCGTTCGCGGTACCTGATGTATCGTTAGGCCCGCGTCAGGCGGGTCGCACGCTCGGCGCTCCGCCGGGCCGGCGTGCCGTCGGCCTACGGCAGCGGAATCCTCAGGTCGACCTGCGCGGTCGGGGGCACGGCTCCGTTGGGCGCGAAGCGCAGCGTCACGCGCATCGTATCGAAATAGGCGGACCCGGTCACGTGCCGCGGGTACTTGGGCGCACTCGCCAGGACGACCACCGTGCCCGTCGCCGTGTCGGTGAACGCGCCCGGGCGCGCCAGCCGATACACCGTGGTGGTATAGACGCCGTTGTCGTCGCCTTCGATCCGCGAGAGTGAACACACGCACGCGTCGCTCAGGCGGACGAATCCCTCGATGGAGTCCAGGACGACGCCGCGCGTGCTGGTCACGCGGCCGGACACGTGGGCGCATCCGATTGCGTTCGGGTATCTGGCCGTCGCGGTGCACACGCTGCTCCCCGTTGGAGGGCCCTGGCTGTCGAAGCAGGCCATCACGACGATCGCTCCCGACCCGACCAGCATGCGACCAATGGACCGTCGAAGGCGCAACGGGGCGCTGAGGCGACGCTCCGCGGTCGACGGGCCACGACTCATGGCACGGCTCACGACCGCGCGCGCGGCCGCACCTGGCGCTGCGCCCTGGCCAGGTGCGCCTTGAGGAACTGCCCGGTGTGCGAGGCGCGGCACGCGGCGACGCACTCCGGCGTACCGGTCACCAGCACGCGGCCTCCCGCGTGGCCGCCCTCCGGACCGAGGTCGATGACGTGATCGGCGGTCTTGATGACGTCGAGGTGATGCTCGATCAGGATCACGGAGTGCCCGGCGTCCACCAGCTGATTGAGTGAGGCGAGCAGGCGCTCCACGTCCGCGAGATGCAAACCGGTCGTAGGCTCGTCGAGGATGTACACGGTGTGCTTCGCACGCTGCAACTTGCTCAGCTCGGTCGCGATCTTCACCCGCTGGGCCTCGCCCCCGGACAACGTGGTCGACGACTGCCCAAGCGTGATGTAGCCAAGTCCGAGCGTGTGCAGCACCTCGACCTTCTTCGCGATCGCGGGGTCGGCAGCAAAGAACGTCACCGCCTCCTCGACGGACATGTCGAGGATGTCGGCGATCGTCTTGCCGCGCACGGAGACGTCGAGCGTCTCGGGGTTGAATCGCGCGCCCTTGCAGGCCCCGCAGGTGACCTCGACGTCGGGCATGAAGTAGAGTTGCGTGGTGATCACGCCTTCGCCCTGGCACTCCTCGCATCGCCCGCCCTTCACATTGAACGAGAACCGGCCGGCCCTGTACTCACGTTCCACGGCAAGCGGCGCCGTCGTGAAGAGGTCGCGGATGGTGTCGTAGAAACCGATGTAGGTCGCGGGATTGGAGCGGCTGTTCCGACCGATGGGCGACTGGTCGATATTCACGACCTTGTGCACGTGCTCCATGCCGTCGATGCGGTCGTGGGCGCCGGGCAGGGTGCGCGTGTCCTCGAGGCGTTTCCAGAGCGCCTTGTAGAGCACGTCGTTGATGAGCGTGCTCTTCCCCGAACCCGACGCACCGGTGATCGCCACGATGACGCCGAGCGGGATCGTCACGTCCACGGACTTGAGGTTGTTCTCGCGAGCGCCGCGGATGACGAGCGAGTGCCCGTTGCCGGTGCGACGGCGAGCGGGCAGCGCGATCGCGCGTCGGCCGGAGAGGAACTGTCCGGTGGGTGATGTCTTGCAGGCGATCAGGTCGTCGATCGTTCCCTGTGCGACGACGGTGCCACCATGCACCCCGGGCCCCGGGCCCATCTCCACGACGTGGTCCGCGGCGCGCACGGTGTCCTCGTCATGCTCCACCACGATGACGGTGTTGCCCACGTCGCGCAGGCTCTCGAGCGTCGCGATCATCTTCGCGTTGTCCCTGGGGTGCAGGCCGATGCTGGGCTCGTCGAGCACATAGAGCATTCCCATGAGCCCCGATCCGATCTGCGTGGAGAGCCGGATGCGCTGCGACTCGCCACCCGAAAGCGTGCCGGCGCGTCGATCCAGGTTCAGGTAGTCGAGGCCGATGCCGAGGAGCAGGTCGAGCCGCGCCCGCACTTCGTGAAGCACCTGGCGACCGGCCGCGGCGCCGCGCCCCACCGGGCGGAGCGTCCCGAGGAACCGGTGCAGTTCGTCGAAGTTGAGCAGCCCCACCTCGCGGGTGGTCTTTCCCCCAACCGTGAACAGCAGGCGCGTTGCCCGCAAGCGGGCGCCCTGGCAGTCGGGACAGGTGTGCTCGACCATCACCTTGTCCAGCCAGGCCTCCATGCGCGAGTCCGCCTCGCCACGCTGGCGATAGCGACGGTAGTGTCGCTCGATCCGCCGCGCGATGCCGCCAAAGCCGACCTCGTGGCGATCCCAGTCCTCGCGCTTCACGGCGGCCTCGGGCGGCGCTTCGGTCCGGAAGCGCTTCTCCGCGCCGTACAGCACAGCGTTCCGCGCCGAGTCGCTCAACTCCACCCACGGCGTGTCGAGCGAGAAGCCGAGCTGCCGGGACAGCGTGTACATGATGCGGCCGTCCCAGGTCTCGGGGTTGTAGCGGAAGGCCTCCCTCACGAAGCAGCCCGCGCGAATGCTGCGCTGGGGATCGGGGATCAGCAGTTCGGGATGCGTGAGCTTGTCGATGCCGAGTCCACCGCAGGTGCGGCATGCCGACTCGGGGTTGTTGAACTGGAAGTAGTCGGGCTGGATGTCGACATAGACAAACCGGTGGGTGCGACTCACGTGAGCAGCGAGCACCCTGGCGACCTCCGCCTTTTTCGATCCGGTGATCGCGGTGAGCTGCACGAGCCCATCGCCCACCAGGAGCGCGGCGGCGATGGCCGCCTTGATCGCCTTTTCGCTCGATCGCCGCACGATGAACCGGTCGACCACCGCATCCATCTCGCGCACCACGCTGTCGTCGACCGTGAACTGGTTCGCGAGGTCGTGCGTCGTGCCGTCGATGACGATGCGGCGGATCCCCTTCTTGCGCACTTCCTGGAACACGACATCGAGGTCCTCGCCGTACACCCTGGAGACCGGCGCTCGCAGTTCGAGTTCGGTGCCGGCCGGGAGCGACAGGATGGCCTCGAGGACCTGACTGGCCGAGCGCGATGGCACGGCCTCACCCGTGCGCGGGCAGTGTGGATCGCCGATGGTCGCGAAGAGCAGGTTGAGGTAGCTCGCGATGTCGGTCATCGTGCCGACGGTCGACCGCGGGTTGGCGGCGATCGTTTTCTGCTCGATCGAGATCACCGGAGAAAGCCCGAAGACGTAGTCGACGTCCGGTTTGGTCACCTGTGAAACGAAACGCCGCGCGTAGCTGGACAACGACTCCATGTATCGCCGCTGGCCCTCGGCGTAGATCGTGTCGAAGGCCAGGCTCGATTTACCGGAGCCCGAGAGGCCCGTGAACACGACGAGGCTGTCGCGCGGAATCTCGACGGAGATGTTGCGGAGGTTGTGGACCCTCGCGCCCTGCACCGCGACCGTCGTGCGCGGCGCGGTGGTAGCGGCTGAGCGAGCGGGTCGCGCGTTGTTCGTGCGTCGAATCGACACGGCGGGCGGGTCACGGGAACGATACGAATTCTGCCGCGTCGAGCCGGCTCTGCCAGTGGGGTAAGGCGAGTCCCGCGACCGCTCACCCGGCGCGCCGGGGGGCGAAGGAGAGGCGGCGCCCTATCGATCCCCGGGAGGGGGCGACAGCGCGTAGAACGCCAGCTCCTGCACGTCCGCCGTGCTCTTCTTCGTCAGGCGCGCGGCGATCGAGGCCTTGCCGATGATGCCCTGATCCGCGAGGTACTCGCAGGTTCCGCTCACCTGCCCGATGCCCGTGGTGCGCGCGAAGTGTGCATCGAGCTCGGTCGCCGAACGCGCCTCGCCTGCACCGATGAGGTAGGCGATGACCGGCGTCGCAAAGCCCGGGATCCTGGCGGCGACATACGCATCCATCGCTTCCAGCGTCGCCTGCACGTTTGCGCGCGTCTTGGGTTCGTTCAGCAGCCTGGTGTACGCGAGGTCGAAGAACACCGGGTTGAGCGTGAGGGCCTGCGGGAGGACCTCGCGATCGGCGAGAAGGCCGTGGCCGATCACCTCGATGCGGGCGAGCGGTTCGGCCGCGTGGAGCATCCAGAGCGCGGTGTAGTCCAGGTCGGCGCGCGTGATGAACCACTTGTGCGCCTTGTACAGGCAGGAGAGGGCGCCGGTCGCGGCGCCCAGCAGGAGGACCTGCGCGTCGCGATCACCGAGTTCCCCGAGGCGCGCGACGATGGCGGTGATCGACTCGTCGTGCGAATACAGCAATCGCCCCTTGGCGAGCAGCGAGTGCATGAACGAGTTGCGAATCGCGCCTTCGGCGAGTCGGCGGAACGTCGCGCGCGGATAGAGGATCGCGTGCACGTTGATGCCGTCCGCATCGATGGCCATCCCCGTGCTCTCGACCCTGGGGTCGTCGATGGTGATGAGCACGAGGTCGATGTCGCTGCGCGCCCACACGGTGTCGTGCGCCAGACTGCCGCACAGGATCGCCGCGAGGACGGCGCGGTCCGCCCTGATGCGGTCGACCAGGGCGTCGAGTGCCCGGGTGAAGCGCTCTCGCTCGTCAGGAGCCCTGGGCGTCATGCACTCAGGGGGTTACCGGACCACCTTGACCTCGGTCATCCGCCGCGTCGGCGATACGTACGCGCTCACGAGGCTCTCCGAGCCATCGGCCCCGATCGCCGCGACGCCAAAGACCCAGTCGTCGATAGACAGGCCGGGGAAGGTGAAGCGCGTCACGTTCCCGACACCCTGCGATCGCTCCCATGAATTGCTCCACGTGTCGCGCCAGTAGACGCGATACGCGATCGCGCCCGGCGAAGCCTGCCACTGGAGCGTGGCGTCGTAGCCACTCGGGTTGCGCGACACGAGCGCCTGACCGCGATCGCCGGTGACGGCGGGCGCCGGCGGTGCGAGGGCCAGCGAGGCCGCGGCGGCCGCGTTGACTCGCGCGTTCTGCGCCAGGTATGCGAAGTCGACGCCCCCGAGGGTGTCGTTCGCCGTGTGCTGTCGCGAGTAGTTCTCGTTGGCTTCGCGGAATACGACGGCAGGAAAGTTGAACGCCGTGAATGACGAGTGATCGCTCCCTCGCCCAAAGCGGTCCTCTCTCGCCATGAGGCGGACGTGATGCGCGGGCACGTAGAGAGCGGCAACACGCTGGACGTAGCGGGCCAGCGCGCGGTTCATCGAATCCTCGGGACCCAGGGAGTAGACGCGCACGCTCTCGCCGTCCACCAGGCCACCACCCCCGTGGATGTTGCCCACGATGTCGTTGTTGAAGTTTGCCTCGACGACGATGCGATCGGCCGCGAGCTGCTGGGCGTGCACGCTCGAGCCGATCAGTCCCTGCTCCTCCCCAGCCCACGTCATGAACACCAGCGTGGCGTCGAACGTGATGCCGCTCTCGGCGAACACGCGGGCCAGCTCCATGGTCAGCACGGTTCCGCTGCCGTCGTCGTTGGCGCCGGGCGCATCGACGTCGTGGTTGAAGTCGCGGTTGGCCTGCGGGTTGGCCCCGGCCGCGTTGAGTGCGAGCTGACCGCCGCCGCCGAGGTTCACCGTGTCGTAGTGCCCCGTGATGTAGATCCGCCGCGGCGAGCGCCCAGGGAGCACGGCCATGACGTTGCGCAGCTCAACGTCCCGCGTGATGCGCCCTTGCTGTGCAATGCGATGCGTGTCGAAGGAGACCTGCAACCTCGGACTCGATCGCCGGAGTTCGTCGTGGATCCATTGCCGGGCGGCGCCGATCCCCCGCGTCGCCGAGGTGGCGTCGGAAAGCGTCGATCGCGTGTGGAAGGAGACGAGCTTTGCCGTGAGATCATGAAGGCGCTGTTCGGACACCGACGCCACGAGCCTGGCGATCCGGGAGTCCACGTCGGCAGCCGGCGATTGCGCCGACAGCGGGAGCGCCAGGGCGAGAAGCAGGAGGACACGCATGCAGAGTGGGGTTGGCTGAACCCTGAAGGTACTGCGAGCTACTCACTCACGGAGCGGGAGCGTGCATTGCGGTGCGACACACGCCGGCGTCGTCGGTCGAACGCCCCGGAAAGCCCGGGCCGACTGAGTGGCGCTAGGCACCCATGCGTCCGATCCAGCCCGGTCGCCACCCGGGGCATGCGCCCGGCCGGAGCGGCGTCACGATCGATGCGAATCCCCCGGCGCCGAACCGGAGGTCGTAGAACTCCACCCGGTCGTTGCCCAAACGGCGCCACGCAGGGACGCGCATGAATTCGAGGGCCGCGTCGATGGCGCAGTTGGACTCGGCGAACGTCCGCAGCTCCTCGGTCGTCGCCGACCACGCAGTTCCCCATCGAATCCCGGCGGTGTCGGCGCGGCGTGATGGCACACCATCGACCAGCCCACGCACGGCGGGCCCGCATCGCCCGACGGGCACGAGGCCGGGAACGGCGGCGACGACAGCACTCGTCGCCTCGTAGGTGCTCGCGGCATCGGTGACGACGATCGCCGAAAGACAGAAGGGGTTTCCCGGGCCCGGCGTGATTACGACGTCGCGCAGGCCCACCGCAACGGCACCTTCGACCGACCGCCTGGCGAGGCCCGAGGTGGCGAACGACAGGGCTTCGAACGCCATCCATGCCGTGAGCCCCATCGCGACCCGCCGACCTGGAGGCGCCCACCACACCAGCGCCGCCCACGCGGCCATCGCCACCGTCAGGGTGATGGCGAGTGCCGGCCCCACCAGCTCAACGCGCCACACGGCCGCCAGGATCGCCCCGGCGACGAGGAGGCACAGAGTTCGTGCCCCCACACTTCGGGCCACGAAGAACAACGGCGGGATCGCGGCAACAAAGAGCCAGGGCTCGATGATGAACACCGCGTCCCCGTAGAACCAGCGATTGTCGATCGGCCACCACGGGTGCACGCCGTAGCTGTTCGTGAAGTCGAGGGCGATGTGGGACAGGCTGCCGACGAGCGCGAGGCAGAGGAGAGGGCGTGCGTACGCAGGCTCGCGCAGCCCGCGGCGCCAGGCGAGGGCGATGCCCCACACAAGAAATGCTGCCAGCACGGCGAACACCACGGTATGGGTGTGGCCCCGGTGGTGCAGCATGTAGCCCAGCGTCCCGATGCCGAGCCGATCGCCCGCGTACACCAGGTCCGCGTCAGGCAGCTCGGCGGTGACGATGCCGATCGCATACGCCGCGCGACGCAGCCCGATGGCGGGTTCGCCGTGGTGACGCCTGACGATTTCGATGGTCGCGGCGCCAAGGAGCGCGCCGGCGAGAGCGTGGGTGATGTTGTCCAAGCGAGCCGACGAATGGGTGAGCGGGGACGACGCTGGCGACGGGGAGGCTATCGTGCGCGCGGGCGGCGCGAAACCGGGGTGCGCGTACGGCACCCCGGTGTCTCGTCCCGACAACGGCGAGCCCGAGCCACCGGCCCCGCGCTACTCCGCCCGCAGCGCCACGATCGGGTCGACGGCCGTGGCGCGCCGGGCGGGGATCCAGCTGGCGACGACGGCCACGACCGCGAGGAACAGAGGCACGGCCACAAAGGTGATCGGGTCGGTCGGGCTCACCGTCAGGATCGAACGCAGGGCGCGCGTCACGCCCAGGGCGCCCGCGAGACCGATCGCGATGCCGATGGCGGCGAGGGTCACACCGTGCCGCACCACCATCTCCATGACGCCGCGCCGTTGCGCGCCGAGTGCCAGTCGGACCCCGAACTCCCTGGTGCGTTGCGACACGCCGTACGCAATCACCCCATAGACGCCGACCGCCGCGAGGATGAGCGCCACCACGCCAAACACGCCGAACATCGCGCCGAAGAGTCCGTATTCCCAGAAACCCAGCCGTCGCACCTCCTCCATGGACAGGGCGGCGAACACGGGCAGGGCGGCGTCCGACGCACGAACCTGATCGCGAATCGTCGCGGTGAACGACGCCGGATCGCCGGCCACGCGGACCATCAGGGCGATCGTGCGCGGCACATGGTACGCGAACGGCACGAACACCGATGGCGGGTCTTCATCGCGGTCGCCCAGTTCGCCCTGACGGTAGTGTTTCACGACGCCAACGACCGTGAACCACGGCAGGGTGCTGTCCCCGGCCACGCGGAACTGCCTGCCTAACGCATCTTCGCCGGGCCAATGGACCGCCGCCATGCGTTCGTCGATCACGGCCACCGGCGTCCTCCCCTGCCGCTCGGCGGCCGTCAGGTCGCGACCGGCGACGAACTGCAGGCCAAGCACCTGAGCCCACTGCCCTGTGACGCCGCTCCACCACATGAGCGGCGCCTCGTCAGCGCGCACGTCACGGCCCGACACCTCCACCCGGTCCATGCGACCGCCGCCATCGAGCGGGACCATGCTCGATGCCGTGACAGACTGCACGCCGGGGAGCGCCTGCACGCGGCGCACGATGTCCTCGACCCTCTGCACGCGGGGCGTGATGGAGTCGTAGACCGTACCCCCGAGGTAGGTCCGCATGGTCATGATCCCCGCCGTTTCGAAGCCCACGCCCTCTCCTTCCATCACCGCAAACGAGCGAACGAACAACGACGCGCCGACGAGCAGCACGAGGGCGAGGGCGACCTCGGTCACCACCAGCACCGCCCGCGTTCGGTTCTTTGCTCTGCCGGAGCCGCTGCCCCTGCCGCCCTCCTTGAGGGCACCGTAGATGCCGCCACTCGTCGCCTGAAGGGCGGGGAGCAGCCCGAAGGCCAGCGCCGCGAGCAGCGAGACCAGCCCCGTGTACAGCGCCACGCGCCCGTCGATGCGCCACTGGATGTAGTACGGAACGGCATCGCCCGGCGGAATCCCGCGATCGATGAGGGCAAGACCGAGTGTTGCGAGGGGGAACGACAGCGCACCGGCGACCAGAGCCATGATCGCGGCCTCAGAGAGCAGCTGCCGGACAATGGCCCAGCGCCCGGCACCCAACGCCGCGCGCACGGCGATCTCGCGTTCGCGAGCGGTGGCGCGCGCGAGCATCAGGTTCGCAACGTTCGCGCACGCGATGAGGAGCACGAACGTCACCGCGCCCATCATCGCCGTCACGACCACGCGAATGTCGTCGGGAATGAACGCGTCGCGCAGCGACACGATCTCGCCCTGCCAACCCTGGGCGGCGAGGCCGTGCGCCTGTTCGATGCGCCGGATCGTCGCGTCGTATTCGGCGCTCGCCTGCGTCAGCGTCACGCCGGTGGCCAGGCGCGCGTAGGTCTCGACGTACCGTTGGTCCCGCGTATCGAGCCGGCCGAACTCGCCGATCGGGATCCACAGCTCGTGGTTCTCCGGGAAGCGGAAACCGATCGGCATGACGCCGACGACTTCGTACGGCTCGCCGTTCACCTGGATCGCACGCCCGACGATCGATGGGTCGGCCGCATAGCGACGGCGCCAGAGCGCGTCCGAAAGAACTGCGACGCGTGCCCCGGCACCGGCGTCTTCGTCGTCGCGGAAGGTGCGGCCGAACTGTGGGCGAATACCCAGAGTGCGAAAGAGGGAGCTGCTGATCATCGCGCCCTCGAGCCGCTCCGGTTCCTGGCCGTCGGTGATGGTCAGGCTCCGACCGATGCTGCCCCCGACATCGGCAAACGCTCGCGTCTCGCGCTGGAGATCCCGAAACGTGCCGACTGCGAGTCCCGCCTCGAAGCCCCGCTGGACGACGCGAGTACGCAGCGACACCAGTCGTTCGGGCTGAGGAAAGTCGTACGGACGCCAGAGCACGGCGTCGAACACCGCGAAGAGGGTGGTGTTCACCGCGATGCCGATGGTGAGACAGGCGATGACGACCGCGGAGAAGGCGGGGCGCGAGGCGAGTGCCCGCCAGGCGAATCGCAGGGGAGAAGGGAAGCTCACGATGGGTCCGGGCAGAGAGTCGGCGGTCTCTTCGACTCCTGCGCCTACGGCGCGCCGCCGTTCCCGGTGTCAGCCGTCGAGTGCTTCACAAACGCACGACGGGGCCGTGAGGCCCCGTGGCGATCGTTAGAGGGTCAGGCCGGAGGCGGTGCTGCCGGCTTGTCGTCGTTGGAGATCCGGTCGCGGAGCTTTTGGTATCCCTGTCGGATCTCGCCGAGCCAATCCCCTGCCTTCTCCCTGGCGTCATCCAGCAGATCCTCGGCTTCGTCTTCGGCCTTGTCGGCCCAGGTGGCGGCCCGTGCCTTGAGCACGTCGAGCTTGGTATCCAGCTCGGCCAGCTCCTCGCGCAGCTCGGCCTTGCCGAGCGCCATCTTCACGCGCAGCTCGTCACGTTCCTGCTGCAGTTCCTTCATCATGCCGTCGATCTTCTCGCGCCAGGTGGCCATTGGGACTCCTCGGGGTGGGTATTCGGACCTTAGCGGGCGGCCGCGTTGCGGGGAAGGCGCCAAGGGGACCGTTGGCGGCCGGGACGGATGGACCGACGATGGACGGATGGACGGATCGAGGGATCGGATCGGATCGGCTCGGCGGGCGGACGGCTGAGCGTGTGCGAACGGTGGACCGGTGGATGGGGGCACCGGGCTCACACCGGTAGATTGGGCGGGTGACCCGCAGCGCCGCGCCTCGACCTGGCGCGCGGCGCGCCTAACGACCCGACGATGCGAATCGCGCTCGCTTCACCTCCGCTTCCGGCGTCCATCGACGAGGCCCTGGAGCACGTCCGCACCTTCATCAGCGACGCCGCCTCGCAGGGGGCGCGCGTCGTCTGCTTCCCCGAAGCGTATGTGCCAGGGCTCCGTGGACAGGATTTCCCCGTGCCCGCGTTCGACTCCGATGATGAAGCGCGAGTCGTGGGCCAGGTGAGTGACTGGTCACGCGCGTATCGCATCACGACGATCCTCGGTATCGAACACCGCACACCCGAAGGTCGACAGGTCGCTGCACTCGTGGTGGATCGCGATGGTCGCGTGCGTGGCATGCAGACCAAGAATCAGCTGGACCCCAGCGAGGAGGCTTACTACGTCCCGGGCACGACGCGTCAACTCTTCGAGTCCGACGGCCTGCGCTTCGGTATCGCGATCTGTCACGAAGGCTGGCGGTACCCGGAGACCGTGCGATGGGCGGCAGGACGTGGGGCACAGATCGTTTTCCACCCGCAGATTACCGGGAGCGATCGTGAGGGTCCGGCGCTGACGTCGTTCGGCGCGCCGGGCAATCCGTACTACGAGCAGGCGATGCGCATGCGGAGCCGGGAAAACACGGTCTACTTCGCGAGCGTCAACGTCGGATTGCGCTACCAGGAATCGGCCACGGCGCTGATCGCGCCTTCGGGCGAATGTCAGGCACACCTTCCATACGGAAGGCCGGGGTTGCTCGTGGCCGAGCTCGACCTGGCCGCGGCCACCGGGTACCTGGCGCGACGGTTTGCCCCCGAGCGGTTGGTGGAGGCGCAATAGCCCCGCGCCGAGCGCGGAGGCGGGCCGTGGCACGCAAGCGCCAAGGTCAGGTCGAGGTTCCCGCAACCAGGGCTTGGTGGCGTCAGTGAGCACTGGTCGCGCCATGTGACAGTACTCGACATGCGTGCAAATTTTGCACATGTCCAGGATGATTCGGATTGGTCATGTCCCCGATCGCCTTCACCGGCAGCTTGAGGCCCGGGCGGCTGCCAGGGGCCTTTCGCTCTCCGATTTTCTGCGCGGCGAGCTCGAACGGGTGGCACAGCAGCTCACGCCGGATGAACTGCGCGCGGCGCTCGCGCGGCTCGAACCCGTGGTCACGACCGAGACGGCCGCCGAGGCGGTACGGGCGGAGCGCGGCGCACTGACGCCAACGCGTTGAGCAGCCGCAATCCTGGGAGCAGCTCGATGCCGTCGCCGGCCGAAGGGGCGATCGTCGTGCCATGTCTGTAGGGCGGCCCGCATTCTGCGCGCTCACGCCGCGGGGCGCCGGCGGCTCTGAACGAACCTCACGGCCCTGCGAGGCGGCAATTCTTCCCTTGTCATGGCGACGGGGGCGACCCGCGTCACCTGCGATGTCGCGTTGGTCGGGCTTGGCCCAGACGCGCAGCTGAGCGTCGTGCGGTGAGTTGGGCTAGGGTGCGCCGCTCCCCGTCAGGACGAGTCGCAGCCCGGCTGGCGCATCGGCCCACTCCAGACTCCCCCCGTGCGCGGCCACCACGCGTCGCACCAGGGCTCCGAGACCCGCACCCGGCATGGCCGTCGCTCCGGTCACCGTCATGACCACCGATCCGCCCGAGCGATCGACGTCGACGCACACACGCCCGGTCGCGCGGTGCACGGTGTCGAGCAGCAGGGCCTGCAGCGCCTCATGCAGGCGTCCGCGATCGCCGGGCAAAGTCGGCAGCGCGGGCGCGACATGGACCTCCAGCGGGATGCCTCGACGCGCCGCTTCTGCCTCGAGCCCCGGCACGATCGTCGCCAGCAGATCGGCCAGATGCACGGCATCGCGCCGCAGCGGCAAGTTGCCCAGGTCGAAGGCGGCCAGGTCCCGGAGCCGCAGGGCCGCGTGGTCGGCCTGCTCTGCGGCGCCGCGTGCAGCGCCCAGCATCTCCTCCTGGTTCTCGTTGAGGTCACCGAAGTGGTTCTCGAGCAGAATGTGCAGGGGCAAGCGCACCTGTTCCAGCTGCTGCACGACCTCGCCCGAGGTCTCCTGTACCAGTCGCGACCACTCTTCGCGGGTCGCTTCCAGCTGCGTTGCAAGCCGTGTGTTGTCGACCGACGTTCGTTCGTAGGCCTCCACGAGGCGATCGACGATGCGCTCGATGGTTTCGAGTTCGTCCCGCGATCGGTTCGGGCGGGAGGGCGCCACGTCGTCGCCGAGGGCCAGGGCCGCGCGCCTGAGGGCACCGTCACCATCGCGCCGCCAGTCGGCGAGTCGCTCCAGGCGTCGCGCGACGTGACGAGTGACCGCCCACGCCAGAACACTCGACGCCACCGCAGAGATCAGCGCCACGATCACGAACCACTCCGGCGGCCGGCGCTCGTGTTCACCGTAGTAGGCCAGACCCACGGTGATCGCGAGCCCGATCATCGCCGGCATCAGCGAGAGCGTGAGACGGCGGCCCACGGACATCATGGACGCGCCTCGTCATCGGCCGACGCCACCAGCACGTCGATCCCGTCCGCGTTCTGCACCAGCCTCCCCACGATCGAGGTCCCCATCAGGCGAGACCACCATCGGGTGTGACCCTGGCCGACGACCACCAGCGTCACGCCGCGCGCGCGCGCCTCACGAAGGATGGCGGCCGCGACGTCGGGCGCGTGCACCTTCACGAACTCGCCGCCAAGCGTCTGCGCGAACTGGATCGCGTCGACGAGCTTGCGCTGTCGGGTGGCGTCGATGCGGTCGGGGGACTCGCCTGGAGTCTCGACCCACAGGCAGTACCAGTCGCTGTTGAGTCGACCGGCAATGCGACTGCCCTTGCGAAGGAGCACGCGACTCCGCTCGGGATCGGACGACATGGCGACGAGCAGCCGATCGACCGCGCGCGGCTCGCGAGCGCCCTCTTCGCGGCGCACGATCTCCTCACGCGTGCGATCCACGGAGCTGGCGACTTCACGCAGGGCCAGCTCGCGCAGTGTCGCGAGGTTCTCGTCCGTGAAGAAGTTGGCCAGCGCTGCGGGAACCTTCTCGGCCGGGTAGATGCGGCCGTCCATCAGCCGTTGCCGCAGATCTTCAGCGGAAATGTCCAGGTTCACCACCTGATCGGCGGCGTCGACGACCCAGTCAGGCACGGTCTCGCGCACGGTGACACCGAGGGTGCGCTGCAACACATCGTTGAGCGACTCGAGGTGCTGCACGTTGACCGCCGAGATCACGGTGATGCCTTCATCGAGCAGCGACAGCACGTCCTGCCACCGCTTGCGATGGCCGGAACCGGGCACGTTGGTGTGCGCCAGTTCATCGACCAGCGCCACCTGGGGGCGTCGTCGGATCACGCCGTCGAGGTCCAGTTCCTCGAGTACCACGCCGCGATATTCGATGGAGCGCCTCGGGACCACCTCGAGGTTGCCGATCTGCGCCTCGGTCTCGGCGCGGCCATGGGTCTCGATGAACCCGACGACCACGTCGATCCCCCGGCGCATCAGTTCGTGCGCCTCCTGCAGCATCCGGTATGTCTTTCCGGTCCCGGCTGCCGAGCCGATGTAGACCTTGAGCCGGCCGCGCTCACGACGACGCAGGATCTCGACGAACGACGTCGTCGAACCTCCGGCGTCGGGTTCACGAGGCGGCTCGATCGACATCGCGGTCAGAAGGTGGCGGCGAGTGACGTCACGACGACGGCATTCATGCGCGACGCGCCCCCTCGATCGGGAAACACCTCGCGTGTCGCGCCGAGCGCGCGGACCTCCGAGCGCCACCGCACGCGCGCGGACGCGGCGACGTCGACGCCAATGGAACCCCCGCTCGCCCGGAACGGATCCGACGTCCCGGTCTGCACGATCACCTGTTGCGGATCGTCGTAGCGCTCGATGCGCCCGACCAGGGCGACGGCGGCGGTCGGCTGCCAGCGCGTGAGCAGCGCGGTTCCGTACCAGGAGGCCGAACCCTGCACGCCGACATCGAACGTCCCGACGATCGTCAGACGCTCGCTCGGGGCGAGCTTCACACTCGCGCCGTGGAACACGCGGAGCTGCGACGCCGCGGAGTCCGGACGTTCGTTGCCGATGAAGTTGTACAGCGAGACCGTCGCGCGGCCCGATGGCGCCCAGTCGACGCGGGCGCCCGCGGCCTTGTCGCCATTGGTCTCGGAGATGTTCTGCCACCCATTCACGATGTTGACCTGCGCGGTGATCGTTGGTGACGGCTGCCAGGTGACCTTGGCGCCCGACTGATAGTACGGCGAATACTCGGCCTTGAGCGAGCGCGTATAGGTGAGGTTGTCCCGGGAGATCCACGACTCGCCGCCGATGTGCGAGAAGTAGATCCCGGCGTCGACCCACACGGTGCCACCCACGTGCATGCCAACCACCGCCTCCTGGATATGCCGCGCCAGGTCCGGTCCGCTGACACTCCCGTTGCGCGGCTCGCCGGCGTAGTTCGACTGAACGCTCGTGCCCGCCTGCAGGGCGATGCGTCCGCGCAAGCGCGGTCCGCTGAGTACGCCCTCGACGAAGGCAAGATTTACATTGAACTCGTTGTGACGCGCAGGCTGCGTGGTGAAGGCGCGATCGCGGACCGCTGGCCGGTTGGCGTCCCACGCGTGGTAGACGTCGGCGAAGCCTGCGAACCTCACGGTGCTGGTGTCCTGGGCGTTCGCTGCTGCGGCTGCGAGGCTGCTTGCTACGATGAGACGGCGGATCATTGCGAGCGCCCTCCCGCCGGGAACGTGCTGTCGATGGCCAGGTTGAGCCTGAGGACGTTCACCCGCGGCTCGCCGAAGACGCCGAACTGCCTTCCTTCGGTTGTGCGATCGACGACCGCTCGCACGGCGGCACTGTCCACACCGCGAGCGGTCGCCACCCGCGCGACCTGCATCTGCGCGTTGGCCGGCGAGATGTGTGGATCCAGGCCCGACGCCGAGTGCGTGGCGCGATCGGCGGGCACCTGGCCCCTGATGGCTCCATCGCGTGCCACTGCCTCATCGATGGCGGCGACCACGAGCGTGTCGGCGAGCTTGCGGTCGGTGGGTCCCTTGTTCGTTCCCGCCGACGCGGTCGCGTCGTAGCCGGCGCCGGCGGCCGAGGGGCGGGGATGGAAGTAACCTGGCCGCGCGAAGGACTGCCCGATGAGCGCGCTGCCGACATTGCGTCCGTCGACCACGATCAACGAACCATTGGCCTGGTAGGGAAAGAGCAGCTGGGCGAGCGCCGTGACGACGCCGGGATACAGAAGCCCGGTGATGGCACAGAGCACGAGCGTGAGCACGAGGGCTGGTCGAAGATGTGAGCGCATCAGATGACTCCGAGGGCGACGAGAAGGAGATCGAGGGCCTTGATTCCGATGAAGGGGACGACGAGCCCGCCGACCCCGTAGATGACGAGGTTGCGCCGGAGGATGACCGAGGCCCTGGCCGGGCGGTAGCGAACGCCGCGGAGGGCGAGCGGGATCAGCGCGACGATGATCAGCGCGTTGAAGATCACGCTGGCGAGGATCGCCGAACGCGCGGAATGCAGCTGCATGACGTTGATGGCCTGGAGCGTCGGGAACGCAGCGATGAACATGGCCGGGATGATCGCGAAGTACTTGGCGACGTCGTTGGCGATCGAGAACGTGGTCAGCGCGCCGCGGGTCATGAGCAGCTGCTTCCCGATCTCCACCACTTCGATGAGTTTCGTGGGATCCGAGTCGAGGTCGATCATGTTCCCGGCTTCCTTGGCGGCTTGCGTGCCGGTGTTCATCGCGAGTCCGACATCGGCCTGGGCGAGCGCCGGCGCATCGTTGGTGCCGTCACCGGTCATCGCCACCAGGCGGCCGCCGGCCTGCTCGCGACGGATCAGCGCCATCTTGTCCTCGGGCCGCGCCTCGGCGAGGAAGTCATCGACGCCGGCCTCCAGCGCGATGGCGGCGGCCGTGAGCGGGTTGTCACCGGTGATCATCACGGTGCGGATGCCCATCGCGCGAAAGCGATCGAACCGCTCACGCATGCCGGCCTTCACAATGTCCTTGAGATGGACGACGCCGAGGACGCGCGCGGTGGCCCCTGGGGTGCGCGCGCGTTCGGCGACGACGAGCGGGGTGCCGCCCTCGCGCGCGATCCGCTCGACGATCGCTGGCAAGGCGGGCGCGACCCGGCCTCCATTCGCCGTGACCCACTGCGCCACCGCATCGCCGGCGCCTTTTCGCAATTCGGTGTCGCGCGTGTCGACGCCGCTCATGCGCGTCGTCGCGCTGAAAGGGATGAAGCGGTGTTCGGCTTCCAACGGCGCCGCATGGGTCACCTGCGCGGCGCTCCCTGTCGCCCCGCGCGCGAGGCTCACGATGCTGCGGCCTTCCGGCGTCTCGTCCGCCATCGACGCGAGCTCGGCGGCACGGGCGAGGTGGGCGTGGGTCACGTCGGCGACCGGAATGAAATCGGTCGCCTGCCGATTGCCCAGCGTGATGGTGCCGGTCTTGTCGAGCAGGAGCGTGTTCACGTCGCCGGCCGCCTCGACGGCACGCCCGCTCATCGCCATCACGTTCTGCTGGATCATGCGGTCCATGCCGGCGATGCCGATCGCGGACAGCAGGCCACCGATGGTCGTCGGAATGAGGCAAACGAGCAGAGCAACCAGCACCGGCGTCGTGACGCTCGTGCCCGAGTAGTGCGCGAGCGGCCGCAGGGTCACCACGGCCAGCAGGAACACGATGGTGAGTCCGGAGAGCAGGATGGTGAGCGCCACCTCGTTGGGCGTCTTCTGGCGCGAGGCACCCTCGACGAGCGCGATCATGCGATCGAGGAACGTGGCGCCGGGGTCGGCCGTGATGCGCACGAGGATCCAGTCGGAGAGCACCCTGGTGCCGCCGGTCACCGCCGAGCGGTCGCCGCCCGACTCGCGGATCACGGGCGCGGATTCGCCGGTGATCGCCGACTCGTCGACCGAGGCAACGCCCTCGATGACTTCGCCGTCGCCGGGGATGATGTCGCCTGGCTCGCACAGCACGATCGCGCCGCGCTCGAGTTCGGAGGCCGAGACCCAGTAGTAGTGCTGCCGGTCGTTGGGGTCATCGACCCGCTTTGCGCGGGTCTGGGTCCGTGCCGCGCGCAGCGTGTCCGCCTGGGCCTTGCCGCGGCCCTCGGCCATGGCTTCGGCAAAGTTGGCGAAGAGCACCGTGAACCACAGCCAAGCGGCGAGCTGGCCGGTGAAGGCGAGGTCGGGCGCGCCGGTGGCCGCGTCGCGCACGAAGACGAGCGTCGTCAATACACTGCCGACTTCGACGACGAACATCACCGGGTTCCGCACCATCGTGCGCGGGTGGAGCTTGACGAATGCGTCTCGCATGGCGCGCCACACGATGGCGCGCTCGAAGAGGGGGCGAGCAGACGTGGTCATGATCAGAAGAGCTGCCCGGCCGACATCGCGAGGTGCTCGACGATCGGCCCGAGCGCGAGCGCGGGAAAGAAGGTGAGGGCGCCGACGATGAGGATCACGGCGACCAGGAGCACCACGAACAGCGGGGTGGTGACGGGGAAAGTCCCGGGGCCCTCCGGCGCCGGTGCCTGCGCGGCCAGGTGGCCAGCCAGCGCGAGCATCGGCACGATGAGCGCAAACCGACCGACGAGCATGGCCAGCCCAAGCAGCGTGTTGTAGTACGTCGTCGAACCGGTGAGCCCGGCAAACGCACTTCCGTTGTTGCCTGCCGCCGACGAGAAGGCGTACAGCACCTCGCTCAACCCGTGCGGCCCCTGGTTGCTGAGGCCTGCCAGCCCCGGCGCAACGACGACGGAAAGCGCGGTGAGGATCAGGATCGTCGCGGGAAACGCAAGGATGTAGAGCATCGCCATCTGCACCTCACGGGCCCGGATCTTCTTGCCCAGGTATTCGGGTGTCCGCCCGACCATGAGTCCGGCGAGAAAGACCGTGAGCACCACCATGATGAGCATGCCGTAGAGCCCCGAGCCCACGCCGCCGAAGATCAGCTCGCCCAGCTGCATGTTCACCATCGGCGCGAGCCCGCCGATCGGGGTGAACGAGTCATGCATCGCGTTGACGGCGCCGCACGACGCGTCGGTGGTCACCGTGGCAAACAGCGCCGAGGCGGCGACGCCGAAGCGGACCTCCTTGCCCTCCATGTTGCCGCCCGGGTTCGATGCCGTGGCGACGACGTCGATGCCCCGGGCCGCGTGGATGGGATTCCCGCGCGCCTCGGCCCACCACGTCGTGGTCACGCCGGCCATGAACAGGGCGAACATTGCCGCCCACAACGCCCAGCCGTGGGCCTGCCGGCGCACCATGCGACCGAGCATCCACGTCATGGCCGACGGAATGGCAAAGATCGCCAGCATCTGCCAATAGTTGGACCAGGGTGTTGGGTTTTCGAACGGGTGCGCAGAATTGGCGTTGAAGAACCCGCCGCCGTTGGTGCCCAGCAACTTGATCGACTCCTGCGATGCCACCGGTCCCATGGGGAGGACCTGGCGGGCACCTTCGAGCGTCGTGAGGTCGAGGTACCCGGCGAAGTTCTGAAGCGCACCCTGCTGCACGAAGACGAGCGCGAGGACGAGCGACAGCGGCAACAGCACGTACAGCGTGCCGCGCACGGTGTCGACCCAGAAGTTGCCAATGGTGGGTCGAGCCGCGGAGGCCTGGACGGCCGCGCGCGGGTTGCCCGCGATGGCGCGCACGAATGCGACCGCTGCCGCCATGCCAACGGCCGCCGAGACGAAGTTGTGAAAGGCGAGCTGCGTCATCTGCGACCAGTACGACATGGTCGACTCACCGGCGTACGACTGCCAGTTGGTGTTGGTCGTGAACGACGCCGCCGTTTCGAACGCCTGGCGAGGAGGTAGCGCCGGAAACCCCTGGGGGTTGAGCGGCATCCAGTGCTGCCACCGGAGCATCACATAGGTGAGCAGCATCGATGCGGCGCTGAACACCAGGAGCGATGCCGCGTACCGCGTCCAGTGCTGCCGCTCGTCGGGGTCGATCCCGGCAACGCGATAGATCACGCGCTCGACGGGCGCGAGCCAGCGCGTCGTGCCGTCGTAGACGCGCACGAGATACCACCCCAGGGGCTTCGTGAGCGCGAGGAGTGCGACGGCGAAAAGGGCGATTTGCGCCCAGCCATTGGCGGTCATCAGAATCGCTCCGGTCGCAGCAGCGAGTAGACCAGGTACGCCATGAGGGCTATCGCGATGGCGATGCCCGTGGCCGATTCGGCGTTCATGCTCCGCGCTCCTCCCGCGGCGGCGTGTCGCCGCCAGACGTCTGGCAGGCACGCGCATACGCGAGCATGAGGGCGAAGAAGCCGACCGTTCCTGCGAGGTAGGCGAGGTCCAGCATATCCATCCGTGAGGGTGACGGACGGAGAGTGCACGCGCGGCGGCCAGGGCCGCACAAAGGACGCGTGAAGGCGCGTTAAGAAGTCGTAAAGACGGCTCGCCTCGCGCCCGTCGGGCCCCGCAAGGATCGGCTCGTCCTGGGCATCGCTCCGCGGCGCCCGACGCGACCTACAGACCAGCGACGGGCAACGTCACCTCGAACACGCTGCCGCCCGCATCGCGCGGCCGATAGCGAACCGACCCGCCCTGCGCTTCGGCAAAGCCGCGCGCGATCGCGAGGCCAAGGCCCGCACTGCCGGCATCCGGTCGCGAACCTGCGGGACGATAGAGCGGCGCGAAAATGCGATCCACCTCGTCGGGCGGAATGCCCGGACCGCGATCACCGACCTCGATCACCACGTACCCGTCATCGCGCCGCGCGACCAGGTCGATCAGTGTCCCGGTCGGCGCGTATTTGTGCGCGTTTTCGAGCAGGTTGACGATGATGCGCACCGATTGCACGGGATCGAACCTGCCGAGCAACAGCGGATCACCGGCCTCCATCCGAACCTGAATGCGACGATCGGCGAACGCGCCTTCGACCTGCTGCAGCGCAGCTGCCAGGAGATCTTCCACCGGGACCACCTCGGGATGCACGCGCACACCACCGGCCGTGAGGCGCGAGACGTCGAGCAGGTCGCTCACGAATCGATTGAGCCGCGCGGCCTCCTGGGCGATGATCTCCGATCGCTCATCGCCCAGCGTACCAAGGTCGTGTGCGAGCGCGCTGATGGTGGTGAGCGGGGTCCGAAGATCGTGCGAGACGGACGCGAGCACCGCGTTCTTGAGCCGATCCGCCTCACGAAGCGCCTCGACATGCTCCGACGCACCTTCGAGCCGCCATCGATCGGCGCCGAGTGCGATGTAGTAATGGAGCGCACCCAGCACGCGGCGCAGCTCCGGCGTGACGATCCGGGGCGTCGGCAGGTCGAACGTTACCGAGCCGATCCCGCGCTCGTGCGAGGAGAGCGGCAGCGCGATCCTGACGATCGTGCATCCGTCGAGGGGATGTCCGGCATCGGCCAGTGCGAGCGGAAAGAGTCGCGAGGCATCGTCCGGGAGTGTGGCGACACCCGTGCCGCGATCAGCGGCCATCGTCAGGGGCTCGGCAGAGCCGCTGCCTCCAACGACGCGCAGCGCCGGCGCGCCCGCATCGATTCCGTTGACGACGACGGTGCAGCGATCCGCCTCCAGGATGACGCGCGCGCCTTCGGCGAGTGACTGCAACGCGCCCTCGGCGCGCGGCGCCCGCATCGCCTCCGTGCCGACGGTGGCCAGCGACGACACCTCGCGCGTGCGCGCACGAGCTTCTTCCGCTTCACGCTGCACCCGGTGAAAGAGGTGAGACGCCACGATGCTCGTGACGAGAAAGCTCGCCAGCACGAACCAGTCGAGCGGCTCGGCGATGATCAGCGTGCCGTACGGCGGAAGGAAGAACCAGTTGAACGTCAGGAACGCGAGCGAAGCCGACAGCAGTCCGATACGCCGACCTCCATCGGCTGACGCGATGAGCACCGCGAGCAGGTAGGCCAGCGTCACATGCGCCTTGTCGAGCCGCTCGCGCAGGGGAAGCATGAGCAGCGTCACACCAACGATGACGGCCGCGTGCAGGGCCATGCGGGAGCGGATCTGCATGGGCGGTGTGCGCTCAGGGGACGAAGCGGTAGCCAACGCCCAGCTCCGTGACCAGGTGACGCGGGCGCACGGGATCCTCCTCGAGCTTGCGACGAAGGTGCGCCAGGTGTACGCGCAGGTGCGCCTGCGCGTCGCCGAACTCCCGGCCCTTCCATACGGTCGCAAACAGGTGCTGGTGCGTGAACACACGGCCCGCGTGCGTCGCCAGGACGACGAGCAGCTCCCACTCGGTGGGCGTGAGGTGCACGGCCGTCCCGTTGCGCGTGACGGTGCGGGCACCAACGTCGATGGTGAGAGCGCCGGCCGTCACGACGGCCGAAGCGGCCGGATTGCCCTGGCGTGTGCGCCGGAGGAGCGCGCGCGCGCGGGCAAGCAGTTCGGGCGGACGGAACGGCTTGGTCACGTAGTCGTCGGCGCCGGCGTCGAGCGCCTCGACGGTCGACTCTTCCTGGTGCCGCGCGGTCAGGACGAGCACGGGCACGTCGCTCCACGCTCGAATGCGGCGACACACCTCGACGCCGTCCATGTCTGGCAGCCCCAGGTCGAGGACGACCAGCGCCGGCGCCACCGCCGCGGCGAGGTCGATCGCCTCGGCGCCGGTTGCCGCCTCGAGCGTCGTGTCTGTGATCGAGGCGAGCGCGCGCCCGACGGCCCGGCGGATCTGCGGCTCATCGTCGACGATGAGCAGGGGAGGCGCGTGTGATTTCACCGTGCGGTCCTGACCTGCCGAATGACATGGTGGTCCTGAAGCTGCGGTGTGATGGTCGAGCGGAGGTCCATGATTCGGGTTGGGCGTCAGAACAAGGTGCGCGCGGCACAAAGGTGATGCCCGCGTGAACCGTACGCGAGCCGTGTCATGACGCGGCCACCCTGCCTTGGGTGAGCACGGGCCGTGAAGGATGACCCTCCCAACGGCACCCACGCCGCTGCTCGCAGGAGGTCGTGGTCGCGCTCCTCGTGCACGGCATCTCGGACGGATCGCACGCGCGAGCGTCCTGTCGTTGCCGGCGCAGCATCGAGCCCGCGGAGGGCGCAGATGCCTGCAACCCCGTCATTGCGCCTGAGAACCCTCTCATCACGAGTGCCTGGCCCGCACGTCAAACTGCCTGCTGCTGGACAACGGTTGCTCCTGTCCGCAGTTTGACGCCGTGGGCCGCGGCCACCCGGTCAGCGGCACGGACGGTATCCGAGAGGAGGCGAGGGCGGGCAATGGTGATGGTGGCTCGATGGGCAGTGGCAGCGAGCGTGTGTACGGCGATCCCTGGCTGATCGCATGTCGCGTATCCTCCACGTGTTGAACGACCTGGACGTCGGCGGCGTCCAGACCTGGCTGCGGCAGGCCCTGCCGCTCGCGCACCAGCGCGGCTGGCAGCTCGACGTCGCGGTGACCATGCGTGGGCGCGGCGACCTGGCGCCGGAGTTCGCGCGAGAAGGCGCCCGGATCTTCGAGTGCCCCGGTCCGTCGCGACCGTTCGAGTTCCTGCACACGCTCACTGACGTCCTGCGCCGCGAAGGCCCGTTCGAGGTCGTCCACAGCCACTTCGATCCGGTGGCGCTGCCGCTGATCGCCGCGCGCCGAGCCGACGTGCCGGTTCGCGTCGCGCACAGCCATCGCGGCTGCCGCGAACTGCGCACGATGCCCGGCCCCGTCCGCCGCCTCGCCGCACCGTTCCTGCAGCGGCTCATCGACCGACACGCCACCCTCAAGGTGGCGTGCAGCGATACTGCGGCCGTGGCGGTATTCGGGAAGGACGCCGAAGCCTCCGGCCAGGTGCATCGCTTCAGGCTTGGGCTGGACCTCGACCGCCTGTCAGACTCCGGCAGCCGCTACCCGGCCGGCATGACGACGGGCTCGCCAACCATCCTCCATGTCGGGCGGCTGAGCCACGAGAAGAACCACCGATTCCTGCTGCGCATCTTTGGTGAAATCCGCGCACGCTGGCCGGGTGCGCGCCTGTGGATCGTTGGCGACGGCCCGATGGCGGGCCTGCTGCAGGCGACCGTCGATTCCATGGGCCTGGCCGGCGCGGTCGAGTTCCTGGGCGTGCGCCAGGACCTCGGCGTGATCTATCGCGCGGCCGACGTGTTCGTGATGCCCTCGCGCGTGGAAGGCCTGCCACTGGCCGCGATCGAAGCCCAGGCGACCGGACTGCCCTGTGTGTTCTCGTCCACCATCACGCGCGAAGTGACGATCTGCCGCGACCTCGTGCGCTGGCTCGACCTCGAGACGCCCGCGGACGCGTGGGCCGATGCGGTGCTCGGCATGTTGGGTCGCCCCCGCCGCGATCGCCGAGCGCAGGTGGTGGAGGCCGGGTTTGGTATGGTGAGCAGCATGGCGGCGCTCGCGCGGATCTATCGGACCGCGGCAGGACGCGGTCGCGCATCCGCGTAGCCCGCCACGCGCGCGCCGGCCGCTCCGCGCGCGTGTCGGGGAATCGCCTTCACGCTCGTGGGGCCTGCCCCGCACGCACGGCAAGCGACCCGGTGCCAGTTTTCAGGTGCCGCAGGCGTCGTGACGGCTCAGGCGACACGCGGCGATCACTCCCCCGCTCGGCGACTGCCCAGGAGGCCCGGATGACGGCGCGCAAGCGACGAACGAACGACACGACGCCAACGGACGACACGCTCGTCATCGAATCGATGAACCGCCAGGAGTGCCTGCAACTCCTGTCTCGTCACCACGTGGGCCGGCTCGCATTCGCATTCCGCAATCGCGTCGACATCAGGCCAATCAGTTACATCCACCAACGGGGGTGGATCTACGGACGGACGTCGGCAGGTACAAAGTTCCGCCTGATCGCGCACAGCCCCTGGGTGGCCTTCGAAGTCGATGAGATCAAGGGCATGCTCTCGTGGGAGAGCGTGGTCGTCCACGGCGGCTTCTACGTGCTCAACCCGAACGGGAGCGACCTGGATCGCCAGACGTGGCGAAGGGCCCGCGCGGCCGTGCGCCGACTGTTCCCGGCGTCATGGACTCCGGACGACCCGGTCCCGTCGCGCACCATCCTGTTCCGAATTCACATCGACGAGATCAGCGGACGGCGGGCACGCGCAGCGTCGACGAAGTCCGCGACGAGAGCGCCCACTCGGAAACGGAAGCGCACCACCTGATGCGCTCCCGGCGCTTCCAACAGGTGATTTCAGTTGCTGCCTGGCGACGTCGGAGTGCCTGTGTTCACTCCGTCAGCAGCTGACCGTGTGCTGGTGCCATGCGCGCAGTGAAGTGACGCAACACGGGAGGCGCCTCCACGATGCGCACCCCGCGAATGCGTGGTGCCAATGCCGCCACGTGGCGCACGACCTCGGCGACGTAGTCCACGTGACTCTGGGTGTAGACGCGGCGCGGAAACGCCAGGCGCACGAGCTCCTGTGGCGCGAAGCGCTCCTGCCCGTCAGGCTGCGCGCCAAACATGACAGACCCGATCTCCGCCGCGCGGATGCCACCCTCGACGTAAAGCACGAGCGACAAGGCCCACGCGGGAAACTCGCGTTGCGGCACGTGCGGCAGCAGTCGCGCCGCGTCGAGGTAGAGCGCGTGGCCGCCCGGAGGGCGCACGATCGGCACGCCGGCGGCTGACAGGTTCTCACCCAGGTACTCGATCGAACGGATGCGATACCGCAGGTAGTCCTCGTCGAGCGCTTCGTAGAGGCCGACCGCGATCGCCTCCAGATCATAGCCCGCCAGCCCGCCATAAGTCGGGAATCCCTCGGTGAGCACCAGCCGGCTCCGGCACCGAAAGGCCAACTCGGGGTCGTTCATCGCCAGGAAACCGCCGATGTTCACCATGCCGTCCTTCTTTGCGCTCATGGTGCAACCGTCGGCCAGCGAGAACATCTCCTCGGCGATGGCGAGCGGAGTGCGATCGCCCTGCCCGGGCTCGCGCGTCTTGATGAACCACGCGTTCTCGGCAAAGCGGCAGGCGTCGATGAACAGCGGGATGCCGTGCCGCCGGCAGACCTCGCTCACCGCCCGCACGTTCTCGAGGCTGACCGGCTGACCGCCCTCGGCGTTGTTCGTGACCGTGATCATCACGAGCGGCACGTTGCCCTGGTTCGCGCGGAGCGCCGCTTCGAGTGCGGCGACGTCCATGTTGCCCTTGAACGGGTGCAGCGATGAAGGGTCGTGCGCCTCGGGTATGGGCAGATCGAGCGCGACGCCGCCACAGTCCTGCACGTTGGCACGCGTGGTATCAAAGTGCGTGTTGTTCGGCACCACGGCGCCGGGGCGCACCGTGGTCGAAAACAGGATGTGCTCTGCAGCGCGACCCTGGTGGGTGGGGATCACCTGCGAGTAGCCCGTGATGCCGCGCACCGATCGTTCGAACGCTGCGAAGGAGCGCGCACCGGCGTAGGACTCGTCGCCGCGCATCATGCCCGACCACTGGTACACCGACATCGCCCCGGTCCCGGAGTCGGTGAGCAGGTCGATGAGGACGTCTTCGGCCTTCAGCAGGAAGACGTTGTAGTCCGCCGCGGTGATCGCGGCCACGCGCTCGCTGCGGGTCGTTTGGCGAATGGGCTCGACCGTCTTGATGCGGAACGGCTCGATGATCGTGCGGAACGTCATGACGCGCTCCGGGCCTCGAGGCCGGCCGCCGCGTCCGCGCCGCGGCTCGCCGTCACCAGTGCGCCCACGGGCTCGAACCTCGCCTGGAAGAAGCGGAGCAGCTCGGGTTCGTACGTGAAACGCAGGCCCTGCACCTGGTCGCGCATCTCATGCACGGCCACGACCGCCTCGGCGGTGACGTCCATGTGGGCCTGCGTATACACGCGCCGCGGTATGGTGAGGCGCACGAGTTCCAGTCGCGGGTATCGGTTCTCGCCCGTCGTGGCATCGCGTCCCGCCGAGACCGCGCCGCGTTCCATGCTCCGGATGCCCGACTCCACGTAGAGCGCCGCGGCCAGGGCCTGCGCGGGGAGCTGCTCGCGCGGCACGTGGGGCAACATGGCCGCCGCATCCAGGAAGATGGCGTGGCCGCCGAACGGCCTGACGATCGGGATCCCGGCGTCGGCGAGGAGGTCACCGAGGTAGTGCACCTGTCCGATGCGGCTCCGGATGTGCTCCTCGTCCACCGACTCCTCGATGCCGATGGCCATCGCTTCCATGTCCCGCCCGGCCAGTCCGCCGTAGCTGTGGAGTCCTTCGTACACGACGACGAGGTTGCGCGCCTGCTCGGCCAGGTGGTCGTCGCGAAGGCCGAGCCATCCGCCGATGTTCACGAGGCTGTCCTTCTTGCCCGACATGGTGGCGCCGTCGGACAGCGCGCACAGGTCGAGCAGGATATCGGCGATCGATCGCGCCCGCTGGCCGGCTTCGTTCTGCTGAATGAACCAGGCGTTCTCCACGGCGCGCGTGGCGTCGAGGATCACGCGGATACCGTGTTCGCGCGTGTAGTCGCGCACCGCGCGAAGGTTGGCGAGGCTGATCGGCTGCCCGCCGGCCAGGTTCACGGTGGCCGCAATCGTGATGTAGGGGATGCGGGCCGCGCCGACGTCCTGCACCAGGCGGTCGAACTTCGCGAGGTCGATGTTGCCCTTGAACGGGAACTCGGACGCCGGATCGTGGGCCTCGTCGATGATGACGTCGTGAAACGTGCCGCCGGCGAGTTCCTGGTGCGCGCGCGTGGTCGTGAAGTACATGTTCCCGGGCACGTGGTCCCCGGGCTTGATGAGGATCTTCGAGAGGATGTGTTCAGCGCCGCGTCCCTGGTGGGTCGGGATCACGTGCTGATACCCGTAGTACCTCCGCACCGCGCTCTCGAGGCTGAAGAAGTTGCGCGAGCCCGCGTAGGCCTCATCGCCCATCATCATCGCCGACCATTGCCGATCGGACATCGCACTGGTGCCCGAGTCGGTGAGCAGGTCGATGTACACGTCTTCGGATCGGAGAAGGAACGTATTGTATCCGGCCTCCCGGATCGCGCGTTCCCGTTCGGCGCGCGTGGTCATGCGCAAGCGCTCGACGACCTTCACCTTCCAGGGTTCAGCCCAGCTGCGATGTGGCATGTGTGACGTCGTCTCCGATCGGGGGCGTAAGGGTGGGACGTACCGTAGCGCTTGGAGCCGAGGGACTGCCGTCAGGGAGTTGCCGACGACGCGTCGGGGAATCGGCGATGCGTTCGGACTCGCGGGCGAGGTATGATCGACCGATGCGCGATTCCTCAGGCGAGGCTGGCACCACCGTGCCTCGCATCATCCAGGGCGGAATGGGCGTGGGTGTCTCCAGCTGGACGCTTGCCCGCGCCGTCGCCCGGCTCGGCCAGCTCGGGGTCGTATCGGGCACGGCCATCGACACCGTGCTCGTGCGCAGGCTGCAGGACGGCGATCCCGGTGGACACGTCCGCCGCGCGATGGCCGCGTTCCCGATTCCCGGTGTGAGCGAGGGCGTGCTCCGGCGCTACTTCCACCCCGAGGGGCGCGCGCCCGGCACGCCGTACAAGGCGCTGCCGATGTACAAGCAGGTGGTGAGCGCGGCGCGCCAGCAGGTCACCATGCTTGCGAGCTTCGTCGAAGTCTGGCTCGCCAAGGAAGGCCACGCCGGGTCCGTTGGCATCAACCTGCTGACCAAGGTGCAGATGCCCAACCTCGCCTCCCTGTACGGGGCGATGCTGGCGGGGGTCGACTTCGTGCTGATGGGCGCGGGCATCCCGCGGGAGATTCCCGGCGCGCTCGATGCACTCGCCGACCACCGGCCGGCATCCATCCGATTCGACGTCGAAGGTCTTCCGTCTGAAGCGATCGAATGGCTGTCGTTCGATCCGGGCGCGCACTGGACGGACCCGGGCGCGCCGCTGATGCGTCCGCAGTTCGTGGCAATCGTTTCCGCGCATTCGCTCGCGATCACGCTGGCGCGCAAGGCGACCGGTCGCGTCGACGGCTTTGTCGTGGAAGGGCCAACAGCCGGTGGTCACAACGCACCGCCGCGGGGCGAGTTGCGACTCAACGAGCAAGGCGAACCGATCTACGGCGAGCGGGACGTCGTGGATCTCGTGAAGCTCCGCGACCTGGGCGTGCCCTTCTGGATCGCCGGCGGCGCCGGTTCGCCCGATGCCCTGCAACGCGCGCTCCAGGCGGGGGCGGCGGGCATTCAGGTGGGCACGCTGTTTGCCTTTTGCCAGGAGTCTGGGGTGACGCCGGAACTGCGAGCCCGAGTACTCGCCGGCGTGCAGGATGGCAGTGCGCGCGTCCGCACGGATCCGCGCGCGTCACCCACCGGCTATCCGTTCAAGGTCGTCGAGGTGGGCGACGACTCGTGGCATGAAGGTCGGCGCGAACGCGTGTGCGACCTCGGATATCTGCGGACAGCCTACATGTCCGAAGCAGGCAGGATCGGCTACCGCTGCTCCGCCGAGCCGGTGGACGCCTACGTGAAGAAGGGTGGCGATGCGGCCGATACCGTCGGGCGGCGCTGTCTCTGCAACGGCCTGACCGCCACGATCGGTTACGGCCAGCGGCGTGACGCGGGTGACGAAGAGCCACTCGTCACGAGCGGCGACGACCTGCTCGCACTCGGCAGGTTCCTCGGGCCGCGCTCGCAATACTCCGCATCAGACGTCGTCGCCTGGCTGCTCGGCGAACCGGCGTAGCGACGCCAGGAGGGCCGCGCAGCGCCGACACGCGCCCGCTGGCCGGCAGTCTCGGCAGGGATGGCAGCGCGCCGGTGTGCGTGGAGGAGGCGGGTCGCAGCGGCGGAGCGGACCGTTCGATGAAGGGCGCACGTGGCCGAACGCCGTAAGCCGTCGCAGTATTGTGGCGTGGCGCCGGGCGAGCCGGCCGCCGCGCCACCCCATGACCCGTGACGCATGTTGGGCGCAGCCATACAGGTTCGACAGTCCCTGGCGGGGACCTTCTGGTCAAGGGCAGCAACCGATGGCCGCGAGGCGCTGCCGTTCGACGCGCTGACGCGCCTGCGATTCGACAGCGACGCACGCTTCTCGCGTATGGCGTGCCTGGTGTTGCTGCTGCCGACGATCTGGTTCGCGACGGCCGATCCGCTGCTCGCGCGGGGCGATGCTGAGACGTTTGCCATACGCGGCGTTCTGCGCCTCGCGCTGGTCGCGGCACTCATTGCCGGCGCCGTCCTCATTCCACTCAGCCGCACGCGCAGGTCCTACGAGGCGCGCGTGCTCGGCGTAACGCTGGCGTGCGTCACGTGCATCGTGGCCCTCAATGCCCTGCGGCCGCTGGATGCCGGCGTGCCGCTCCGGACGCCGCTGCTCTGGCTCTTTGCGTTGTATGTGGGTTTCCCGACCAGGCCGTCGCGACAGTTCGTCGCGCCGGTCGCGCTCACGGCGGGCCTCGTCGCGATCCCGTCGTTCTGGAGCGCCGGCGCGCAGCACGATTCAGTGGCCGGCAACGTCCTGATCCTGCTGACGCTGAACGTCCTCGGCATGCTGCTGGTGCGGCAGCGCCATCGTCTTGCGGGCCGGGAGGCGGCGTGGGAGGCGGCCAGCCAGCGCCAGGTGCGGGAGGAGCGCGCCCAACGAGATCTGCGCACGCTCAAGGGCATCATTCCCATCTGCGCGTTCTGCAAGATGGTGCACGCCGAGGACGGCGACTGGCAGCAGGTCGAGGTGTACGTTCGCGCGCGCAGCGACGCCGAGTTTTCGCACGGCGTGTGCCCCACGTGTTTTTCGCTTCACTACCCTGGCCACGGGACGCCGCCCGGCTGATCATGCGACGGGCCGGTCGATCCCAGCGCCCCTTCGGAGGGGCGCGAATGGTGATCCGAAGGTAGGGCACACGGCGGCTGACCTGTCTGATACGGTGGATGCCCAACCGGAGGAAGCGAGGTGCGGTACGCAGCGCTTTTCCTGCTTGGCGCCACGGCGTGTCACGTGGCCGCGGAGCCCGTGGACGCGCCGAGCGAGTTGCGACCGGAGATGGTTACCGGTACTGCCGCCGCTCGGCTCGGGGCTGACGGCCGGTTCAGGTTTCCGTCGCCGTTTCTCATCGCAGGCCAAATGACGCTGGCCACGGCCCGCGAGCAAACCCTGCAGTTCGCGAAATACATGACCAACCGCGTCCTCCTGCGCGGCATTCCCGAGGGGCAGCGCGGCCGTTGGATCGACCCGCACCTGCTCGTAAGCTGTGCGGATGCGTGGTTCGTGCATTCCCAGATTCGATTGCTGGAGCTGGACACCTTCCCGGCGCCTGTGGCGACTGTGGTTCGGCAGATGCACGGCCCGCATTGGCTCCTTCCGCTGTGCAATGACAAGGGCATCGCCGAGATGACGGTCGAAGTGGCCATCGACGACAATGACGTCGTGTTCCGCGACAACCGACCTGTACGCACGGACACGTTCGACCTCCTTGCCGCCTATGCGCCGGCCGGCGTACCTGACACGTGGTCTGCTGCGCTGCCGATCAGTGCAGAGCAGGCCGCGCGCTTCGCCTGGGACCGCACCGGCGTACCCGTGGCGGAAGTTCCCGAGCTGTTCGCTCGGGGCGCAGTGGAATTCGAAGGTGGCGCGTTTTCGCATCGGATGCGAACCGGTGCAGCCCGCGGCTGCAATCGGTGGCGCGTGGTACTGGCGCGAGAAGTCCTGTTCGTCGGCAAGGCATCCGGCGCGCGCGTCAGGTCACGGGAGGCATGGGTCGGTACCCGCGAGTGCGCATTCCTCGATCGCGTGCCCGTGCTGCAGGTGGCGCTGCCCCTGCAGCCCGGCGCTAGCTGGATTGCGTATGCAGCGACGCGGGTTCCCATCGCGTTCGTGTCACCGATATTCTTCGAGGAGGCGCTCGAAGAGTAGATGAACAGCAGCGTAGCCATCGGCCCCCCGCAGCGGGTCACAACCAGCGGAACAACATGGACCAGGCATCACCGAGCGCGCTGAAGGCGATCCTCGATGCGTTCAATGCCCACGACCTCGACGCCATCATGGCGTTCTTCGCGGACGACTGCACGTTCGACATGCCGCGGGGGCCCGAGCCACACGGGGCGCGCTCGATCGGCAAGGCGGCCGTGCGCGTCGCGATCGCGTCGCGCCTCGAGGGCATTCCTGACGTGCATTTCGGCGATGACCGCCATTGGGTCGCCGGCAACCAGGGCGTCTCGGAATGGTTGCTGACCGGGACGACGCGCGACGGACGAGCGATCCGCGTGCGGGGCTGCGACCTCTGGGAGTTCCGCAACGGCAAGGTCACGCGCAAGGACTCCTACTGGAAGATCGTGGAGGCGACCGCCTAACGCGGTGCGCCTCCCCCCGCTCCATGTGCTGCGTGCTATGGCCCGGACGGCTTTGGCTTGGCCTTGCGTCCGGTGCTCGAGCCCTTGTCTGAGCCGGAATCACCGCTGCCGGAGCCCGCACGACCGCGCGCGTCGCCCGATCGCTCGCCGCCCGAACGCGATGAGCCGTCGCGCCCCGAGACGTAGCCACGGCCCTTCACCACCTTGCCGTGTTCGTCGTCGTCCGAATCGGCCGGGCGCTGGACCACCACGATCGGGCGATTCCCCACATACCAGCCGTAGCCGCGGCCGTATCCGTACCCATAGGGATCGTAGCCGTATCCGTACCCATAGCCGTCATCGTACCAGTCGGCGCCATTCCCCTCACCACGCACATCGCCGCGCACGTCGGGGGCCGCGTCACCGAGCCGCGTGCGATCGAGGGCAAACTGCGCGGGATAGGAGAGCGCGACCATCACATCGATCACCGACGGAGCCACGCGGGCCTTTTCGAGCGCACGCAGGCCGTTGGCGTCCAGCGTGAACCCCTGCCCACGCTCGGCGAGCCACGTCTGAAGCACCCCTACCTCGAGATAGCGTGCGGCCTCGATCACGTCCGCGGGCTGGAGGCGGCCCGATGCCGCGATTCGCGACCCTGCCGCGAGGGGCGATCGCTGTCGCAGCGCGAGGGCAACGTCGGCAGGCAGCCGGGCCAATGACGGCGCCGGGCGATACCTCGACGCCTTCACGCCGACGTTGGTGCCAAAGGCCACGCCGCGCACGTCAATCCACTCGCCGATCGCCGACATCGCCATCACACTGTTCACGAGGCGACGCTGCCCGCCACACTCCATCGACGTGCGGACGTAGACGCGAACGCCCGTCGCGTGAAGATCTTCGACGCCGGTGCACGCGCCGTCCTGCACGCGCCGACCCGAACCGACCTGGAGCTGCTGACGCCCAGTGACGCTGTCGCCAGCGATGGAGACAAGCTCGACGGCACCCCCGTCGGCTGATGGAACAACACACACGCGTGTGCCATCCGTCGACATCTGTGATGCGCGTGGCACGAGATCCCAGCAGCCGATCCAGGGATCCCACGGCGAAACGCTGTTCTGCGCCGCCACGGGGACCGCGATGGCGAACGCTGTGAGGGCAACGACGCGACGAGCGATGCGGTGCGGCATGGTGTGGTCCTCGTCAAAACCTGAAGAAGAACCCGATCGACGCGTCATACCCCGAAAGGTCGATCTTGTTGAACGTGCTGAAGTCATCTCGCAATGGCGCCCGCGCCCACAGGTAGCGACCTTCGACGGACATCCCGACCCGGGGCGTCAGCGAGATGTCCGTCCCGCCGAACGCGGTTCCGCCAAGCGCCCACCCCTTGGAGATAAACTTGTCCGCGAAAATGTCGAGGGTCTCGGTGTCCACGAATTCGCCTTCCTGACTCCACCGGTACCACACGGGCCCCGCGCCACCGCCAACATATGGGACGAGCCGCGACGGGATCCAGGCAAAGCGGCCCACCGAGTGGCCCGGTGATGTCAGCGAGATCCGCCCCGTTGCCATGAGAGCAGTGCGATGGAGGCTGGTCGTTTGCAGGATCGGAAGGTCGTCTTCGCCCTCGAATCGTCGCGACTCGGAGTCGGCGCTGCGACCGGAGTACGAAACGGCCAGGCCTGCCTCGACACGCGGAGTGACGCGGACCGATGCCGCTGCCGAAAACGCGCCTCCCGCAAAGTCACCGCGCCGCAGGGTCAGTTCGTCGGTGACAAACTCGAACACGTCGCTCCGCGCTCGGGGCTGCGCGAAACCGGCCGTGAACGCCAGCCGCACGCTCGGTACGCGGAAGAGAAAGCCGTCACCAGATCCGAGCTGTGCGCACAGGGTGGCCGGCGCAAGCAACAACACGCCGGCAAGCAGGCGGCCAGCGATCGTCGCGTTCAGCACGGTGGACAGGGAGCGCACCCTCCTGCGTACCCTCGCTGACCGGAAAGGTGCGCCCCATACCCGCTCGAGGTCGTGTAGCGCATCTCTGACGCGCTTCGGCACCGACTTCGTTCAGGTCCTGACCACCTGAGCAGAGACGTTGCACGGCGTTCCATGATCTCCTGGTCGGACAGCGACCGAGTACCGAAGGAAACCCTGCAACGATTCGCCCTCCGGGCCGTCGGGGCACTCGTGCGTGCTGTCACTGAGCCCGCTGATGGATCGATGCGCCCCGTCGCGCGGCTCCGCCCACGATTCGGGCTGCCGATTCAGCCCGGGTCGCTCGCCAGGAGACAGCGCCAGTCGAGCGCTTCCTCGAGACCGTCCACGAGGAACGTCGCCTCGAACGCCCCGTCGGCCACGACATGCAGTGTGTCTGCACCCCGGAGTTGGCGCACGAACGCTGTGGCGTCGTCGGGCTCGACGATCGCGTTCGCTGACCGGACGCGCCACGTGTCGGGCGTCTCCCGGCTCGCGTCGAGCTGCCACCAGACGTTGGCGCGATCGTCCGAGCGCGGTTCGAACGTGCCCGGTGTCGCCACCAGGGCCGCGCTCACCTGTCCGTGGTCGCACCGCACCACGAGATCGACGGGCACCGAAGGCGAGGCCGTCGCGCTTCGCATGGCAGCGTCGATGGAGATCTCGCCGTCCGATCGCGAGATCGCGGCGGTCACACGCCAATGCGGCGGCTCGGCCGGCGGAATGCTCGCCGGCTGGGCCGCACGGGCGTCGACGTCCGCGGGCCGGAGGCAGCCCGACGCCGCGATCACGACCCCCAGCAGTGTCCTGGTCTGCATCTCGCTCCTCGTCAGGCGTTGACACCCCGCTCCGGCTCCCACGGCACCACGTGCGCGCCAACCGATGATCGGCGACGAGCCGTCAATACCTACAACGAAAGTCACACTCGCGGCTGCAACCTGGATCACGTTTGCAGGCCCTTTGCCGTGGTCGAGTTCGTTAGGCGACGCCAATGCACACCCGCCGAACCTGGCGCGGTCCCTCGCGCCCGCCCGACGGACATGGACATGAACGACAAGGGGTGACGGGCCACCAGCCCCGTCACCCCTTGGGTTCGTCTCCCCGCGTACCCTGCCTGACGAGGCGCGCTCAGCACTCCGCGCGGTCAGGCAGTTCGCTCACGCGACCCGACGCTCCTTCGTTGCTGAGGCGCTCGTCGGCCTGCCGAGCTGCGCACACGTGATGCAATGCCGGGTGGCCGGCATCACCTGCAATCGCCCGTACGGGATCGGCGACTCGCAGCGCAGGCAGAGCCCGTATTCACCGACCGCCATGCGCTGCAGTGCCGCGCGCAAGTCGTCGTGTTCCGGCGTCAGGTTCCCCTCCGCCACGGAGCGCTCCGCGCGCGCGAACTCGCGGCGCAGCTCATGGTGCAGGTCGTCGAGCTGGGACCTGGAGAGTCGGGACGTGCTGGCAAGTCTAGGCATAAATCCCCCGTAGCTTCTGCACCGCGGCCACACGCCCGATCCCGAGCATGTACGCTGCCGTGCGCATGGAAACGTTGTGCTGCTTCGCTATGTCCAGAACCTCCGCAAAGCCGCGCTGCATCACTTCTGCGAGCCGTTCGTTCACCACCGCCTCACTCCAGGCATACCCGGCGCGGTTCTGCACCCACTCGAAGTAGCTCACCGTTACGCCACCGGCATTCGCCAGAATGTCAGGAACCACGAACACGCCGTTCCGTTCGAGTACCGCATCAGCGGCCGCCGTGGTGGGCCCGTTGGCGCCCTCGGTCACGATCCGCGCGCGCACGTCCGCCGCATTGCGCGACGTGATCACGCTCTCGAGCGCCGCCGGTACGAGCACGTCCACCTCGAGCGTGAGCAGCTCATCGTTGCTGATCCGATCGCCGGCGGGAAATGCCGTGAGCGTCCCGTGCTGGCGCACCCACTGTTCTGCCGCCGTGATGTCGATGCCGCGTGCATCGTGAATCGCACCGGTGTAGTCGCTGATCGCGACGACGCGCGCGCCCGCTTCGGCGAGCAAGCGGGCCGCCGCCGCACCCACCTTGCCGAAACCCTGCACGGCCACCGTCGCGCCACGCATCGGGATCCCCAGATGTTGCAGAGCCGACTCGGTGGCGAACAGCACCCCACGACCCGTGGCGGCACCGCGACCGAGCGAACCGCCGAGGGCAATCGGCTTGCCGGTGACGACCGCGTTCGCCGTGTGCCCCATGTGCATCGAATACGTGTCGAGGATCCAGGCCATCACCTGCTCGTTGGTGCCCACGTCCGAGGCCGGTACGTCGGACTCGGGGCCGAAGGTCTTGATGAGACTGGCCGTGTAGCGACGCGTGATCCGTTCGAGTTCGCGCGTGGAGAGCGTGCGCGGATCGCAGAGCACGCCGCCCTTGGCTCCACCAAACGGCAAGTCCACGACGGCGCACTTCCAGGTCATCCACGATGCCAGCGCGCGGACCTCATCGGGCGTGACGCCAAGGTCGTATCGGATGCCGCCCTTCCCCGGACCGCGCAGCGTGTTGTGCACCACGCGGTAGCCGGTGAAGACCTCGATGCGACCGTCGTCCATCTCCACGGGCAGCGCCACCGTCACCTCGCGCTCGGGTTGGCGAAGGATGCGGTCGATGCCGGGATCGAGCTCGAGCGCCGCGGCCGCGCGCTCGTATCGCGCGAGCATCGCGTGCATGGGATTGGTCTCGAGGGTGAAATCCGTCGAGGTCGTCGTCTCAGATGGTGTCAGGAGGGTCGAAGTCATGCGGCCGGCTCCGGTGTCTGATGGCGTAGGGCGTGGGTGGTCGTGTGCATGCGTTGCGCAAGCTCGAGCTGCAGGGCGTGCCAGGTGTCAGCGGGCATGTGGTACTCGAACCCGAGGCCGTCGGGCGATGGCTGCGGCGACGTGGGGTGATGCGTGTCGTCCAGGGTGCGTGGACCGGCCCAGTCTCGCGCCACGGCTGCGGCGGCGTTCCTGGCCATCGTCGCCGAGTCGGTGTCCGGGAAACCCGTCAACGAGATCTTGCCGGGGACGATCGTCCCCACCACGCGATCTCCGTCCGAGAGGGTCCAGCCAGTGGGTCTTCGTGGTACGCGGCGCAGGTATGACATGTCCAGCAGCGCTCCGGCCTTGGGATGAGGAAAGCCGGGGGCGGATGAAGAACCGCCCCACGGCACGTTGTGTTGTGTGTGGGGCGGTCTCCGGTGACGTGGAGTCACCGAGGGGACGAGTCAGTCGCTGCTGCTATCCGCCAAGTGACGGGCGTGAGAAGCGACGAATCCCCTGGGAAGACCGCGCCAGGGAGCGCAAGTCAGACACCCTGGACTTGGCGACCGCGACGTGTGGTCTCGACGAGGCCGTGGCCAGGCTCTGTGACGCTCGGCCGGTCCAGTGGCGCGCGCTGGTTTCGGGCACGCGCGAGGGCGCGGTGCCAGGAAACGGCAGAATAGTGCTGAAGCGCCCCAAGCTCGTCATGGGTTCAAATGTAGTCCGAAAACGGCTGAAGTCAACGCGCTGGCGAGCCATGGCCGACTACGGCCTCCCTCTCGCAAGCGGGCTCACCGGTGCCCGTCGAGCGACCCTGGCCGGGCCTCACGCGTTGCGCGTGGGTCACGCAGCCTCTCTACCCAACGAATGCAGGGAGTCCGCCTCGACTCTCCGGTGACTCGTGCGCCCAGCGAATGACCGACATGCAGTCCTCGCGCCCAACGGCGTAGGGACTGAAGCGTTGGGGCGACGCCGAGAGCAGGGCCAGCAAGAGTGTCTCCGTAGACGCGACCTTCCTGGCGGACGCGCGTTTCGGCCAGAGATGGATCGCCTCTTCGTGCGCCGCGCGAAGCCAGGTCTCTCCCTCATGTGTCCACGGACGCACGGCGTCGATGGCCGTCGGGCTCTCGCTGCTCTCGCCCAACTCCTGCTCCATCTCCGCCGCCAGGCCCTGCAGTGGCACGCCGCGAGCCAGCAAGTACTGGGCGGCAAGGCTCCCGCCTTCCCTAAGGAGCGCGAGCAGCAGGTGTGCCGAGGAAATGTCGCGCTGGCCTCGCGCTTCCGCGATCGCATACGCCCCGTCGAAAACCCTGTGAAGCCGCGTCGTTACATGGGATCGGAGGATCATCGCGAGACCCCTCTGCTGGTTGGCGACCAGACGCATGCGAGCTGGATGAATGAAGACCGACACGCCCGGGTCAGGTCGCTGGATCGTACAACGCCAGGAACTCTTCGGCCACCCTGTGGCGACCTGGTCGCATGCTGACGCACGATGTCCGGATTGGCTTCGTCGAACTCCACGACCGTGAAGAGGACCGGTACCCTGATTTCGGGGAGGAATGGCTTGGCATCATCCTCCTTGAGGATGCCGGTGATAGTGAATTCGCTCGGGCCCTGCATGTACCTGTAGATGTCCTGGATCACCGTCGACATCACACTGTCGAGGTCGGCCTGCACCGGAGCACGCCAGACATAGCGGGAATAGAACTCTCCCAGGGCCGCCTGGTAGGCCGGCGTGTGGCGCTCCCGTCGACCGGCCACGTCGGGGACTGACAGTAGATCATCCCCAAGGCACCCCACTGGGCGATCAGCTCAACGCTGGTGCGTTCCGCCGCCCCCTGTGGCGACTTGGCCGACTGGTGCCGGGGATGGCCGGAGCCTACTATTGCGCTGCGCACGACGGGCACCGCACCAGGCCGGTTCGCCCGACACCCCACCGGCTCCAGTTCCGGGCTGCTCCCACAGCTCGAGCAGGAGCCCGCTGCCACCTGCGTCATCAGGACGGATCCGCTGCAGTCTGTTGGTCAGCCTTTCGCGCCACAGAACCACCTCCGCGTCGTGCGGTGGTTGGTATGGGGCTACGTGGCGGCGTACCTGGTGTGGGCCACGGCAATGATTCTGGGATACGTCAGCCGCGGCATCGTCAACGACCTGGTGTTCATGCCGCTCTACGTGGCGCCAGCCGGGGCAGCCTTCGTCGCTGGGTGGCGATCGCGCCATGACGCCCGCCTCACCCGCGGCTGGTGGCTGTTCGGAATCGCGTGGACGGTTTCCGGCCTTGGTACCCTGCTCTGGGTCGTGTACGACGCACTACCGCTCGCGATCATCGAACGCAGCGCATGGGCGATGTACAACCTCTACTTCCCGGCCACAGTCGCCGCGCTCTGGTTTCTCCTCCCGTGGCCCGCGACCTCGGCGGGTCGAGCCAAGCTGCTTCTCAATGGCCTGATGGTCGTCGTGACGACGGCCACGCTCGCGTGGTATTCGGTGATCCGTTACAGCCACCTCGAAGCGTTCCAGGTGGGCATCCTCAGTCGGGTTGGGATCCTGTTTCCCGGTGAACTGGCGGTGGTGTTCGGCGCTGCGATGCTCATGTCCCGACCCACCGGCGGCCTTGCCACATGGCCAGCGCTCCTCGCCTCGGGGACCATCTTTGCGTCCATTGCCGACATCGCCTACGACCACAGCAACCTCGTGGGAACGCCGGGGAGCGGAGCCGTCGGAGACATGCTCCTCGCCCTCGCGGGTGGCCTGGTCGCCGCTGCGGCGCTCGGAGTCCCGGAGACAACGACGCACGAGGGCAGGGGCCGACCGGTCGCCGTCGACACCGGCCTCACGGTTCTGCCCTACGTGGCGACGGCGATCGTTGCCGTGCTGCTCATCGCGGAGTTCTGGCGACAGGACATCCAGGGCCCGATCTCCGGCCTGATCCTCGGCGGGTGCGGGCTCATGATGCTGGTCATCGCGCGACTGCACCTCGCACAACGCGAGTTCCTCGATGAGGCCACCGCGCGCGCCGCGCAGGGCGAACGCTTTCGCTCGCTCGTACAGCGGTCGTCCGACGCCATCCTGGTGATCTGCAACCACGGGATCATCCGCTATGCGAGCCCGGCCTTTACTCGGCTGGTCGGCGCCGCGGACGCCGCGGTGACCGGGCAACCGTTGCAGCAGTTCATCGATCCCGCCTACGTGAAGCAGCTCCTTGCGGGGAGCGGCACGTCACCAGGCAAGGCCGAGCGCTGGCAGGTGACCGCAGGCGCCGGCACACGTGAGGTGGACGCCGTCATGACTGACCTGCGCAGCGACCCGTCGGTCAACGGCGTCGTGGTCAACCTCCGCGACGTCACCGAGAGCGTTCAGCTCGAAGCGCAGTTGCGGCAGTCGCAGAAGCTCGAAGTCGTGGGCAAGCTGTCCAGCAGTATCGCGCACGACTTCAACAACCTGCTGTCGGTCGTGCTCGGAAATGCCAAGCTCGCGCAGCTCCTCGGTCCCGGGGATCGCACGGACGAGTGGGCGGCCGTGAGCCTGGCCGCCGAGCGAGGGGGCGCCCTGGCGCGCCAGCTTCTGGCCCTGAGCCGACCCACGCCCCTCCGCGCGCGCACGCTCGACCTGGTGGCCGAAGTGCGAGCAACGCAGAAGACGCTGCGTGCCGTGCTGCCATCGTCGCTGAGCGTGACGCTCGATGTTCCCGACGCGCCGGTGCTGGTGTCGCTCGACGATGTGCAGCTCGAGCAGGTACTGCTCAACCTTGCCATCAATGCGCGGGATGCGATGGGGGGCGAGGGTGAGCTGGCCATCGCGGTCGGCGTGCATTCGTCCGCGGACTTCGACGACGACGCTCACGCGCACGCACCGGCGGGCACGTGGTCGTTTGTCCGCCTCAGGGACACCGGTCGGGGCATGGATACCTCCACGCTTTCGCGTGCCTTCGAGCCCTTCTTCACCACCAAGGCGTCGGGGCTCGGCACTGGTCTTGGTCTCTCGACCGTGCGCGACATCGTCACGAGCGCCGGTGGCACGGTGACGCTCGCCTCCGAGGTGGAGAAGGGGACGACGGTGACCGTGTACCTGCCGCTCGCCACCATGAGTGATGTGGACGCCTCCTCGAGGCGCGAAGCGGCACCTGCGCGGGGCATGGGCCGCCTGCTCGTTGTGGACGACGAGCCGGCGCTCCGAAAGGTCTTTGCGAAGTACCTCACGCGACTCGGCTACGAAGTCTTTCAGGCAGAAGATGGCGTTGCCGCGCTGGAGCTGCTGGACACGCACCAATGGGCGGTGGACCTGGTGCTCACCGACCTCGTGATGCCGCGCATGGGCGGTGAAGCCCTGGTGGGTCGCATTCAGGACTCGGCGCCGCACCTTCCCGTCCTGTGCATGTCGGGGACTCCGGGAGCGGTGGGCAAGGGCAGCTCGCCCTGGTCCGCGGAGAAGGTCCTCACCAAGCCAGTCGCGCTCGACCTGTTGTCGACCCGCATCCGGGAAGCGCTCGCCGCGGCCCAGCCATCAGACCCCTTCGTGGTGCGCGCGCCTTCGCCCTCGGCGCTCTGAGCGGGGGCACGGTCTCAACCGGACCGAGGGCAACTGACCAGCTGCGACGCTCTCGTGGTGCGCTTGGCATGCGCTTCGGGGCACCGTGGAACGTACAGACCGTGCGCCACAGACCCCCGTTAGGCGCGGCGCACAGTCCGATACCCGGCGAAGGCTGCGACCGCCGCCATCAGGGCCGCCACGGCCACCCAGACGACGTGCGGTGAACGTGGCGCATCCAATGCGATGCGCACGGTGGGATCGCCAACGGCCACGAACGCGGCCCACTCTCGCGGCGGTGCGCCGGATCGCCAGGCACGCACGCGCACGCGGCGCAGCGACTCGGCCACCGGCTGCCCGCCGGCGAGCTCCCGGTAGAACTCCGTCATCAGCGGGAACGTGGAGCGGTCTCCGACGATCCACATTGTCGCGAGCAGAGATCGCGTCCCGGCGGCCACGAACGGCGCGGTGAGCGCCTGCATGCCCTCCCCTCGCACCAGAGGGCCAATGCCGCTGCGACAGGCCGACAGGACGACCAGGTCGGCGCGGACCCCAAGGTCGAGCAGGCTGGTTGCCGTCAACATTCCGTCATCATTGCTGTCCGCGGCAAAGGCGATCGCGCCGCTCCCGACGCCGTATTCGTCGGCTCTCGCATGAGTGGCGATGTGGATGATGGCGCGAGGGTCACGCACGGTCGCGGCGAAGGCGGCGATGGTGGCCCTCGCTCCGCGCAGGAGCGTCGACGCCCGACTCAGCCTCGCGACCATGGCCGCTTCACGCGCCGCGTCAGGCAACGGGGGAAGCGAGTCCCCGACTGCCGACCGGTAGGTGAGGCCACCGACCGCCACGACGCCCTCGCCCACCTGCCGGGCGGACTCGAACATCGCGAGCGCGACCTCCGCGGAAGGCGCGACGCTGGTCGCCAACCGCTCGAAGACATAGCGTCCATCGGCGAGCCGCAGGACGTCGAACGACACGCGATGCAGGGCGCCATCGGGGACGATGACGAGCGTGCTGGTCGTCGGTGGGAGGTGCGCGACGACGGAATCCACCAGTGCGGCGCCTAACGTGGAGGCCACACTCACCGCGTTGCCGCTGCCCTCAAGGGTGGCACGCAGCCTGGCGATTGGCGATTCGAGCGAATCGACGGGCGTGGTGACGAACCCCCGGATGGTGTCGCGGGTCACGAGGAGGATCGACGTCGGCTCTCCACCGCGGCCCACCACATATTCCACGACAGCGACGCCCGACGGCAATCCACGCTGGAGCCGCAGGGCCAGGCCGCTCGCGTCGCGCGCGGCCGTTGGCGCACGCAACCGAGCGATCAGCTCGCGCGCTCGGCTGCGCTCCGTGATCTCCAGCGCTTCGCGCGCGCGGCCGTGCACCACGAGTGCCGCGAGGATCGACGCCACTCCGGCATCGGGATCGGTGTCATCAGGCGAGGCCTCGAAGGCGGTCAGGCGCACGTCGCGATGGGTCAGTGTCGTGCGGTACTGGTCCATGACATCGGCTGCCTGATGCAGACGACGGGCCGCTTCATCGAGGTCGCCCTCGCGCCAGCGCAGCTCGGCCTCCCTGAGCCTGATGAAGTACAGCAGGTTGCCGTCGGCGAGGGCGTCACGCGCGGCAGCGTTCAGTCGAACGTGAGCCTCCCTGAACCGACCGCGTCGCAACGCCACACTCGCCAGCAGGTAGTTGAGCTGGCCGACGTTGCCACCATAGCCGCCACGTGTCAGGGTACGCAGGGCCGCCTCGAGGACAGCCTGTGCCAGGTCCCATTGCTCGAGACGCATGGCCATGGAACCCCGCAGCTCCATGGCGTGGGCCGCCCCCCCGGCGTATCCGGCCTGGAGCGCGAGTCGCGACGAACTGTCGTACAGCGCCGCGGCTTCGACCCACTGCCCCTGATTGGCGAGGATGTCTCCCTCGAGCGACACCGCGACTGCGCGCTCGGCGGCGGCGAGGTGTGGTGCGAGGTCGATCCCCCGCTTCGCCGGCCGGAACGCCGAGACCGGGTCACCGCTCGCGTACAGGAGCTGTGAGAGGTTGAGGGCGGCGTAGAACTCCAGCGTGGTGTCGGCAATGGCGCGTGCGTCCGCCATGCTGCGCGCGAGATCGTCGCGCGCCATCTGGAGACGTCCGGGTGCAATGAGCGCGCCACCACGCATCAGTCGAAGATCCGTCGCGGCGCGCCGCTCGCCAAACTCGTCGAGGGTCCGCAGGAACGCGGAGATGCTGTCGATGAGAAAGGCCACGTCGCCGGCGAGCGCGCGCACGTCAGCTCGGGCAACGAGGCACACGCTGGCCGCGCGCGGCACGCGGGCCCGCGCGGCACGCCGGAGCAGGAGCACGGCCTGACGCTCCCGGTCCGATTCGCGCAGTCCCTCCGCGCCGTAGCGGAGCGCGTCGCAGGCGCGGGCGATCGTGCGCGCGGAGTCGACCTGCCCACCGTCCGTCGGCGCGGCCGGGGACTGGGCGCGCGCCAGCGTCCCTGCGCTCAGTACGATCGCGGCCAGAACCCGGCAGGCAGACATGGCTCGAATCTCCGCCGCCGCTCCCGGACGCAACAGGGGCGGGCGGCTTTCAGCGCTTCTTCTTCCAGTGGTCCCGCACAAAGGACGCCGGGTCCGCGTCCAGGTGTCGCAACGCCGCTTGCAGCAGTTCGGTTGGCGTTTCGGGAAGTTTGTCGCGCTGGATCATGCGCTTGAGGAACCCGCGATCGGTGCTCACGCTCTCGATCACGGACTCCTTCGACAGCTTGCGGCTCGCGATCGCCACCGCGCGCACCGCCACGTCCCTCACCAGTCCCTTGAGCCCGCGTGACACGGCCGCGTCGAGCAACCGGCCAAGAGCCGTGAGTTCGATCCGCAGTTCCGACACCGGCAGGCCGTCGCGTGGGCGCTGGTCGAGGTACGCGTCCAGCTCCGGCATGGTGATCCTCTCGAGCGCGCGATCGGGCAACGGGACGTCGGCCATCAGCAGGTGCAGCAGTCGACGACCCTTGAGCTTGCGCAGCACCTCCTCCTCGACCTCCGTCACCGCGCGTGCCGTTCCGGCCACCCAGCGCCACCCGGGCGCGCCACCCCAGTCGCGACTGCGGATGCGGTTCGTCCAGCGCGCGCGTACATCCGGGTCGTCGAGCACATCCTCGAGAAGCACCTGCAACTGCTCGACGCCGAGTGGCACTGGCTCGGGCGCTCTCCAGAGCTGCACGACGACATCGAGCAGCGTCTCGTCGTGTGCCGCACGCAGCATGGTGCCCGTCGGGAGCTGCAGCGCCTGCGCGATGCGCACCACGGTGCTGCGTTCCTCGGGTTTGAGCATCAGGTCGCGGGTGGGCTCGCCGTGCGCAAAGCGACGGATCGCGTTGGCCACCGGATAGCCGTTGAGCCCTCGGGCAGGTGGCTGCTGGATCCATCGACGCAACAGGTCGACGGCAAGCACCTGCGCGTCGCCCTGATAGCGCCCGAACTGCTGCATCACGAGGTCGGCGTCCCGGGCATCCATGCCTTCCGCGGCGAAGTAGTCCGATGCCGCAGCCCCAAACGGTCCCGTGCACCCTCGTGGCTCGCCGCCAAAGAGCGCCGCCGAATACGGATCTCCGACGACAGCACCCAGGCGCTCGCGCAGGCGTGCCCCTCGCTGGGACTCGCTCACGAACGTGGCTCGCTGCGCGAGCAGGGCCCGCACCATGAGCCCGCCGAGCGGTCGCTCGTCGCGCAACACCTCGGTCACGAGCCGACGCGCCATGTCGGACCGCGCCCCATCACTCGCCGAGAGCGCAGACGACACGCCGTGCTCGAGGGCGCACTCGGCGATGTGAAACGCCATCCAGGGACTGTGCTCCGCCCATCGGTTCACCAGGGCATCCACGGCAGACGCGTCGTCGCGCTCGATATTGGCGAAGAGCGCCGACAGGTCCGGCGCCTCGACACTCGAGCCGCCGGCCAGGCGGCGCGCGACCTGGGCCATCGGCTGGTCGCCAAGCGCGTCGAGGAGGTGCGAGGGTCCGTGGCGGGCCGCTTCGCGCAGCGCAAGCCATGACAGTCGTGCGCTTGCCGCGTCGACCCATTGATCGACCCACGCCGCGCCATCGGCGGACGTGAGCAGCGGAATCCACGCATCGCCGGATGTTGACGCGCCCACCGCCCTCGTCAGGCGGTCAACGACAGATTGACGTGCCGGAGAGGGAACGTCGAACGCCGCAACGTGCGCCAGCTCGCGCGCATCGGTGATCGACTCGACGCCAAGCAGCATGGCCAGCGCCCGCCGAGTGCGCAACACCTCGCCGCCAGACGCGCTCAGGGCGCGTTTCCATGCCTCGGCAAAGGCCGGTGCGGCGGAGTCGACGAGGAGCGGATGGATGGTGCGAGACTCCAGGGCGCGTTCGAGCAGCGCCTCGAGCAGCTCGTCCCGGGATTCCACGAAGTCTTCGGCCGCGGTCGCGCTCGCGGCGGGAGCCGACCCGGACAGGATCGCGCCGATCGCCGACTGCTCGCGCACCGCGCGCGCGACCCGGAGGGACGCCGCACGCCAGTCGAGGTCGTAGGCGATCGCGTCCGGGGCCGTGAGCCGTGGCAGCCGGCGCGCCACGACCGCGGCCACCTGCGCGACCGTCGTGCACTGGCGCACCAGCGGCTCGATCCACTCCACATACGCGATGCCGGGCGTGAGATCGAAGTCCTGCGCGTTCTTCGGGTTTCCTCCGATGACACGCAGGCCTCCCAGCGCCGCCATGCCCGAGGCCATCGCCACCGCGGTATCCATGGTCATGAGCCCCGCGCCTACCGGGATCCGACAGCGGAGCGTCGCCGGCATGGCCGCCAGGCAGGCAGACGCGAGTTGGAGGAATGCCTCGGGCATCGTCTCCCAGTCCTGCACGTTCACCGGCACGCCGGACATCACGCCACGCAACAGGACACGCACGCCGTCGAACCATTCCGGCGCGAGCACTTGCGGGTCGTCGTCCACGACCTGGAGCGGTGCGAGGTCCAGGTCGACCGTGGTGCGCGGCTCCACCAGCAGCACCTTCGCCAGCCCGGCAATGGCATGCGGTGCGAGCTGCGTGGCGTCCGCCGCCGCATAGTGGACCTCGGAGTAGAAGCGTCCGTCGACACCTTCCCCGCCTTCGGATCGTTCCCGCTGTCGCCCACAGATGACCCACGGCGTTCCCTCGAGCATCGCCACACCCGTGACGATGCCGCCCGTCCTTGCCCATGCGCACTGGGCCCAGCGCCGCGGGTCACGATCACCGAGCCCGATCTTCGCCGGGTGACACTCTCCCGCCAGCGCCATCGGAAAGTTTGCGCTGCGACCGGTACAGCCGTGCTCCGACCCCGGAACGATGGGCCCGTCCGGAGCCTGCACGCGCTTGCCATAGACGAAATGCTCCCACGTCGTCGTGGTCACGGTCGACCTCCCAGCCAGCCCTCCAGCGGGCGGACAAGCCACGCGACGAACATCGTGATCAGCACCAGCGGCACCGCGGCCCAGTACAACAGCCACAGCACCACGATCGCGGCGGTCGCCAACGGCACCCCGAGCCAGGGTCGACGCGTGGCCATGCGACCAACGCCGCTGTGCAGCACATGCATCTCCCAGTTCATGGCCGGCAGGAGCCGCATCGCGCGATCGAACATCGTGGGATGGGCCATCAGAAGACCCGCACGACAAGGATGGTACCGAACAGCAGCGCGATGTACGTCGCCGCGGGAAACAGAAGCCGTCGATCGATCAGGGGCACCGAGTCGGGCACAGGAGCAGCGCCCATCGGCAGGTATGGGCGCAGCCGGACATATCGCATCAGGGCGCGCCGTGCGCCACGCAGCGTGAGCGCTCCGCCCAACGCGAGCAGTGCGCCGAGGACGACAGAACCGAGCACCGACATCAGCGCGCCGTGGTCGAGCGGAGCGAGCGCGCGGCGCAACGCCGTCACCACAAACGTCCATGGCTGGATGCCTTCCCGGAACCCACCGACCCATCTGGTAATCGTGAAGTCCCACGCCGCGGTGCCATCGCCGGCGAACCTGAGACCCATCGCCGTGATGAACACGATGTACACCACCACACCCACGAGCCCGACAATGCCGGCCTCGGCGATCGCGACGAGCATGCCGATCGCCAATGCGTAGACCGTCAGCTGCAGCAACACGGAGAGCGTGATCGCGACGACCCACACCGCCCACTCCGCCGTCACGATGCCGGCGGACAACAGCAGTGCCACGCCGTACACGACGAGCATCAGGGCCGGCAGCATGAACATCGCGAGCACGACGAGCTCGGCCAGCTCGGTGTTGGCCGCGACCTCACCGGCCGTGGTCATGCGCCCGCGCGTCCCGAGACCCACCACGGTGCCGATCATCGCACACGTCGTCACGAGCATCCAGTCGATGACGATGCCGCCCTCACCACCGCGCAACGTCACCTCGGTCGCGACCCACGACGTCCCCATGAGGAACGCCACCAGCGCCGCCGCGCGCGTCGGCCTGCCCTGCGCGCGCCGCAGCCCGCGGCCGATCCCGCTACGAAGGCCCGCACCAAGGCGGGCGCGACCATGCCGTATCACCTGGATCACGCTCATGGCCGCTCCCTCCAGCAGACACCTCGCGCAAGAAACTCCAGCGGTTCGAACGCGCGATATGGCAACCAGTCGTCGCGAAAGGGTTGGCCATTGGTGCGCAGCTGCCATCCGGAGGTCGAGGCTTCGCACGCGACCTCCCCCGTCGCGACATCAAAGCCAAGCGCTGAGACCATGGAATACCAGTCGCCACCAGGGGGCACATGCTGCCTGACGAGTGACGGCAGACCCGCGCATGCGGCCGCGACCTCGTGCGCGCTGTCGCGCAGTTCGAGCGTCGCCAGCGCCGCGTGCCCTTGATCAGCAACGAGGAGCTCGGCCATGGTCAGGACGACGGCGATGCGCGTGAACGCAAACGTCTGGCGCTGACGGCGCGTCTTCACAGCAAGGGAGATGATGTGCCGGAGCCGCTCGGTGAAGTCGGCCGGTCGCGCTGCCGGCGCCGCGGGTACCACGACCAGCAGGGCATCGGAGGCAGCCATCGACTGGACCACGAGTGCGTCGACCTCACACCCGGGCGCCGGCATGCACCCGCCGCCGGGTACGTCGACCATCGAGAGTCGCATGGACTCCTTTCCGATGCCGAACAACCTGGATCCCGGCAGGTCGACAAAGAACTCGAGAAGGGAAACAGCGCTCGTGGCCGGCACGCTGCGCCCGCAGAGGAGTGCGGTGGCCGAGTCATCGAGCGCGACGGCGGCGGCGCTGCGCGGATCGGCGCGCACGACCATCGGACGCGAAGCCCGCCGCACGGAGAACGCGGCACGCAGGAGCGCGGCAAGGTACATCGTCTTGCCGGAACCGGTCGGTCCGATCACCGTGACCTGCATTCAGCGTGACGGAGCAAACATGTGCGGCAGCTCGCCGGCAGCGTAGACCTCCAGGTCGCGCGCGGTGCCGGTGGCAAGCCAGAGGAACGGGTCGATGACGCGGAACGGCACCCAGCGCTCGATGAGCGCGTTGGCGCCAGCCGCCGTCAGCTCCCACTGCGCAAGGCGCTGGTTGGCCTCGTCGTAGTTTGGGGATCCGTCCGGCGTGAACCCGTAGACCGACGTCCACCCAAACCCGAACTGCGCGTCGGCGCAGAACGTCGAGAGCACGCGGAAGATCACGCTCGGCAGCAAGGAGCGGCAGCAGGCCTGCGGAGATTCACGTTCAGCTGTGGCGCGCGCTTCCGTGCCCTTGTCCGCAAACCGCGAATCGACCTTGGTCAGGCAGACCGCCACGCGCTTGCATGGCAGCGTGGCGAGCCCGGTGTCGCGCATGATGCCCGGCAGCGCCTCGAACATCTCGAGGGCCCGCGTGTTGTCGGTGGAGTCGAGACACAGCATCAGGCCGCTCGCCCGGGTCAGTGACTCGACGAGCGCATCCCGGAATCGCCGATACTCGACGATGTCGAACGACGCGCCGCCCGCCGTGGGGTTGGGAAAGAGGGCGCCGCCAGGGCCGTCCCAGAGCGAAAACCGCCCCTCGGTCTCCTGCGTTGGCCAGGGGAGGAACGCGACCTTGCGGCGCTGGACGTGCAGCGTGAATTCGTATTCGATCACCTCGTTCGTTGCGCTCATGGGCAACATGCCCTCGCGAATCGTGCCCTGCGCCAGGTCGGCGAGCGCGCTCATGGCGGGGTTCGGGCGCAGGACGCGCACGCTGGTGCCTTCTTCGGTCAGTTCGTAGGACCAGGAGGCCTGCGCGAGTGTCGCCAGGAGGCCGGTCTTTCCGGACTTGGTCGGGCCGATGATGAGGTAGTCGGACACGTCGTTGGACTCGGGGGATCCCTGGGGAAGGCCTAACGTGGCGCCGCGTTCGATCCCGCACAGGGGTCGTGGCGCCGCCACTGCCGGGCCAGCGCGCCGGCCAGCGACGAGCGGGCGAACTGGAGATGAAGGCTTGGCAGCGCCGCGGTCGACACCGCCCCCGTACGTTCCACCCAATCGTCCCGGAACGTCAGGTACACGATAGCCCCGACCCCACAGCGGAGTGGCGCATTCGCCGACGACGAAGCCGGGATACCCGCCACCAGGGCCAGTGCCTTGAGAAACACGCCATCCGGTGCATCGGCCGACGCCGCTTCGTTGAGCGTGCCGGTCTTGCCCATCACGACCATCGAATCAGGAAACCGGCCGATCGCGGCAATGGTATGATCGAGCCCCGACGCCGTGCCCGAACTGGTGACGAGCGCCAGGCCGCCGCGCACCCTGGCGAACGCGCGCGCGGCCTCACGCGGCACACTGCCAAACCGCGCCACGCCCCCCGCGGGCTGCTGGCGCACGGACAGGTGCACCCGGCGATCAGTGGCAATCCGCGCGTAGGCCTCCATCGCCCCGACCAGCGTCCATCGATTCTCCCATCCCCCGATCGCAAACCGGGCCAGCCAGTCCACCGGCACGCCGATGGAGTCGGGATAGATGAACCACGGTCGCGAGACCCACGGCAGGAGGCTCGCGTCGCGCGGTACGACGTCGATCGCGGGATTGGGCACGGTGTCCCGACGCCAGAGGCGCGAGGTGCGGCCCGCACGACGATCAGCAACCACGTCCACGTCATCGAAGAGCCCGAGCAGCCCATCCACCACCGGCGCCTGTGACAGCACCGCGCCCCCGACACGCCCACGACGATCGGTGATGGTCGCCCCTGCCCCATCCTGCAACGAGGCGATGAACAACTCGGCAGCGTACTGATTCGACGAACACTCGAGAAAGTGCTCGAAGTCCACGACCGCCGGACAACCATTCGATGGATTGGCGATCCCGGCGACCAGCGGCAGGCCGCGCACCGTCCCAAAGCGCCCTTCGCTCCTCGTGATCGTGAGGTCGGCGAGTCGCGGCTGCTGCGAGAGGATCGCCGCCGCGAGCAGGGGCTTGCTCATCGAGCCAAGCAGTACCGGCTCCATGGCCAGCAGCGGCTCGTCGCCTGTGGTCGATTCGGCAATGGCCTTGAGCTCGCCACTCGCGAGGTCCATCACCACGACCGAGGCCTGCTCGACGTAGTCACGCCGCTCGGCGATGAAGCGCGCGAGTTCCTCATCGATGTCGCGGGTGAGCGCCGCGTCGATGCTGAGCGTCAGCGTCTGCTCGCCGTCAGGAAGTGCCATGAGCCGGCCCGCGCGCGCAAAGTGGCGCAGCGAACCCGTGCCGGTCGCCTGGAACGTTGAGCGTCCGTTGATCCACTGTGGGCCGCTCAGGCGGTCCGGGTCAATGCGCGAAAACGCCAGCGCGCCCGTTCCCGGAAGGAACACCAGGTCGCCCGTGCGCGCGCGGGCTTCGCGCAGGACGCGGGCGCCGTTCAGCCAGAACGCGGAGCCGTCTTCGCGCGACAACGCGAGTCCGCCCCCGGCGAAATCGGCGCCGTCGCTCTTTACACGAAGATCAAAGCCCTTGCCCACACCAAGTCCGGCTGGCGAAAGACAGGAAAGCAGTCGCTCCCTGGGCGTGATCACTCGTGCGTGGCACGCGGCCGGCGCATCGACGCGCGATGACGTCGTGCGACCGTCGAGCAACTCGTCAGCGAAGCGACGGATCACTCCCGGCCCGGTGCGTGCGCCTGCAGGGCGCACGATCGCTCCTTCGCGCTCGGTGCCTGGCGCCCTGACGGCATGCGGCGACGCGTTCATGCGTTCGCTCACGACCCAGGTCCCCGCATCGGTGCGCGCGAGCCTGAGCAACGAACGCGACACCGCGGGCGGACCGGTCGGTTCGCGTCCGAGCAGCGCCGGCAACCAGGCACGCTTGCTCGCTTCGGCGTTGAACGCATCGATCTGATCCCGCAGATAGCCGCCGCGCCCAAGCGCTGGCAGCTCCGTGGAGTCACCGGTTGCGGTGAGCGAATCAACCACGATGCGTTGCCCCGAAGACGAAAGGCGCACGCGTGCGTGCGACACGAAGTCGCCGCCACGGTTGCGCACCAGAGCGCGCGTCTCGTCGCGTGCTCCGTCGTACGTGAGATCGGCGATGGATCCGGTACTCGCGGTCACCGTCAGCACGATGCTCACACCGAGTGCGGCAAGGGCGAGGAGAAACACCGCGTGCTCGAAGCCGATCGCACCCACGACCTGTCGCAGCGTCCAACCCAACCGCCGAAGGAAGATGCGCATCAGGTCGTTGGTGGGTGCATGGTCTGCGTACGCATGCCGCCGGCGAGCAGCATTCCGACCGCCCCGGCGCACAGGGCCACGTCGCTCCAGGCGTTGAGGCCCAGGAACGGCATGTTCTGGCCGGTGATCGGCACCACGCCGAGGTTGGACAGGGCGACGTAGGCCGCCGGAATCGCGATGAGCAATGCCGCCACCAGAAAGAGGGCGCGACTCGCCCGCAGCCCGACCGTGTCTGCCTGACGCCTGAGGGCGAGCAGGATCGCAACCACAAAGCACGCATACGCCAGCAGCAACGCCACGCCCCCCACCGCGCCATGCTCCTGGAGCACGTACACCGCATAGCTGTTCTCGGCGTATGAGACGGCCTCGGCGATGCCGCCGCGTCCCACCGGCGCGCGACCGAGCCCTCGCCCGAGCAGCCCCGCCGCAGCGTACGCGCGTGTTCCCCAGGTCTGCTCGATCGACGGGATGAGCAGGTCGCGCGCTTCGCCCGGTCGGGCCGCGACCAGCAGGCGCTCCGCCGCGGCCTGGTCGACCGTGGCGACCGCGCGCGCCGCTGCCCGTTCCAGCGAGCGATTGATTGGCCCGATTGGCACCCGGAACCCCAGAACGCCCTGCATGCGTTCGAATGCGGTCGCCTGGTCCACGTACGTGGCGTCGCGCGACCCAATGACGCCGATCGAGGGAAAGAGCACGCGCGAGCCCATGAACCACACGACGGCGATGATGAGCAGGCTCACTGCGATGCGTCCGGCGCGCGCCAGGGCTGTCCAACCGACGGCAAGCAGCGCGGCCGCGCCGATTGGAATCGCCATGACCAGCAGCAGGCCCATGTCGAGCGCCGCGAGCGGCAACAGCAACAGGAGCGGCGCCGCCAGCAGCAGGGTCACCTGCCACCACGGAATCGCCGCGACGCCTGCTCTGGAGGCGAGCGCGAGGTGCGCGGCCAGGCTGCGTCCGATGCGCACGCTCACGAGCGCGACCAGGACAACGAGCAGGAACGCCGCCATCGCCCCGTTTTCGCTCATCCACTTGAGTGCCGCGATCGCCGCGACCGACACCATCACGCCAAACTGCGCGAGGCCGGGCCGCGAGCCAGGTTCCGCCCGACGCACAACAGACACAACCCAGCGCACCACCGCGATGGCGACGCCCAGGGGAGGCATCCATAGCGCGATGGTCCACTGCAGCGGCACCAGCGCCAGCTGTCGATCAGCGGCGGACAGCAGGCGACCGTCCGTGAGCGAGCGCTCGACGTCGACGGCGTGCTCGATGACCTCACACGGCCCACCGTCAAACCGGTGAAACGTTGACCCGGCGAAGGCACTGACCCAGGCCAGCAGAAACCACGTGCCAAGTACGAGAGCGCCGACCAGCAGCCCGTTGAGCGTGGCGCTCCGTGAAGCAATCACGAGGAGCCCAAGCGTGATGACTGCCGCGGCATACCACCGGATGAGCGAACCGCGGCGCGCGCGGCTGCGCACGTTGGCAAACGGCCGCCACGCGCGCACCCGGGTCCAGGCGAGGTTCGATCGATCGTGCAGTCCCACGAGCAGCGGTGGCACCCACCGCGACCAGAGTAGCAGCCCGAGGGCCACGACCGTGATGGCGACCGTCATGCCAATCGCCGTCTCCAGCCCGGCCTCGTTGTACGGCGGAAAGAACGTGACGCGTGCGCCGACCGTGAGCCGAGCGACGAGAAGCGCGAGGAACGCGCTCAGCGCGAGGGCGAGCCCGTGCTCGCTCACGCTCCGATTGCGCGCGACCATTCCGCCACTCATGCGCACGAGTTGCCACACCACGAGCAGCAGCACCGTGAGCGCGCCAGCCACGATCGCGATCCGCGTCAACCCTTCGAGCTGGTTCTCGGCCGCGGCCAGGATCACGAAGTGCGTGGGGTTGGCAGACGCCGCCTCGCGTGACCCGTTGGGGGTGATGTGCGCGCGCGTCGCGGGAACGTAGGTGGCGGCCGCACCTTGAACGTGGAGCACCTGGCGGTCGACCGCGACGTCAAAGCCGTCGGCGGCGGGCCGCAGGCTCGCGAGCAGGGCAAAGCGCGTGGTATCGAGGCCCGCCGACCCGAGCCACACGTACGCGGCCGGGGCCGACAACTGCCGCAGGGACAGCAGCCCGCACGCTTCACCGTCGACGCAACTGGTGCCGCTCGGCAGCGGAGCGTCGAGCGGGCGCGGGTTGCGCACAAACCTGATGGAGAGCCCCGGCGCGGCTGACCGTTCGCGCCGTGTGCTCACCAGGTCGAATCGCCACGTGCCGCCGCCATGACGGACCTCGACGCGCGTGGAATCGGCCAAACGCATTCCACGGGTTGTCTCCGCCATCGCGTCACGGGCAACGAGCGGACTGACCGCGGACAGCAGGAAGCGCCGGTCGCCGGCACGTTCGACCAGCGGGGCGAGGAGACCGGGCCAGTTGCCGTTGACGTCCTGACGCCGCGACAGCTCCTGCACCCGTACGAATCGGTCGAGGGGCAGGTCGACGAGGTTCGCGCGCGGGCCCGCGCGGTCCAGTGCCGCGAGGGACGTCCCGGCGCGGAGCAGGCGCTGATAGCGTGCAGCGAGCCGGGGATTGGCGGGAGCGAGGAGAAAGTCACCCATCGTCTGCGATCGAAGCACCACGGCGCCATCTCGCCACGCAAGCGCAAACGTCTCCAGCGGCCGACCGCGGGCGTCATGCACGACTGCGCGACTCGCCGTATCCGCGAGGAGCGCGCCGAGCACCGCACTCGACGATGATTCGCGCAGGCGCACCAGGCTCGCGACCCGTCGCGTGAGTGATGGCTGTGGCGCCGACGCGTCGGGAGACACACGGGCGTGTTCGACCTCGTCAGGCGGAACGAGGAACCAGGCCCCGGCGCGCCGCACGACGGTGAGTCGCCACGGCGTCTCCTGCTCGGGTGCAAACGGAAACAGCACATCCGCGCCCTGCAGGCCCGCCCCGATCGTGACCGAATCCGTCTCGACGTGGACGCCACGGTAGCGCAGGTGCGTGGAGCTGACCTGCCGACGCGCCGCGAGCTGGGTCGTGAGGAGGCTCGATGGAATCAGCACGCCGTGCAGGAGGACGATCTGAGCCGCCCGCGCCGGCAGGCCGACGCTCCCCCCCGAGAACGACAGATAGATGCCAAAGGCGACGGCGCAGGCCAGCCACCACGCGAGGAGGGGGGCATTCGGCCAGAGCCATGCAGCCGCCCACCCGCCGCCGATGCCAAGCGCGGCGATCACCACGAACAGATTCGCGCGACGAGCGTGCCCCATGAACTCCCATACGGCTGATGGTGGGCTCTCGTGCCACCGGCCGACGGCGAATCTGCGGGTGCTGCGACGAGTGCGGCCCGAATCGGCGCCGGGAGGGCCGGCGCCGCAAGGGCTACCGGACGGTCGCGGACACCTCGTGAATCATGATCGAGGACACGTGCGCCATCGAGCCGTATTGCGCCGCGAACCGCTGCACTTCCGCCGCACCCGGGTGTCGCTCGAGGTTGCGCGCCCACCGGAACGCGATCGGCTGGAAGCGGAGCGCCGCAGTGAACGTGTACGGGCCCGCTCCGCGCGGGACCGGCACCACGTAGGTCACACGATCGCCGCCGCCCACGAAGTCCGGGTCACCCAGGGCCTCACCTTGCACCGCGATGTCGGCGTGGGCGGTGGCCTTGTCGAACCCGTCAGGGAGGAGGCGGTTGTCCTTGAGGTAGCGCACCGCCGACAGCAGGCCCGTGGTCACCCTGCCCGCGGTGTCGGCCAGCACCGACTCGTAGATCTGGACCTGGCCCGGCTGCGAGATCTCGCGGTAGTGCGGCTCGAACACCGCGCGGTCGAGATCGTTGTCGTTGCCGGCGATGGAGCCATCGGGGGCCACCGCACCGCTCTCGAAGACCGCGTGCCCATCCCGGTCGCGCACCGTGACGTGCAGCCAGGCCCGCCGCGAGGGGTACGCTGTTGGCAGTTTGTGACCGGAGAGGTTCTTCACCTCCACCACCGCCTCGATGCGATCGCCGTTCAGCTGCGACCGATCGATCGTCACGCGCGCAGTGGACTCCCGGAGATAGTCGATCGTCTTGCGCACGCTCGTGGCCATCTCCTGCGGCTGCGCCACCACGCCCAGCTCATCGCGATACCGATTGAGCAGATTGAGCATGAAGAAGTTGCCGCCGCGGAAGTCGTGGCGACCGAGCTGTTCCCGTGGCTGGCCGAGCACGCTGGCGATCGGCATCGGCTGCTCCACGGGCGGCATGTGACACGACTGGCAACTCACCCTGGTCTGGTATCCGCTGTGTTTCCACTCCTGGTACGGCACCTGCTCGGGCAGCCGGCCAACCACCTTGCCCGCTGCGTCGTGGACCTGCGTGTACAGCGTGTGACACGTCGCGCAGAGTTCGGACGCACGCACGTGCGTACCCTTGGCGGGAATGAACTGTGACGACGAGTGCATCACGCCGCGCCGGCCCTCGTCGATGTCATAGGGGCCATACACAGGCCGACGTCCGGCGCGAAGACTCTGGTCCACAGTGAAGCGGCCCGAAAAGCTCTCCGGTTGACCGAACTGCGTGTCGAGGATCTGGTGGCAGACGGTGCATCCCACGCCATCCGCCGCCAGCGCGGATGGTCCTTCGGCGCCCGCGTCGATCGGGAGGTGTGCGAACACCTCCGCCTGTTCGCCGTTGGCGTGCGCCTGGTAGCGCATCATCGGCATGTGGCAGACGGCGCATTCGTCCTGGATCGCCGCACCCAGCTCGGGATGATCGAGCGTTTCGGCGCGCACCGATGCCTGCCAATACGGATCGCGCGCCGAGTTCGCCATCATGGTGGCGCGCCACGACGTGCCGATCGAAACGTCTTCGCCGTCGGCGGTCGTCAGCCCGTTGTGGCAGGCCATGCAGCGCTCGGACGTCTCGAACAACGGAGGGGACTTGGCCGCACCCGCAGCGAGCTGCGTTCCTCCGGCCCCACATCCCGGCAACACCGCGGCCAGCCCCAGCGCAATCATCGCGCGCATCATCGAACCCCGCATCACCAACCTCCCAGCAGCGGACCGTCGAACCAGTCCCAGATGATGTAGGCGACGAGCGATCGGCTGCGCGACGCGCGGTTCGTGATCGGGATGCGATAGCCGACGCTTCCAAGGATATGCTGACGACGACTCAGGCTCACCTGCATCTGCGGGATCCAGTCGACGTTCGACCTCGCACCCGCCGCCGTCGTCTTCCAGAACAGCCCCTCGGCGATTGGGCTGAACGCGCGGCCACCAATGAAGACGGTCGTGCCCACAGCGCCACGGAAGAAGCGCTCGGTACTCGCGGTGTTCCTGAAGGGAATCTCCACGCCCCCGTGCACCTGTGCAAAGAAGTTGGCAGGGAACGCGAGCGCGCCAAGGAAGAACGGCTCGTACTTGAGCGAACCGTCGCCGAAGCCGCGCGTCCGATCGCCGGTCGGGAAGGTGAGTTCGCTCCCCAGGCTGAGGATGCCGGACTCGTTATGCAGCACCGCGCGCTTGAGCGCCAGCGACACGTCGCCCATCTGGACCCCGGTCCAATGGACCGGCGCGCCGGACGGCATCTCGCGCACCGACACTGGCAGTTGCAGCTCCCACTGCGTCCGCGAGCCCACGCGCTTCTCGACGATCAACGTACTCGTCCCAACGCGGGCGCCCTCCCGGCCCACCCACTCGCCGTTGAGCACCACCTCGTCCTCGGGGAACGCCTTTTCCGTGAACGTCGCGCGCGGGAGGTTCATCTCGCCGCGCGGCCAGCTCGATTCGGTGCAGAAGCGGCGCACGTAATCGACCACGCGCGCAATTTCGTCGGGCGTAAGCGCACCGGCAAACGCGGGCATGCGCTGCGAGAACCGACGCGAGGGCCCCCCACGGCCGACCACTGTCTCCCAGTCCTGCGCCGCTTCACGCGAGGCGTACGAACAGTCGGTGAAGTCCGGAATCGCGTCGCCAAACCCGACGTGCGCCTGCGGCATCCCGCGCCCATCGGGCGCATGGCAGCTTTGGCAGGCCGCGGCATAGAGCTGCTGCCCCGTCAGGGGCGGGGCTTGCGACGACGCGGCGGCCGGAAGGCCTGCGACGACCAGGGGCAGGATGACCGACAGCAAACGCCAGGTGTCTTGCGGAACAGACTCAGCCAGCATGGGATAGGATTCAGGCCGACGCGACCACACGCCCGGCGCGCGCAAGACAGTGGCGAGGAAGCGTCGCCGCGTCAACGTTATTCCGGCAAGTGCCGGGCGCAGCGACACGCAGCGTGGACCAGATGAATCTGCTGGCTACACCGGGGCGGACCGTGCGAAGTTCCGGTACCTGAACACTCAACCGGCGACCCATGCGCTACCGGGCAGTCCTGCTGATCGCCGCTTCATGGGGCTCGGCGTGCGCCCCACCCGTCCGGTCAACCCCGCCCGCCACCGCACTCACCGAGGAGGCGGCCTTGCCGGGCGCTTCGATCCTCATCGGCGCTGGCGATATCGCCACGTGCAGTTCGACTGGCGATGAGGCCACCGCAGCATTGGTCGACAGCGTGTTGCGCGCCGACAGCGTCGCCGGGATTGCCGACGCCGTGTTCGCCGCCGGAGACCTGGCGTATCCGTCAGGTCGCGCGCGCGACTTCGAGCGTTGCTGGGCGCCGTCGTGGGGCGACCCATCGCGACGCATCATGAACAAGATCCGGCCCGTACCCGGCAACCATGAGTATGAGACCGAGGGTGCGTCTGGGTACTTCGCGTACTTCGGTGGGCGCACTGGCCTCACGGGAAAGGGCTACTATGCGTACGACCTCGGCACATGGCGCATATACGCGCTCAACAGCGAGATCGCCGTGAACTCGCGGTTCAGCGCCAGTGATCGACGGGCACAGGTCGAGTGGTTGCGCAGGGATCTCGTGGACAACCCGCGCGCGTGCACCGCGGCCTATTGGCACCATCCCCGATTCAGCTCGAGCTATCACGGCAGCGACCCCGACGTCGCCGCGCTCTTCAGCGTCCTGCATGCGCATGGCGTCGACGTGGTCATCGTGGGACACGACCACACCTATGAACGCTTTGCGCCACAGAATCCGGCCGCGGTGATGGACTCGGTGCGTGGCGTTGCTCAGATCGTCGTCGGCACCGGAGGCGCAGACCTGCGCGGCTTCCGACGGCCGGCTCCCAACTCCGTCGCGCGCGTCCAGGGGTACCACGGCGTCCTCAAGCTCACGCTCGGTGCCGGTGAATACCGACACGCTTTCCTCGATACCGAAGGCCGCATCTGGGACCCGGGGCGCGGGCGCTGTCACTGAGCGCGACGTTCCCGACAGGGGCCTCCGAGGACTACTGCAGCGCAGCCGTGAGTCGTGCGAGGTTGTCGAGCAGCTGACCCGCGAGCGGCCGCGCCCGCCACGTCGCGAGGTCCAGGACGTCGGTCTGCGGGTGGTACGCCGCCTCGACGCGGCGCAGGTCGGCCACCACTCCGCGATCGTACGCCAGCAGCGTGATCTCCAGGTTCAGCGTCAACGACCGCATGTCGAGGTTGCTGGACCCGATCACCGCGAGGTCATCGTCCACGGTCAGGTGCTTCGCGTGCAGCAGCACGGGCGATCGCAACAGGCGGATCTCCACGCCGGCCTGGAGCAGTTGTTCGTAGTACGAGCGTTGGGCGTGGGAGACGAGGTATTGATCGACCACGGACGACGAGTAGAGCGTCACGTGCACCCCGCGCTGCGCGGCGCTGGTGATCGCCGTCATCAGGGCCTCGTCAGGCACGAAGTAGGGGCTCGTGATGACCAGTCGCTCACGCGCGGCGTGGATGAGCGCCACGAACACTTTGCGGTTGTTGTCGTCGGCGTAGCCGGACCCGCTGGGCAACACCTGACCGAGCACTGTGTTCGCCCCGGAGCACGAGACGGGCGGCGGGCCAAGGACCTCGCCGGTCTCCGAGTACCAGTCCGTGCGGAAGACGGCGTCGAGTTCGGCGACCAACGGCCCCGTGATCCGGGAATGCAGGTCCACATAGTACAGCCCCCGTCGGCGATTGCGCGCGAGCAGGTAGCTCCGATCGATCATGTTCATCGAACCGGTGAACGCGGTGTGGCCGTCGGCCACGAGGATCTTGCGATGGTTCCGCAGATCCGGCCGGTTCCAGTGGTTCGAGAACGGACGCAGCGGCAACATCCAGCGCCACTCCACACCGGCGCGCGTCAGGCGCTCGCCCATCGCGGCCCGGCCGGGGTACTTGTGCGAGCCGATGTGGTCCATGAGGAGCCGGACCTTCACTCCGCGCCGCACCGCCTGTTCGAGCGCGACGAAGAACGGCTCCGTCGTGGCGTCCATCGCCATGATGTAGAACTCGACGTGCACGTACTCGAGGGCGCTCGATACGGCCCTCGTCAGGCTGGCGATCGCTTCATCGTAGTCGGGCAGCAGCTCGATGCGGTTCCCGACGCAGACCGGCATGCCTCCCAGGTTGCTCGCGAGTCGCACGAGCGGTTCCGCGCGAGCCGAGATCGGGGGTGCGAAGACGGGGCCGAGGATGGGATCGTGCTGCACGGCGCTGACGGCGGCCGCGATCCGTTCGTCGATGCCGCGTTGCAGTTCGCGCCGACGACGCGACAGCTTGGGCGATCCGATCAGCCAGAACAACACGAGCCCCACGTACGGCACCAGAAAGATCAGCATCAGCCACGCCGTCGCCGACCCCGGCCGCCGGTTGCGCGGCACGACGAACAGCGACGCGAGGACGATCAGCCACGAAACGCCATACGCGATGGCGGTGACGAATCCCCAGACGGGAAGGGTCAGGCCGACAGGGAGCGCAATCACCCTCCCGGACTCGTGAAGATGCCGTTGAACAGGAACTTGAACGTGCCGTGCGGCTGAGCGCGCTGCAGGATCTGCGGCCCGAAGAACAGGATCCTCCCTTTGCCGACCCGCGCCTCGGCCGCCGCAACACCGCCCTCGAGGTAGCGCTCACCCCAGGCCCACCCGCTGCGCAACGGCGACGCGGTATCAAACCATGCGATGCGTCGCACACCCTTTGCCTGCGCGTCGGCACCGAGTCGGAACACGGGACTGTCGTCGAAGAACACGTCGACTTCGCCCGGCATCCCGGCGGCCACCGGATGCGTGGTGTCGACGCGAACCCGCAGCAGCGAGCCCGGGACGTAGAACTTCGTGCGCGGAAGCGGCGCACCGTTCTCCACGAGGTGGCTCTCGATCGGCAGCTGGAAGAACGCGGCAAGGTTGGCGGCCGACTCTCCGATGGCGAGGACCGTGCCACCGGCTTCGACAAACTCCCGGATGCGCGGCAAGGACCGCTCGACGGTCACGCGACCGACGTGTTCGCGGTATTCGGCGGGCAGGTCGGGGATCGGCGCCGGGTCGGCGCCGCGACGCGATCCGGCGGCCGGAATCGCGCCATCGACAAACACGAGCACGTCGAATCGCGCGCCGAGGTTCCCCGCGTCCAGGGTCGGCGCGAACACGCGCTCGAACGGCACCTCGAACTGCTCCATGATCCAGCGCGTCCACCCGCTGGGCATCGAGCCTCCGTACTGATCCCACAGGCCCACGCGCGCCTGACGAGCACGCACCACCGTCGCCGGCGCCCGCACGTTGGTGCCGGTGAAGTTCACGCCGAGCTCCCGGGCCATGGCGTCGAGGGCGCGGCGCGTGGTCGACGTTGAACGCACGAGGATCGAACCCGCCGGCCACGTCACCCCGGCCGACGTCAGCGGCGCCGACAGGTATCCGACGTCTTCACCCGCCCTGAGGAGGCGATTGACGGCGATCACGGCGTTGTTCACGCGACGGCTGCTGAGAAACGCGCGACTCCCCGCCGCGGTCGTGACCACGCCCGGTGGCGGCGCCACGTTCCAGTCGGTGATGGGCTCGAACGGGCCCGTGAACCCTTCGAGGATGCGGTCGAAGGCCACGCCCATCTGCAGGGCGAGCGTCCACCCCGCGTTGTCGTACGGCGGCGTGGGCGGGCCGCCGGGAATCGGGAAGACGTCCGGATGCACCTGCGGCTCGAACATGTCGATGACGTGCGGGCGGAACGCCTGTGCCGTGAGCACCACGTACGACCCTGCCGGATACCTCTTGCCACGCACCTCGAACGCGCGCGTGGCCCGCTGCACCGCGATACCCGTCTCGCGCAGGGCGTTCACGAACTTCGTCGCGGTGGGAAAGTCCGCCTGATCGGACGGAATGATGTAGCCGCGGGGATCACGGAGTTCCGGGCGCCGGAGCTCGTTCCAGTTGGCGAGATCCCTTTCCAGGTCTGGGGCGACCGCATTGCCGATGCGCGACGCGAGCGCCGCATGTCGCTTGGGATTCGGCGTCCAGGTGTCGGTGTTCCCGCGTTCGATCGAGCGCCGCCCCATTCGGTAGATGTTGTAGAGCAGGTTCTCGCGCATGCGCGCCGCGTAGTCGAGCACCGCGAGGTTGAGCGAGACCGAGTAGTCGACGGACTGCCGGAAGTGCCATGCCTGCGGAGCGATGGGAAACGCGAGGTCCGCCGAGGGGAGTTGCCGCTGCATGGCGAGCGGAATGCGCATCGGCGTCGGGCTGCCGATCATTTCCGTCAGCAGGGCGATCGTGTTGTGGAAAGCCGCGGTGTTGCGGATGCCGCCGTTCCACCAGCCGTCGTACGGTCCCCCGGATCGCATCGTCGCGCCGGGCTTGTCCTCCACGGCGAGCCGTGTGTGCATGGCCGCACCTAACGCCTGGAAGCCAAGCAGGATTGCCGGATCGAGGTTGTAGTTGTACGGATCGCGGAGCGGCGGAGACCAGACGACCGTGCCGGCGGGACCCGACTGGTGGTGATTGTAGAGAATCTGCGGCGACCACTCGTGATACAGGACGCGATTGATGTTCTCGGTCTCGGCCTGCGTCGACGCAAAGAAGTCGCGATTGTTGTCGTGCCCGATGTACTTCTGGTAGAGACGTGGCACACCGGCGAGTGTTCGCTCGCGCGGATTCGTGCGGCGCATGTACCAGTCGGCCACAAGGTCGTTGCCGTCCGGGTTCGCGTGCACAAAGAGGATGATGACCTCGTCGAGGATGCGGCTCGTCTCGGGGTCGTTCGCGCTCACCATCCGATACACCGTTTCGCCGAGCTGCTGCGCCCCGAGCGTCTCGGTGGCGTGCAGGCCACCGTCGATCCAGACCACGGCCTTGCCGTCCCGGGCGAGCGCGCGCGCTTCGTCGTCGCCGAGCCCCTCGGCGAGCGCGAGGCGTCGCGAAGTCGTGCGGTACTGTTCGAGTCTTTGGTGGTTTTCTGGCGACGTGACGATCGCCATCAGGTGGGGTCGCCCCTCGGCGGTCTTCCCGATCTCGCGAAGCACCAGTCGATCGGACTCCCGGTCGAGCTTGGCCCAGTAGGCCGCTATCTGCCGGTAGGTCGCGAGGAAGTAGTCGTCGCCGAAGTTGGCACCGAACTCCTCCTTTGGCGTGGTGATCCGGCCCTGGGCGAGCACGGCACCGGGCGCCAGGGCGAGCGCGAGTCCAGCCCCAAGTCGGCGGGCCGCGCGCAGCGTGGGACGTGGGATGGTCGGCATGCGCCGAACTTCGGGCTGGACGCACGCGGGGACAAGGGCGGGTGGGAAGCGCGAACGAGTATGCGCATTCGCACTCCGACGCCCGGCCGGCGACGTGGCCGATGGGGTGCCGCCGCTCGACAACACACGCACGCGACGCTCGACGATCGACCCGAGGCTCGCGCAGGTCGTCGCGTGCGGGGCGGCCGCCGAGGCGCGCGCATCCGACTTGACGTGACCCCGCGAGCGATTGAGTCTCCCGGTACGTCCATTCGACCACATGCGCATCATAGACCTTGGAACCTGTCTGGCTCTGCTCGGTGCCGCCATTGCACTCCCGGCCGTAGCCCTCACACAGGCGGTGGCGCCGCCGGTCGAGAGCGCTCCGCTCCCCGCGACGCAGAAACGCGCTGCGCTGCGCAACCCTGCAGCGGCCTTCTGGAGAGTTCGTGCTCCAGACACGGCGTACCTCGAGATGGAGACGTCGCGCGGGACGATCTCCGTTGCGCTGATCCGCGAGTGGGCGCCGCACGGCGTCGACCGCTTCTACAACCTCGCCCGTGCCGGGTACTTCGACGACTCGCGGTTCTTTCGGGTGCTGCCATGGTACATCGCGCAGTTCGGCATCGCGGGTGATCCTGCCGTGTACGCGATCTGGAGTCGCCGGAAGATTCCGGCGGATTCGGTCCGTACCACGAACGCGCGCGGCACGCTGTCGTTTGCGCAGTATTCGCCGAGCGAGCGGACGACCAACGTGTTCATCAACCTTCGCGACAGCCCGACGCTCGACTCCCTTGGCTTCGCACCCATCGGTCGCGTGGTCGCCGGGCAGGAGGCTGCGGACAGCCTGTACAGCGGATATGGCGAAACCCCATCGATGGCCGCGCCGATCGGCAACCCGCGGCGGCTCTACGGCGAATCCAATCGATACCTCGACCGCGCATTTCCCCGCCTGGATCGCATCGTGAGGATCACGGTGCAGGCCCGCAGCGTTCCGGGCGCGATGAAGGATTCGGTGCCCCGGTCCCCGTGAACCGTTTCGCCGCATACCTTCCCCGCTTCGCCTCCCCTCTGGTCTGCGCAACATGCGAACAGGCTTGATCCTCTGCAGCACGGTCCTCGCGGGCACGCTCTCGGCCCAGGACGTGACGTACCGCCTCCCCATTCGCGAGCATGTGTTCTCCAACGGGCTGCGACTGCTGGTCTGGCAGCGCCCGGGAGACGCGCGAGTGGCGGCCAAGATCTTCACCGACATGGGCGGAGTGATGGAGACGCCTGGCTATGCGGGCGCAGCCCACTTCCTCGAGCATCTGCTCTTCAAGGGCACGCACACGTTAGGCACGACCGACTGGGCGGCCGAGCGGCCCATCGCCGATCGCATCGTGGCAACCGAAGCGGCGCTTCTGGAGGAGGAGAATCGGGCGCGAAATGCGCTGCAGGAGCGCGGCGTGTTCCACGACTACGCGCACGCTCGGACGACGCCCCGACGTGACTCGCTGCGCTCCGCCCTGGCCGCGCTGGAGCGCGAGGCCGACCGGTACCGCGACAACGGCGCGATGCTCAAGTGGTACCAGGCGTTCGGTGGCGCCGCCATCACGGCCACCACCGAGCAGGAATGGATGAAGTTCGACGTCAATCTGCCGAAGGAACGGATCGGCCTGTTCCTTCGCGTGGAGGCGGACCGGATGCAGAATGCCGTGTTTCGCGAGTTTGACCAGGAGCGCATGATCGTGGTCGAACAGCGCCTCGGAGACCTGAACCGACCCTCGACGCCGTATTACGAGGCCATGAGTGCGCTGGTTGGTGTCGCGCACCCGGTCTTCTGGCCCGAGGGCTGGCTGTCGGACTTCGCCAGCTATACGCGCGCCTCTCAGCGCACGCTCTACCAGGCGACCTTCGTGCCGAACAACACGACCATCGTGCTCGTGGGTGGCGTGTCGCTCGAAGAGATGGTGCCGCAGGTGGAGCGATACTTCGGGTGGATGGCGCGTGCGCCCGAGCCGCCGCGGGTCAAGGCCGTCGAGCCGCAACCGCAGGCCGAACGACGGTTGACCTGGAGGTCAGAAGACCTCGAGCCACGCGTCGAAGCCCGCTTTCTGATCCCCGGCGTGGGGCACCCGGACCGCCCCGGGTTCGACGTGTTGAGTGAAGTCATCGAACTGGAGCTGGCGGACGCGCTCGCAGCCGCCAACCTGTCCGCCCGCGTGGATGCCAACACTCGCGTCATCCACACCTCGCGCTTCGGCGTGCCCGGTTCGATCAACGTTGAAGTCGTGGTGGCAAACGAGGGCCAGCTGGCCGCCGCGGAACGCGTGCTCCTGGCCGGCCTGGAACAGATCAAGGCATCTCCCGTCAACCCGGCGCGACTCGCGCTCGCCCGAAAGCGCCTGCGAACCCAGTGGCACCGCACCGTGCTCGAAGCCGACCAGGTCGGGTTCGAGATCGGGCACTTTCAGGTCATGGACACGTGGCAGACGTTAGGCGCCTACCTGGACGCGCGGGAGCGCACGACGGCCGACGACCTGAAGCGCCTGGCCGCACGCTACTTCATCGACGCGAACCGTTCCATCGGGATCGTCAGGCAGCCCGACCAACGGAGGAGCACGCAATGACCATGACACGCCGGCTCTGCCGAGTCCTGCCGCTCGCCGTCCCGCTCCTGTCATCGGGTGCGCAGGACTACACGCATCCGCGCGTCATGAACCTGCCGGCACCATCGTTCCGTCGGCCCGATCCTGCGCCGTTGCAAGGCCGACTCCCCAACGGCCTCGTGGTGTACGTGGTCGAAGACCGCACGGTACCGCTCGCAACCCTCTCGGCCGTGGTGCGGGCTGGCTCCGGCGACGAAACGATCCCGGGGCAGATCGAAAGCCTCACGCAATCGCTCCGATCCGGGCCCGCCACGCTTTCGCCCGGTGAGTTTCAGCGCGCGCTGGCCGAGATGACCGCAGAGTTCCAGGTCTCGGTTGGTCCCGACCTCACGACGATCACCCTCAACGTCCCGGTGGAAGATCTGGAGCGTGCGCTCAGCCTCTTCGCGGGCCTGCTGCGTCAGCCGCGCGTCGTGGCGGCTCCGGCTGCCGGACGCGCCTCGGCGTTGACCGATGGATCGATGCCCGGAGCGGTCTTGCTGTTCGAGGAGCTCGTGTATCGCGGGAGGCCCTATGGCGGGCCCCCGCCAAGCGCGTCCGATGCGCGGGCCACCCTGGCCGATGTCGAGGCGTTCCATCGCCGGTACTTCGTCCCCGGCAACGTGGTCGTCGCCGTCGCCGGCGACGTGAGCACGGCCGATGTGCGCGAGCGGCTGCGTGTCGCGTTAGGCGCCTGGCGCGGCTCCGCCGCTCCGTCGCGCGGGCCCCTGCCCGCGTCCGGCATCCAGCCGTCCGCGGCGGGCCGGGTGATTCATACCTATGATGTCGACAAGCTGCAGGGCTGGCTCGTCATGGGTCACGAGCTGCCGGTCCCCCCGGTGGCGGACGAAGCACCCCTCGCCGTGATGAACTACATCATGGCCGGCGACCACCTCGGCGGACGCATGTTCATCGAGGCCCGTGACCGACGCGGCCTCACCAACGACGAGATCGGTCACCCGGAGCCCAGGCTGCGAGGCCCGGGTACCTACACCATTCGAGCAGCGGGCAGGCCCGAGTCCATCACGCAACTCATCGACATCGGCCTGCGCGAGGCGGAGCGGATCCGCACCACCTTGGTCACCGGGGAAGAACTCGCGATTGCCAAGGGGGCGCTCGCCGACGGCGAGTTCGCCTACCAGTTCCGCAACGGCCACAGCACGGCGCTCACACTCGCGCGCGAATGGGCGATGTACGGAGACCACCGCCGTTCGGCCACGCTTCCCGAGCGAACACGCGCCGTTACCGCCGCGGACGTACAGGCCATGGCGCGCAAGTACCTGGCGCCGGAGCGGATGCACATCGTTCTCCTCGGCCCCATCGCGGCCATCAGGGAAGCCACCGCCAAAGGCAATCACCCGCCGCTCGAACAGTTTGGGGTCGTCCGCAGCGGACGTTAGGCGGCCTCAGCGCCCCGGGGCGGGCGCGGGCCGCAGAGTGGCTGCCGATGACCGCAGCCACTCGCCGCCTAACCGCCGCGACGCATGCTCCGCTCCGCGAGGGAGGGCGCCAGGCGATTCACGAGCGAGAGGAGCCGAGCCTTGCCGACCACGATCTCATGGCGGTCAGATGTAAATCCGCGCCAGAACTCGTCGGCCAGATGCGCGGGGGACATCTTGCTCGTGCCTCGACCGGCCGTCATGGCCGTGTCGACCAGCGGGGGGACCAGCTCGAACACGCGAACGTTGGTGCCCTCCAGCTGCCAACGCAGCGCCCTCGAAAAGCTGCGGAGCCCAGCCTTCGTGGCGCAATACACAGCCGCGTTCTCCTTCGGCACCAGCGCGAGCGCGGAGGAAACGTTCACGATCGCCGCCGATGGTGCCGTCACCAGCCGCGGAACGTACGCGCGTGCCAGGAGAACGGGGGCGACGAGATTGATGCCCAGTTCGTTTTCGATCTCGGTGGGCGAACTGCCGGCAATCGTGCCGTTGACCTGAACGCCTGCGTTGTTGACGAGGATACTGATGTCGCCGTACCGCTCCACCAGTTGGCTTCGGTGATCCGCCCGAGTCAGGTCTGACACGCAGGCCTCCGCCCCTGGCAACGCCGCGGTCGCCCTGGCCAGCGCTTCTCCTGAGCGCCCAACAAGGATCACGTGGTTCCCGAATGCGTGAAACTTCGAAGCGAGCGCGAACCCGATGCCGGTCGCACCACCCGTGATGAGCACGCGATGATCAGTGGGCTTCATGAAACGACGTTGCGTGCGATGTGTGAGCTCGTGTCGCCTGCGCGGCACCAGCGCCAGGAGCGGTCATGGTGGTTCCGGGCACGGCTCCGTTGACAATCCGCAGGGTCAGCGGACATCGTTGCCCGCCTTCGTTTGACCCCTTCGACCACGATCATGCCGCGACTCCCCCTCCTGGCCGCTGCGCTCCTCGCCCTTCCATGCGGGTCGACCGGCATGGCACAAAGCACCGCTCGACCAGGGATACCGAATCTATCGGGAAGGATTCTCACGGTGAACGGGCCGATCGATCCGGCAACCGCGGGGCCCACGTTGATGCACGAACACATCTTCATCGACTTCAAGGCGCCGTCGACGGCCAGCGGTGAAGGCGTGGTGCTGCCGCAGGATCGGTCTGCCCGGGGCCCGGAGCCTAAACAGCCGCAGGACTCCACGCCGAGGCGTTGGGCGCGTGGGGTACCGGGGTGGGCTCGACTCGACAACTACGATGAGTCGCTGGCCGAGATCATGGAGTTCAAGCGCGCGGGCGGCGGTACCATCGTCGACGTCACCAACTTCGGACTCACCCGAAACCCCGAGTGGCTCAAGCGCATCTCCAACGCTTCCGGCCTGCACGTCGTGATGGGAGCGGGCTGGTACCAGAAGGCACTGCATCCCGGGGACATGACAGAGCGCACCGTGGCAGAGCTGACGGATATCATCGTGCGCGACATCACCCAGGGCGCACAGGGCACCGGCATACGCTCGGGGATCATCGGCGAGATCGGGGTGCAGGGGCGACCGCTCACCGCCAACGAGATCAAGAGCATCCGGGCCAGCGCTCGCGCCAGTCGGCTCACGGGCGCCCCGATGTCGTTCCACATGGGAGGCGGCACGCCGGAGGAGAAGCAGCGCACCATGGACATCGTCGTCGAGGAAGGTGTGGACCTGAATCACGTGGTCATGGGCCACAACGGGTCCGGCGACGTCGAGGCCATGAAGCGCATCACCGACCGTGGCGCCTACATCGAGTTCGACTACATCGGAGATGCACCGCAGGAACCCGACAATGGCGCGTCCCTTCGGCTGATGGCCGAGCGGCGTGCCCAGCAGATGAAGGCCCTGATCGACGTCGGGTTGACGGACCGGATTCTCGTGGCCCACGACGTGTGCACGCAGTCGCAGCTCAAGAAGAACGAGGGCGGCGGGTTCGCCTTCACCTCGACCCTGCTCATTCCGGCACTGAGGAACCTCGGCGTCACGGACGACATCATTCGCCGCATCATGATCGACAACCCCCGGCGCGTGCTGACGTTCGTCGCGCCGCAGCCGCCGCTCGCTCACCAGACGCGGAGCGAGTTGGCCCGGTGAACAGACGGAGACTCGGGTCGCAGGGACTGGAGGTGCCGGCGATCGGGCTTGGCCTCATGTCGATGAGCATGTCGTATGGGCCCCCGGAGGAGCGCGATGAACGGGAGTCGATCGCCACGATCCATCGCGCCATCGACCTCGGCTGCACGTTCTTCGATACCGCCGAGGTGTACGGCCCTTACACCAATGAGTCGCTGTGCGGGCGTGCACTGGCACAGATCGAGGGAGCCCGCGACCGCGTGGTGATCGCCACGAAGTTCGGCTACCGGATCGCGAGCGACGCGCCGATGGCGGTGGCGCCCACCAGCGGCCTGAACAGCCGACCGGACAACATTCGGCGTGTCGTCGAGGGATCACTGCGTCGGCTGCAGACCGACCGGATCGACCTGCTCTATCAGCACCGAGTCGACCCCGAGGTACCTATCGAAGACGTCGTCGGGGCGATGTCGGACCTCGTTCGCGAAGGCAAAGTCCTCTACCTCGGACTGTCCGAAGCCGGCGAGCGCACGATTCGTCGTGCCCATGCCGTGCACCCGATCTCGGCGCTCCAGAGCGAATACTCTCTGTGGGAGCGGAACCTCGAGCCGCGGATCATCCCGCTGCTGCGCGAACTGGGAATCGGGCTCGTGCCCTTCGCACCTCTGGGCCGCGGCTTTCTCACCGGCACGGTCGCGCGCGCCGAGGAACTGGCACCCGACGACTTCCGACGCGGCGACCCTCGGTACCAGGGCGCAAACTTCGATGCCAACGTGCGCGCGGCGTCGGTCGTGAAGGACCTCGCGGCGCGCCTCGACGCGACGCCTGGTCAGGTCGCGCTCGCGTGGCTCCTGCACCAGGGCGATGACATCGTGCCGATTCCGGGGACCAGGCGGCGAGTGTATCTGGAGGAGAATGTCGCGGCTGCCGACGTGCGCCTCTCTCCGGAGATGCTGGCATCGCTCGGCGCTGCGCTCGCGCCTGACAGGATCTCCGGGCAACGGTACAACGCCGCCCGCATGGCGCATGTAGACCGCTGAAGACGCGGCTGCACGCGCTCGCGCCCGCTGCTTTTCGCAATCTCGTGAGCGGGCTCCGCACCATGTCCCAACGGACGGGAACTCACTCCCACCGACGCGGTGCGAAATCGGGAGGTCAGTGCCGGCCAGTCGCCACGATGAGAAGGTGCCGCGACGTCCGGGCGCCGTGGGAGGTACCACGACGCCTCACGCGCCGATGTGGCGGACTCACCGAATGACGATCAGCCTGCCCTGCATCGTGGGATGTAGTGAACAGCGATAGGAAAGCTCGGCGCCATCAGACACGACCACGCGGCCGCTCATTCCCTCGGCAAGGGTTCCTGTGTCCCAGCCGCTGGCCCCGCTGGCGGTTGCCGTATGCGGGAAGATGTCGCGATTGACCCAGACCACCGTGTCACCCACGGCCACGTTGAGTTCGGCGGGGTGGAACGCCAGGCCACTGATCTCCACCGTGTGAACTCGGGGCGCGGGCGTGTTGCCACAGGCAAGCAACGCGCCGGTTCCGAGAGCGAGTGTCAGCGCGACGACGAACCGCCGCGCTGAGCCACGCGTCGACCTGGTCACCTGGACCCTGTCGTTCCGAGTTCGCTGCGGAGCTGCTTTGCGTGCGCGAGATGCGCTGCGATCGCGGGCCGAACGTCGCTCAGCAGCTTCTTGAGTTCCGCGTTGTCGGTGGTGGGAATGAGCACACCGTCCAGGGCGCCGAGTACGGCCTCGTGATAGGCAACCTCGCGGTCCATGTACGCGCGATCAAAGGCGGCACCAGTTGTCTTCTCCAGCGCCGCACGGGCTGCGGTGGCGCCACTCACGAGCGACTTGCTCACCGCATTGTCGGTTGGTGTGACGCCGAGCTTGCTCGCGAGGGCAGCGGCCTGGGCGTTCACCGCCGAGTGATCCGTGATCATCGTCACGGCGAACCGCCGCACACCCTCGGCGCGCGCCCGCGTCTGGGCGAACTTCGCCAGTTCGATGTCGATGGAGTTGGCCGTCACCGCGACGTGGGCGACTTCGGGGTCCGTCAGGTTGGGCGGAGGTGCCTTGGTCGTGGCTTGCGCCGAGAGGGTGGGCGCGAACAGCAAGGCGGCGGCGGAAATGGCATAGGGCAGAGCACGGTGGCGCATCAGGTCCTCGGAGGTCGATTGGATGGGTCAAGATTGGCGTATAAACCAGCTTTGTCAAGTGTTTACTAGTATTACTTGACAAATAGCGCACCACCCGATGATTCTCAGCTGTGCCCGACCTGACCCGACTCCTCTTCGGCGAGACCCAAGCACGCCTCCTGGCGCTGCTGCGGCGCGGACCGCGCTCGATCATGTCGCTGGCGCAGGCGCTTGGCATTACCGACAACGCCGTCAGGCTTCACGTCACCGAGCTGAGGCGGGATGCGCTCGTCGACGACGTCGGCGTGGATCGCGACACGGGCGGAAAGCCAGCCCGCCTGTATGGGCTCACTGGGAAAGGCGAAGAACTCTATCCCAAGGCGTATGCACTGGTCCTGAACGAACTCGTGGCAGAACTGGTCCGTACCCAGGGCCACGAGGGTGCCATCGACCTGCTCAGGGGAGTCGGAACGCGGCTGGCGCCCGCGCGGGGTGGTTCCTCGAGCGAGACGTCGGACCTCGAGTCGCGGGTCAGCGCCGCGGCCGCTGCGCTGCGCGATCTCGGGGCCGACATCGACACGGTGCCCCTGAACGGCGGTGGGTGGCGGCTGCAGGGGTACGCGTGTCCGCTGACCGCCGTCACTGGCGCGCATCGCGAAGTTTGCGAAGTCGTGCGGACGATCGTCGCGGCAATCGCTGGACAGCCCGTGGAGGAGTGCTGCGATCGCACCGGAGAGCGGTCTCGATGCGCGTTCGAGATCGTCCCGACCAACGACAACGGGCGCGGTGAGGATCCACCGCGCCCGCTGTCCTGAGCCTTGCAGGCGTTTAGGAGACCGTCGCGCTCTTCAGGTCGTTGATCGCCTTGAGCAGAAGCTGCATGCGCTTGGGATCGCACGAACCACGCGCATCGCCTTCGAGCTGGGTGGCCAGCGTCGAGAGCTGCTGCGACCGCTGGGCGCCCGGAGCGCGTTCGGCTGACGCGATCGCACCGCGCACGGCGCTGATGCGTGCCGCCGAGAGACACCGGTTGCGCTCGAGCTGATCGACGAACGACTTGGCAAGGGCAAACGAGGGAGGCCACTCGATGAGCGGCTGACCCTGTGCGTTGAGATGCGTCCAGCGCACGGTCTTCGCCGCGTCGATTTCGTTCTGCGAGATGTACTGCGTCGGCACGAGATCGGCGACGTCCAGACCACGGGCGATCTCGGAGCTCACGATCGCGCCGTTGTACCAGTACACGCTCCAGGAGCCGCCCATCCGCATCGTGGTGGAGTCGACCGGGCCACGATCGAAGTACGCGACCTCGAACGGCTTGGCCGGGTCGGTCCAGTCGAACACTGACACGCCGCCCTGATACCACGCCTGAATCATCACGTCGCGTCCCGGGATCGGGATGAGCGAGCCGTTGTGCGCAACGCAGTTTTCGTTGGCGGTCTGGATCGTCGGAATCTTGTAATAGCTCTGGAACTTGAGCTTGCGATTCTCGATGGTGAAGATCGCGTCCGCGCCCCACTCCGGCTTGTCGCCCGCGCGGCACTTGGGCGCGCCACCGCCGCCCCACTCATCCGAAAAGAGCAGCTTGGTGCCGTCGTTGTTGAACGTGGCCGAGTGCCAGTACGCAAAGTTGGAATCGGCAACGGCGTCAAGACGAACCGGGTTCACCGGATTGCTGATGTCGAGCAGGATGCCGTGGCCCTCGCACGCGCCGCCAGCGAGACCGAGCGACGGGTACACCGTGATGTCATGGCACTGCCGGAACGGCGAGATGTCGGAGACACCAGGCGTGGCCTGCTGTCCCATCTGGCCGGCAAAGACGCGGTCGATGATGCCCTGCAGTCCGGCTCGCAGCGCGGCGCTGTCGGCAGCCGTCGCCGCTGCCGCACCTGCTCCCCCGCGCGCCTTCACGATGCTGTCGAGCGCCGGGCGAACGAAGCCGGCACCAACCACCATCTCCATACGGGTCGCCGGGTTCACGGCGATGAAGCCGCCGGACGCGCGCGCCGCTGCGATCTGGCGCTGCTGAACAGCGATGTCTTCCTGCGAGGCGCCGTGCGTCGGGTTTGCCTTGAGTCCGGCAAAGATGTTCGCGCGGTTCACCACGGCCGACGCCGACGGGTTCGCCAGCGGCACCTTGATGATCTCGATGCGCATCAGCGACGAGTTCGCGTCCTGCTGGGGCGTCTGCGCGTAGCAGCCCGCCAACTCGTTCGGCGACCGCACCGGCGCCGAGCCGGACACATAGATGTAGATGTTCTCCTTGTCCTTCGGATCCTCGAGCACCGTGTGCGTGTGCGAGCCGCGGCACGTCTGCACGTTGGCGACGAGCTTCGGATTGCGGATGTCCGAGATGTCGAACACGCGGACGCCGCGGAACCGCTCCTTGCTCACCGAGTCGGGGCCGGCGGGATTCGGGCTCCCGGGCTTGCAATCGAGCCGGCCGTTGTACGCTTCGGCCGACATGAACATCAGGTTGCGATACACCGACACGTCGTTTTGCGATGCCGGACAGGAATACGCGGTGACCAGGACCGGGTTCGCCGGATCCTTGATGTTCCAGATCACGGGGCCGTTGTAGTTGCCCTGGATGGCGTAGTCGCCGACGAACGCGAGGTCGGAGTTGGTGATGCCGAGGAAGCCCGGCGGCGAGACCGCCTTGGCGACGACCTTCATGCCGGTGGTGGCCTCACCCGCGTCCATGAGGCCGGCCTTGAGGCCGACCCGGGCGTCCATGCGGGGGTCGCGGGCCGGCTGGGGCGTCGGCGTGGGGGTCGCGCCACCGCAGCCCGCAGCCGCGACCAACGCGGCGGCGAACATCAGGCGGGGACTCGTGCGTGAAAAGCGCATTCCTGATTCCTCGGTTATGGGGTGTTTCCTTCGAGCAGCATCTGCAACATCCGCTTGATCTCGGTGGTCTGATCCACCGAGACGTCCGCGGCGAACTTGAAGACCGTTTCATCGAGGGCCGCGCCGTTCGAGGCCAGCAGCGTGTCGACCATGGTCACCGCACCCCGATGGTGCTGGATCATGAACGTGAGAAAGAGCCGGTCGAACTCGGGGCCGCGTGCGGCGTCGAGTTGCCTGAGCTGCGCGTCCGTCAGCATTCCCGGCATCGGCATCACGTGATCCATGCCGTTCATCTTCATCGGCATTCCGGCTGGATTCGGCGTCGGAACCTCGAGGTTCCGGTCACGCAACCATGTCTGCATCAGACGGATCTCGTCGGTCTGCGCGTTGATGATCCGTTCCGTGAGGCGGATGAGTGCGGGACTCGCGCCGCGCGACGGCGCCCATTCGGCGATCTGGATCGCCTGGGCATGATGGTGGATCATACCCGACATGAAATCGATGTCGGCCTTGGTGTACGGATAGCGAAGGCTGTCGGCGCGGGCACGCTCCCGCGCGGCCTCGGGGCCCATTCGAGTGAGCGACGCAGGAGCGCCGGAGGACGCGCACGCCGTGAGCAGCGCAGCGCCGGCCAGAAGGGCGAAGTGTCGGGGTATCATGGGGACGGAGCGCAGGTTGGACACACCGGAATGGAGGTCCGTTGGCATCGTAATCTCTGCGCTGGCGCGGTGACTGGCCACTGGGCAGGGCCGAGGACAGCCGGTCCGTCCATCAGGGGTTTGGGCGCGGGACGGAACGCGCGGCCCCAACGACACGTGGCGAGGAACGGGCTATCGGCTCCTCATGTGCTCGACGAGCTGATCCAGCACCTGACCCCACCCGGCGTGGAACCCCATGTCTTCGTGGCGTTTGCGGGTCTCCGCGTCGCGATGGATCGCGGTGGCGGTGTAGCGCGTCCCTCCACCCTCATCCTTCAGTTGCACCATCGCCGTCATGAAGGGCTCGGCCGTCGGGCGAAAGCCGGGGCCGAGTGCGTCGGTGAACACGAGGCGCTCCTGTGGCACGACCTCGAGGTAGCAGCCCGTGTTCGGGTAGAGCGTCCCGTCGGGTGACCGCATGACGGTGTGGCAGCGTCCGCCGGGCCGCAGATCAATCTGGACGTCGGCGATGCTCCAGGGTCGCGGCGCAAACCACACCTTGAGGTGTTCGGGTCGCGTCCACGCCTCCCAGACGAGGGCGCGGGGTACATCGACCACCCGGTCGAGGACGAGGTCGAGTTCGGGATCGGGCGTGAAGAGCGTGGTCATGGCTGGCGTTTGTGGAGTGCGGTGACGTAGGCGTCGAATTGGTCGAGTCGATCCTCCCAGAGCTGGCGCTGCCTGACGAGCCAGTGCTCCGCCTGACGAAGGCGGGCGGGGGCGAGCTGGTACGTGCGCACACGCCCCCGCTTGGATGAGGTGACGAGCCCGCTGTCCTCGAGCACGCGCAGGTGTGCGACGAACGACGGGAGGGCCATGTCGAACGGTTCTGCGAGTTCGCTGACCGAGGCGGGTGTTCGGCTCAGGCGCTCGATCACGCGCCGGCGCGTGGGATCGGCGATGGCGCGGAAGACGTCGCTGACGGAATCAACGGTGGCAGGCATGGCCGAGAATACACCTTCAACTTACTAAGGTCAACAGCTAAGTATCTGCACGAGCCGCCCAGCGAGAGCACCCGGACGGCTCAGCTCCTCGTGGACACCCCTGCGTGGAGCCAGGCATGGCCAGCGCCCCGTGGTGCGTCGACCGTATCGACGCGCGTCAGGCGGCAGGGCGCGAGTGTCACCGTGGGCGAGCCGCACACCGACGGGCGTCAGTCTCGTCGAGCCACCTGTACCAGGTGCGGGTCGACATCGAGATTGCGAGACACCGCCGCGCTCTGGAGGCTTCAGGTGATTGATCGTCGAGGGTTCGTCAAACAATCCGCTGCGCTCCTGGGCGCTGGCATCGCCGGTTCACGACTGAGTGCACCCATCGCATACGGCTCGGTCGCGGCCGCGGCGCCGATTCGCGTGCTCATCCTCGGCGGCACAGGTTTCATCGGGCCACACCTGGTGCGCGCACTCGTCGACCGTGGGCACACGGTCAGCACCTTCACGCGCGGCCGGCGCGACGGCAACCTGCCCGCGGGGGTGGAGCGACTCGTTGGTGATCGCACGATCAACGATACCATTCCGCGCGGAGACCTGCGCGCGCTCGAAGGGCGCCGCTGGGATGCGGTGTTCGATGACTCGGCGACCGATCCACGCTGGGTCCGGCAGTCGACGCATGTGCTCCGGGAGTCCAGCCGCTACCTGTTTGTCTCGTCGACGGGTGTGTTCCTGCCGTACCTCACGGCGAACAACAACGAGGAGGCGCCGGTCGTGCTCACCCCCGCCAACTCCCCCGACTACGGCGTGCGCAAGGCCCAGTCGGAGCGCGTGGTGATGGAGGCGTTCGGCGATCGCGGGTGCGTGGTGCGACCCGGGTACATCGTCGGCCCCGGGGACGTGACGGATCGCTTCTCCTACTGGCCCCAACGATTCGCTGCCGGCGGCGAGATCCTGGTGCCTGGCAAGCGCACCGATCCGTCGCAGTTCGTTGACGTGCGCGACCTCGTGGCCTTCATGGTTGGCCTGATCGAACAGCAGCGGGGCGGGACGTGGAACGTGACCGGGCCGGCACGCCGCATCGGCTTTGGCGACTTCATCGATACCGCACACCGGACGCTCAACCCATCAGCCAGCCTGACCTGGGTCGATGACTACGCCTTCCTTGAAGCCAACCGGATCACCTACGCCGTGCCCTGGCTGATTCCGGCCGGAGAGAACGCGTACCACATGCAGATCGACAACCGCAAGGCGCTCGCGGCCGGGCTCACACTGCGTCCGATGGCCGACACGCTGCGCGATACGCTCGCCGACTGGCCCAACCGCCTCTCGCTGCTTCCACCCGGCGAGGCTCCCAACTTCCGCTGGATCACTCCGCAGAAGGAGCGCGAGATCCTGGCCAGGTGGACGCGCGATCGCCCCGGGAGGTAGGGCGGTGCGGGGAGCGGGGCGTCCTCCGGACGGAGCGTGCCTGGCGCTCGATCGGGTACGGGAACGATCGGCTCCGATGATATGCGCAACGTGAGGGGCCGGCTTGCGGGCGCGGGCCTGGGGACCGAATGTATCGGCCGGCCTTCCCTACCTACCTCCTGCCGGCTCCCTCATGAAGCAATTCCTCTTCGGCGCCGCGATGCTCCTCGGCGCGAACGCGATCAGTGCGCAGAACCCCGCCCCGCGCAGCATGGGCGGCGGCGACTGCGCGCAGAACCGATGGAACTGCGCCGACACGCCCAATCCGCTCAGGGCGCCCGCCACAGTATGGCTGGAGGAGATGACGTGGATGGACGTGCGCGACGCGATCGCGGCGGGCAAGAAGACGGTGATTGTTCCTACCGGGGGCATGGAGCCCAACGGTCCGTGGCTGGCAACCGGCAAGCACAACTACGTGCTCCACGCCAACTGCGACGCCATCGCACGGAAGCTCGGCAACGCGCTCTGCGCACCCATCGTGAAGTTCGTTCCCGAGGGCCGCATTGATCCGCCGAGCGGGCACATGACCAGCCCGGGCACGATCAGCATGCGCGAGGAGACGTTCCGTGCGGTGCTCACGGACATCGTGGCCAGCCTCCGGCAGAGCGGCTTCACCACGATCATCCTCATTGGAGACAGCGGCGGCAACCAGGGCGGGCAGCGTGCGGTGGCCGATTCGCTGACGACCATCTGGAAGGGAGCGCCGATCGTCGCGCACGTGCAGGAGTACTACGACTACGCCGGCGCCAAGAAGCACATGGAGTCGAAAGGCATCGTCGAGCGGTCTCCCGAGAACCTGCACGACGACCCGGTGATTGCGCTCAACATGTTCATCGACGACCCGAACTCGATCCGCTATGACGAACGGGTGAAGGCGGGCACAGCAACGATCAACGGCGTGTCACTCGCCGACCGCCGCAAGGCGACGGAGTGGGCGAAGGAGATCGTGGCGTTCCGCACGAGCGTCACGGTGGACGCGATCCACAGGGCGATCGCCAACAAAGGCACGCTGCCGGCCCCGGCACGCTGACAGAACCGATCGCGTTGCCCGGCCGAGCAACCGCGCCGGGCACCGCCGCACTTCTGCCGTGGTCCTGAGACTCGTCCCGGTGGCCGGAGCCTCGAGCGGTAGCACGCGGCGAGACAGTCCTTCACGGCAGCGCGGGTGGCGACAGACTCCGCCTACCGGTTGTACTCCGAGAGCCAGTGGAACTGTCGCTCGGTCAGCTGGAAGTGCCGGCGCGTACGGACAAACTCGACAAACACGGAGTCGTCGCGGATCCGCGCCCACAACCGACCGGTCGCGCTATCGGGCGCGTCGTAGCGCGCCCGAAACATCCATGTGCTGTCGCCGGGGATCGTCGACGTCTTCCACAGGGCGAGGGTGCGCGCGGCCGTGTCGGGCCGATACCGGAAGTAGCCGCGACGATAGCGCCGCCAGAAGACGGTGTCCTGCGTCCCGATGCTGCCCGCTCCGTTGCTGTCGATGATGAGGTCGCGCCAGCGCAGCGAATCGGCCGAGGTGGCGGGGATCGTATCGCCGTTCAGCACGAAGAGCCGCACGTCGTACACGCCCGCGGGGAACGGCACGGCCGGAACCACCGTCGCGAGCGCCTGCGCGCGCTGGTAGCTCGACCAGAACGGCATCACGAGGATGGAGACGATGAGTGCCGTCTTGAGGACTCGCCGCGCGATGTGAAAGCGCCGGTCGGTATACGGGGGCTCATACAACGCGGTTGGCGGTGCGGCCTGGTTGAGGGCCAGGAACCCGATGAGCCGGCGCGCATCGAGCGCAAGCAGGAAACAGCAGGCGAACAGCAGGTGCGACGCGAAGAGTTTCACCGGTACGTCATAGCTCATGTTGATCATGACGACGTTGATGAACGCGCCGGCGGCGGCCATGAGGCCAAGCGTGACGGTACGACGCGGAAGCAGCAGGAGGCCCGCGACGGTCTCGGCGATCCCGGAGAAGACCTGATACTTCGTGGAGTAGCCGATGAACAGCCACGACAACCGCATGGGCAGGAAGTCGCCGAGCGGGGTGGCCAGCTGACTCAGTGTGGGGAACGGCATCTGCAGGGCAAAGACCTTGATGATGCCATAGCTGAGCGCAAACATCGCGATGTAGTAGCGAGTGACCGTGCGCAGCCAGTAGCTCGCCTTCGGGTAGGCCGCGCGCCGACGATCAACGACGCTCCAGACGAAGGCGCCGACGACCGCTGCCGCGAGATAGAGCCAGAGCTGCGCCCATGACCACGAGGTATCGCCGGAACCGTTAGGCAGTACGAGCGGCTCGCGCACGTGCCAGAGGCTCCGGTTGGAGATCTGGACGGCCTGGTTGACGCCGGCCTGGTACACCTCCGCGATGAACGAGAGTCCGGGCACACGCGCCAGCCAGTTCCACGGCGCGATCTGCAGCCCGAGGTAGATGAAGGCAAAGCGGAACGCGACGCGCTGCCAGAGTGGCCAGCGCGCGTCGGCCGGCGTGACGGGAGCGCTCACCTCGATGCGGGCGATCCGGGCCCCACGATCGCGAGCGCTGCGGCGACCGTCATCGAGGCGTTCCCTGCGTCCTCGATGCTCACGGGACCACTTGCGGCCTGGGCTCCATCTTCACGATCCAGAGCCCCGAGTTCATGTCGTTGAGAAAGATCAGGTTGTTCTTGACCACCACGCCCCAGGTCATCGTGGCGTTGGGGATCTTGCCCTGTGGGCTCTGCGGCTGGAAATGCGAGATCTCGCGCCCCTGCTCCTGCAGGTCGCCGCGCAACTCGCCCGAGATGTCGAAGGCGTGGAAACCGGAGTTGTACGCGCCCATGTAGAGCGTGTCCCCCGCAACCCAGATGTTGTGCACGCCGCCGAACTCCGGCTCATAGTGCGCGACGCTCCTGGGGTGCTCGATGTCGGACACGTCGATCACCTGCAGGCGCCCGTAGGCGCGACCCACGCGTCCCCCGAGCGCCGCCTGGACTTCCTCGGGGTCAAAGACTTCGTCGGCGATGAACACGTAGTTCCGATGTCGCCAGGCGGTGTGCGTTCCGCGGATGTAGCCGGCGCCGGCCTCCGTCTCCACGCGCGTTCGATAGAGCGCGTCGAGGTCGTATTTGTACTGTGACACGAGGACGGGCTTCGACGGCGTGCCGCCCCTGATGCCGTTGCCGACATCCAGGATCACGAGGCCGTCGTTCCACCAGCTGCCATAGAGCAGCCCATTCTGAACATCGACGTCGTGCAGCGTCCGGCCGGCAGTGCTGTTCGCCGGGCGTGGCGTGGCCCAGCGCGAGACCTCGCGCGGCTTCGACGGATCGTCGATGTTGATCACGTGCACCGCACCGGTGCCGTCATTCGTGATGTAGACATGGCGCCCGTACTTCGGGTCCGTGTAGATGAAAGCCGAGTGGACGCCGGCCGTGACGTCTTCGGTGAAGTCGGCCACCTTCTTCGGCCGCAGCGGGTCGGCGAGCGTCATGACGACGATGCCGTTGCGCCGGTTGTCCGCGCCTTCTCTCGTGAACACCAGCACCTCGCCCTTCTCGTCGGTCATGATGTCGTTCACGATCCGGAAGTTCTCGACGACGGAGTCGGCGATGGCCGGCTTGGCGGGATCGCTGAGGTCGATCGTGTAGAATCGATCGCCACCCGCGTGTGTGCCGAGGTACGCCACCTTGCCGTTGGGGTGTACCCACACCTCGGAGGTGACGAACGCCGAACGCAGCACCGAGCCCACGACGCTCGTCTTGCGGCGCACGTTGCGATCGGTGAGGCTCACCGGCGCGTCCGCGCTCAGGCGACCGAAGTTGGCAGTCACCAGATAGTTGCCCGGTGTGTAGCCCACAAAGGCGCCATCGTTCGTGATCTCGCCTCTGCCTGGCGACATCGTCCAGCTGGGCACCAGGCCGTCGATCACCCGGCCCGCGGCATCCTTTACCTCCACACGAAACCGCAACACGTCGCCCTGCCGCGCGCTTGCGGTGGCCGGCATCACGGTCACGGTACCGCCGACAACACCCACCACGGTCAGCTCGAGCGTGGACGTGGCTCGGCCCGCGACCGCGGTGAGCGTGGCCCGACCGGGCGCGACCGCCACCACCAGGCCGCGCTCGTCGACACGCACTACGTTAGGCGCCGACGACCGCCACGTGACGCGATCGCTCGCTGAGTCCCCGTCGACCGAACGGGCGAGGGCGGAGAGCTGCAGGCGCTGACCGGCCAGCATGCGACCCGGTCGCGGCGAGAGCGCCACCGTCGCGGCCGGCCCGGAGACCATGTGGACTTCGACACGAGCGGTCACCGGCCGTGCGCCGGGAACCAGCGCCGACACCACCACCGGGATCTTGCCGACGGCACCCGATGTGACGAGGCCCGTGCTGTCGACCGATCCCTCGAAGTTGCCGGCCGCGGCAAAGAAACGGAGGCGCGCGTTCGGCACGACCGCGCCACTCGCGTCGATGAGGCGTGCGGTGAGGCGCATCGTGTCTTTGGCCACCATCCGCGGCGTGGCAGGCGTGATCACGATGCGCGGCCCCTGCTGCGCGGCGGCCGCGGCGGGTGTGACGAGAACCGCGGCGAAAGCAAGACGTTTGATGCAGGTCACGGAAGGCTGGGCGAGAGTCCCATGAAGGTCGCAGCGCCTTGAAGGGTGGTCAACGTGCCGGATCGACCTCGGCGACAATCTCCGGTGCCGGGCTCCGAGCCCTTGAGGATCGCTCGGCTGAGGAGCGGGCAGGCAGCGCTGAGAAACGGACCAGCAGCGCAATGGGAGCGGCCCGGCTGCATTGAAGGGCGGGTCGGTCGCGCTGACGAGCGAGCCAGCAGCGTATCGGAGCTGGCGGCCGCGCGGAAGAGCGGCCCGTGAGCGCTGAGGCCTGGACCAGACTGGGAGCGGGCGATCAAGGGACAGACGATGCTGCCCACACCGCTGTCGTCAGAGACTCCCTCGTCGCTTGAGCAGGGTGTACTGGTCCACGACGGCCCTGGCGGCACTCGCTGGTGGCACATCGAGCACGAGCACACCGCGGGACCGCATGTCGGCGAGCGCGGATTCGCGCGCCTGGAGCAGCTCTTCGGCGGCGGCGCGCTCAAAGGCCGCCGCGACGGTCGCGACACGCGTCGTTGCCAGCCGGTCGATCTCGGGATGCCGCAGCGTCACGGCCAGCGGCAGGTGGCGCGGTCGCAGCGAGCCGACCTGCGCGACCAGCGCATCGCTCGCCGTGCGATCGATGACATCGGTGAACACGACCGTGAGCGCACGCTTGCGGTTGCGCGCGGCGAGCCACGCGAACGCGGCGGGATAGTCCGGCTCCACGAGGCGGCCTTCCACGGCCGCGAGGGCCTCCAGCACCTGACGCATCGCGCGGCGGCCGCGCGCGGGTGCGACGAACGCCTGGACCGTATCGGCAAACACCAGCAGGCCCACGTTGTCGTCGTGCTCCATGGCCGCATACGCGAGTTGGAGTGCGGCATCGATCACGGCTTCGAGTCGTGGTCGCCCCTCCGACTCCGCGGTCAGCATGCGGCCGGCGTCGATCGCGATCAGCACATATTGGCGGCGTTCATCCTCGAACTGCCGAGCCATCGGCTTGCCGCGCCTCGCCGAGGCCTTCCAGTCGATGGCGCGCGTGTCGTCGCCGGGAACCCACTCGCGCAGACTCTCGAACACGCGTCCTTCGCCGAGCCTGCGCACGTTGCGCAGGCCGCTCTCACGCCGGCGCATCGCCTGCGTGGGAAGGGCTCGCAGCGCCACGTCCTGCAGACTGGGGAACACCGTCGCTTGCCAGGGGAGTGCACGCTGCGACTGATGCCAGGCCAGACCCCACGGTGAACGTACGCGCAGGTGGAGCGTGCCCTCGCGCGCGTGCCCGCGCCGCACGGGCCGCACGCTCAGGTCCTCGTGGACCACCGCGCCCGCCGCGATCAGGAGCCGCCGCTCGCCTCCCGCCACCGCGCCGCCGAGGGCCACGAATGCTGATGGCAGCGTCTCCCGCACGCGCAGCTCAACGCGATCGGCGCCACGGTTCGTCCAGCGGTATCGCACCGGCAACGCACGACCTGCCGAAAATGCCGGTGGTGCGTCGCGCTCCACCGCGACCTGCTCCGTGCGACGGCCCGCACCGCGCCACGCATCGACAGCGAGCGCTGCCAGCCAGGCGGCATCGAGACCAAGCAGGAGCAGCGCGGCTGGCTGCCACACGAAGGCCAGCGGCGCGACGAGCGCGAGGCCGGCCGCAACCGCGAACCAGGTGCGCGAAGGAACGATCACCCGCGTGGCGCCTCCACCCGTTCCACCAGCGCCGCGATCGCTGCATCGGCCGTGACGCCTTCGAGTTCCAGCTCGGGCGCGACCTGGATGCGATGGCGAAGCACCGCCGGCGCCAGCGACTTGACGTCGTCAGGCACGACGTACGAGCGCCCATCGAGCACTGCCGCGGCCTGCGCCAGCCCGAGCAGCGCCACCGATGCCCGAGGGGAAGCGCCAAGCGTGATGGTCGGCGCCTCTCGGGTCATGCGGACCAGGGCCGTGATGTAGGCGACGAGGGTGGGCTCCACGCGCACGCGGCGGATCGCGGCGCGCACGGCTTCGAGGCCGGCAAGGTCAGTCACGGGGCTCACGCCGAAACTCGCCGAATCCGACGAGTCAAATCCGTCAAGCACGCGAGCGAGGAGCCCTTGCTCCGCCTCGGCAGAGGGATAGGGAAGGAGCACCTTCACCAGGAAACGGTCCAGCTCCGCCTCTGGCAACGGGTAGGTTCCCTCGAACTCGATGGGGTTCTGCGTGGCAAACACGGTAAAGCCGGGGCTCAGCTCATGCGTCTCACCGTCGACGGTGACGCTGCGCTCCTGCATGGCTTCCAGCATCGCGGCCTGCGTCTTGGCCGGTGCGCGGTTGATCTCGTCGCCAAGCACGAGGTCCGAGAAGAGCGGCCCCGGTCGAAAGCTGAACGAGCCGGCGCCCATGAGGAGACTCACGCCGGTGATGTCGGACGGCATCAGGTCGGGCGTGAACTGGATGCGGCGGAAGCGGAGGCCCAACGACGCGGCCAGCGCGCGCACGAGCAGCGTCTTTGCCGTGCCGGGCGGCCCCTCGAGCAGCACGTGCCCCCGCGCGAAGAGCGCCAGCAGGGCCTCGCGGATCGCCGCGTCCTGGCCAAGGACCACGCGGCCGACCTGCTCCACCACCTGTTGTGCGCGCTCGGCCACGGCGCGCACCTCGTCATCGGTCATCGGTGCAATGCGTCCCACACGTCCTCCACGGCGTTGGCCGCCCCGCGGACGGCGATGTCGGGTTGTCCGGGTCTGGCGTAGTCCACCAGGCGTGCGGCGCGGCGTCGTGCCTCGGCGTCCGGCGCGCGCGCGACGAGGACTTCCACGAATGGAAGCCACGCCGCCCGCCCTGCTCCTGCACGCCGGCGGTCGCCTCCACCGGCGGCAAGCCGTCGTTGGAGTCCCCGGACCAGCGCGCCGATCGCCACGTCATGGCCATTCGATGCCGACAGTGCGGTGGCGAGCGCCCGCACGTGTTCGAGCGGCGAGCGCCGCTCGCGGGCGATGCGCCGCCGCACCGGCCCAAAGCGTACCGACCCGGCCACCCAGGCCAGAAAAGCGACGATTGACACCTGCCACATGGCCCAACCCCACGGACTGCGCCGCGTCCAGGCCATCGCCGAGCGCCACATCGAACCGCCGGGGCCCACGTGATGGAACTCGTCGAAGATGACGCGACGGCTGCGCGCGACGAGTGCCCCGATCACGACCTCTGGTGCCCCGGGCACGCCGAGTCCGCGCGTTCCGATCACGCCCGCATCGGAGAGCACGAGGATCGACCCTTCGGCATCCTCCACCTCGAGGCGAACGAGCACCGGAAGATTGCGCGTCGTCCGCAGCAGCACCTCCTGGCTCGTGATCGCGATGTCGGGACAGGTTGGTGCAGCAGTAAACGGATCGCGCTTCCGGCGACCGGTCGTGTCGACGGTGAGGGTCGTGATGACGCCGGGGCCCGGCCTGCCGTCCGCGCCCACGAGCCGCGCCGAGTCGAGGATGGCGGAATCGAAGGCAAACCCGAGACAGCGCACGAGCGGCAGCGTCGCGGGACCGGCCAGGAACAGGTTGGCACCCCTCCCCGGCATTCCGATCAACGTGCTGACATCGTGCGCGACCGACATCGGCGGATTGATGACAGCGACCGTCGACCCGTCGAGGGCCGTGTCAGGGATCAGCGACAGCCGATCGCGCCAGCGCGTCACGTCGCCGCCGGCGGCGACGATCACCTCGGCCAGGGCGCGCGTTCCGTTGGGTCCGTTCGACAGGCTCGACGAGCGCGTGTCGGAGGTGAGGCCGCGCGATCGGTCCCGGCCGGCGGCCAGCGCCACGAGCATCACCGCCACGAACGCGGCGCCGGCGAGCGCGAGTTCAGTGCGAGGCCGCATATCGGTCCGCACTCGCCAGGTCTCGCCAGCGTGCCCACGCTTCGGGCGTGATCGCGACGCGCGCATATACGTGCGCGTACAGCGTGGCCACCACGGCCCTCAGGTCGCGACGGGCCTCATCGCCGAGGTCTGCTTCACGCACGTATTCGCTCGGCGTCTTGCTGGGATGGAAACGTGCCACGCGCCGCGCATCGAGCTCGAGCACAAACCTCAGAAAGTCGGCCTGCATCGCCTCGGCCAGTCGCCCGCTCGCGGTCAGGCGCTCGACCTCGCGGGCATACCATGCAGCGTCGCGCACAATGGATGATTGCGCCAAGGGCTCGGCGGGCGCGGGTGCGGTTCCCGCGCGCAGCGTGCGTGCCGCGATCCACATCGCATGCAGCACGATCGCCGCGAGAATCAGCACCATCAGCCACACGAACGCTCGGTAGCCCAATGGATTCGACTCCCGCAGGCGATCCACCCAATCGAGCAGCGCCCACCACGCGCGCGCCACGGGCGCCCACGCATCACGCGGCGCCCGAGCCTGGTACTCGGGCGCCCGCAGCACCACTTCAATCAATGCCCGCAGCGAGTCGGCGGCGACCTCGCGGCTCTGGACGAGTCCCGTCACGTCGTGCCCAGCGACGCTGACAGCATCTCGAGGTCGTACGCTTCCTTGCGCACCCGCAGGTCGTAGTAGAGTAGCGTGGCCAGCACGTAGAGAAACGGATAGGCAAGCACCTGCAGCACCGAGATCACCAGGAACGCCATGACGCCCATCGTCCCCACGCTCGTGTTGCCCGCTGCCGCCACGGTGAAGGCGCCGAGCGCGATGCCGGGGAGCATGATGAGCAGGAAGGCGACGAGGTACGCGAGGAAGATCTTCCCGCGGTGGCCCCTGGTCAGGTGGAACGATCGCCGCATGCCCGCCGTGCCGGATACCTGGTTCTCGAGCACAATGGCAGGCGCGGTGACCGCGAGACCACAGAGGACGATGATGCCTGGAACGATCAGGAGCAGGAATCCGATCACGTAGAGCAGGCCGGACGCAAACGCCGAGGCGATGAGGCGCCCGACGAAGGGCTGTGCCCGCTGAAAGGCATCGCTCGGCGTGATCGAGCCTCCGAGGTAGGCTTCGGCCACCATGAACGTGGACGTTGCGATACCGAGCTGGCCCAGCACGATCGACGCGAGCATCGCGACAAACCAGGCAAAGGGATGCTCGAGCATACCGCCGCCGGCCTCGACGTAGAGACTGAGCGCGAGCGGGATCGCTTGCGTGGCAAGGGCCACGAACACCAGCGGAACGAGCTGTCGACGATAGAGACTGAAGGAGGCGTCGAGCAGGTCGCCAAGCGACATGGGCCGCAGCGTCATCGCGAGTTGCATCCGTGCCCTCGTGGTGTTTGTGTGACAGGACTCCAATTCTCACCGGTCCCGCACACAACGGAAGGGTGAGGCGAACCAGCCACCCCGGGCTCGCGTGGATTTTCGCCAGCACCTCGAAGTCGAGACGCCGGAGCACGTGCTCCTGGATTACGAGATCGCCGGTCTCGGGAGCCGGGCGCTCGCCGCGATCATCGACACCGTCATCCTTGTGGTGGCCATGGCCGCGCTCACGTTGCTGGGCTTCTGGCTGCAGGCGAGGCTTGGCTCGACGGTCGTGCTGGCGGTCGTTGCGCTCCTCGACTTCGCATTGCTCTGGGGATACTTCGCGCTGTTCGAGGGGCTGCGCGAGGGTCAGACTCCAGGAAAGAAGTGGCTCGGCATTCGCGTCATTCAGGAAACCGGTCATGGCATCACCATGCGCGAAGCCGCGATCCGCAACTTGCTTCGGCTCGCGGATTTCCTGCCCCCGCCTTACCTGCTCGGGGCCCTCATCGTGGCCGTGCATCCACGCGGTCGACGACTCGGCGACCTCGCGGCGGGCACGGTCGTCGTGCGCGACAACCCGCTCACGGCCGGCGCGACGCTCCCGATCGAGGCCTCGGACGCCACCACCCATGGCGCGCCGCTGCTCGCGGACGATGAGTACCAGGTGCTGCGCACGTTTGCGGCGCGCGCACCGGACCTCGACCCCGACGTCCGGACGCGCATCACCTCCTCGCTGGCCGCGCGTTTTTCGGACCGCGTGCCCGGGCGCCATCGGGGCGACGAGCCGTTCCTCACGTCATTGCTCGCCGACGAAACGGCGCGCCGACGCGGACAGTTTGCGGTGCGCACACGTGCCCCTGGGGCAACTCGGCAGGTTGCGGTTCCGGCGATGGCGACGGTGGAGCGCCTCGTCGCGACCAAGGATCGGCGGTGGCGCGAGTTCGAGGCCATGGCGGCGCGCGCCTCGCGCGGCGGACTGGACTCGCTCGGAAGCGACGAGCTTCCGGAGTTCGCCGCGCGCTATCGCGAAGTCGCCGCTGACCTCGCACGCGTGCGCACGTACCAGGCGGACGCGATGGTGCGCGCACGCCTCGAGCGAGCCGTGGCCACAGGTCACAACCTGCTCTATCGCAGTGCGCGCGGTTCATGGCGTGACCTGCCTGGGTTCGCTGCTCGCAGCGCCCCGGCTGCCGTGATCGAGGCCGCGCCGTGGGTCCTGGTGGCATTTCTCGCGTTCAGCGTGCCCGCGGTTGCCGGCTACGCCGCGTTGCGCGCCACGCCTTCGCTGGCCGAGGAGACACTGCCGGGCGCACTGCTCGATCGCGCGGCCGAGGGCGCCGTCGCGCAGCGCGAGGGCCGCGGGTACGCCGAGACGAGCGCGCGGCATCGCGCGCTGATGGCGTCGACCATCATCACCAACAACGTGAAGGTGGCCTTCGCCTGTTTTGCCGGTGGCATCTTTCTCGGCGTGGGCTCGCTGCTCGCGCTTGCGTTCAACGGCCTGTTGATCGGGGGCGCATCCGCGCACTACCACAATCTTGGCCTGCTGTCCTACCTCTGGACCTTTGTCGCCGGGCATGGCGTGCTTGAACTGTTTGCGATCTGGTGCGCGGGAGCCGCCGGGCTGATCGTTGGCGCCGCATTCGTGCGGCCGGGCGACTATTCACGGCGCGACGCGCTCGTCATTCGCGGGCGATTGGCGGTCCGTCTCGTGGGCGCGTCGACGATCCTGCTGCTCGTTGCCGGAATGATCGAAGGCTTCCTGTCGGCTTCTGGCGCGCCGTTCGCGGTCAAGGTCGGCGTGAGTGCGGCGAGTGCGGTGTTGCTCGCCATCTGGCTCATTCTGGGCGGGAGAGATCGCAACAGATCGGCGTCGCCCGACTCCTGACACGAACCCAGTACGGCCGCCCCACCGGGCCACCGTACCGGGTTCAGCATCACCACTCGCGTGTGCCGCCAGCAAGGCGCGGCTCACGACGAGGTGATGCGATGCCGTCAGGCGTTCTTGCGTCCGGGCGCCGCCGCGTCGTCGCGCCGAGCGTCAGGCTCCTTCTGGCCGGTCGCCGGACGCGGGCTGGCTCCCACCCTGGTCTTGTCGGTGGGTTCCGTCGTTTGGGCGCTGCGGGGCGCCTGGCCAGGATTGTTCACCAGCGGATCGCCCATCGGGCGCTTGTCATCGGGATTCGGCATGGAATGCTCCAGGGTTGTTGGGAGATGTTGCATGCGTGTTGTGTCTCGGCATGCGTCGTGATCGCAAGGTGCGCCAGCGCGCACGCGAGGGGCATTCACCAATCGAGCGATCTTTCCCGTCACCGTTGGAGCACGCGCGGCTACCTCTCAGGGCCCTGCGACGAACTGGGGCGTCAACCGCTGGTTGCCGACTCGCGTGGGCGACGTCGCACGTCGATCGCGATGTGCAGCGTGATCTCGAGGTCGTCGCCATCGAGCACCACGTGGCGTACCGTGCCGTGCGGCACCCCAATGGTTTGGCGAGGGTGACGATCGCGCCAAAGCGGACGTCCGATGGCGGCGTGCTCCGGTCTCGGCGTCGGGACCTCGGGTGTGGATTCGACCAGGGGGTGCGCCGCGTCGTGTGTCGCGTAACCGCCGGCCGACGGCTGCTGCGGATCGTTGCGATATCGTGAGGGCATGACAAGGCCTCCGCGTCTTCGCGTTCATCGCTCGCTGCAACGGTACACTCTGACGCGGCGAGCGTTCCTCGCACGGCCACATGCACGGAGCCCGGAGCGCCACATGGCCACCCCGGGCTCGCACTCACATGGACGAGCCCGTCGGGCTCACCGAATGCCGGCGCCGGTGATCGGCGCCACGTCACCCCACGGCATCGGTGGCAACTTGCGCTGGCGCGGCCACTCCTCGTCGAGTGTGCTTGCGTCGTAGAGCCGCCCGTTCAGCATGACTTTGCTGATCGAATTGGTGTTGCGAATGTCGGCAAGCGGATCGCGATCGAGCACGAGCAGGTCGGCCATCTTGCCGACTTCGAGCGAGCCGAGGTCGGTGTTCAGTCCAAGCGCTTCCGCTCCGCGAATCGTCGCGATCCGCAGGGTCTCGTGCGTGGAGAGACCACCGCTCTGCAGCATCCAGATCTCCCAGTGCATGCCGAGTCCCTGCAGCTGCCCGTGCGACCCGGCGCCGATCCGCCCACCGGCCTGCACCGCCTTTGCCACGTCCTGCGCGTGCTGCCAGAAGGAATACTCCTCCCTGAGGAACCAGCCGCCGGGGCCCGGGCTGCCGCCCGCTCCCGTACCGCGGCGCCGAATCTTGGCGGCAAAGTCCACCGGGTGGGTGAAGTACCTGAGCTTGCGGTCCTCGACGAGGTTCTCGTTGGTGTACCAGTAGTTCTCGCCGAACGGTCCGCCGTACGCGACGATGAGCGTCGGCGAGTTGGTCACCTGTGTGCCGCGATACCACTCGAACACGTCGTTGTACTTGGGCGTGATCGGGAGCGTGTGCTCGATGCCGGGGTAGCCGTCGATACCGTGCGTGATGTCGAGCTTGTGGTCCAGGCCACCTTCGGTCGTGGGCATGATGCCAAGCTTGCGGGCGGCCATGATCACCCATTGCCGCTGCTGCCGGTTGCCCGTCATGTACATCTTGAGCGTGTGGGTTCGGTAATAGTCGGCGTACTTGCGCAGCACCTGCTCGGCGTGCGTCGAGTCGCGGATCATGTCCCCGAGGAATACGCCGGGCCCTGTCGTATAGATGCGCGGGCCGACCATGTCACCCGTCTCCACGCGATCGCCGTATGTCAGGAAGTCGGTCACTGACGTCTGCGGATCGCGCGTGGTGGTCGTGCCGTAGGCCAGCGTCGTGAGGTACTGCCAGGTCTGCGTGTTGTGGATCTGGGGCGTGAGCCACTGCGGGTGGTAGTGCGTGTCCACGAAACCGGGGATGATCGTCTTGCCGGTCACGTTCACCTCACGGGCCCCGGCCGGTATCTGCACGGTTCCGCGGGCGCCGATGGCAACGATGCGGTTGTCGCGTACCACGATGTCCGCGTTCTCGATGATCTCGTTGCCCTTCATGGTCACGGCGCGCGCGCCACGCAGCACGGCGACACCGCGCGGGACGTCGCGTGCCGCGGTCACGATGATGCGTTGTTCCGCCGGCTTGTACCCGGGCGTCTCCTTGCGCGCACTGTCGGCGCGCGCCGTCGAGTCGCGACGCGATGAGTCGGGGCGCTGTGCCGCCTTGGCGCGCGCATCCGCCTTGAGCGAGTCATCGACGACTCTGGCACGATCGAGGTCGTAGCTCCAGACGGCATTGCCGAGTGCCCAGTGGACGCGACGCCCGTCACTGCTCCATGTGGGGAACTCGCCGCCGATCTCGTTGAGCTTGCGCACCGGCACGGCAGCGTTTGCCGGCATCGCCACGGAGACCGTAGGCGGCGTGGCGCCGGCCTGCGGGACGGTGATTGTGTACATGTCCATGCCGACGAGCGCGAGGGCCTGGTCACCGCGCGGCGCCATCATGACGAGTGCGGCGGGCGGTGGCTGCGGCGGCGCGGGCTCGGTGGGATCCTCGAGGTGCGTGGGCGCGCCGTCGCCGAATCCGGCGCGTGCGGCGCGACCGCCGAGCGTGATGCGCGACATGTTCTGCACCATTTGTCCATCGAGCGTGAGCTGCCCACCAGCGCCCGGCGGCAACGGCCCGGTCACCTTGAGGTGCGACCGGAGGTCGGTGCCGTCCCAGCGGAAGGAGACGAGTCCGTCCTGCCCACTGTAGGCAAAGATGCGCGTCGAATCCGTGGTGAAGTGCGCATTGCCGATGCCGCCCGACGGCATGATCCGCGTGGCGGGACCACCGGTGGCCGGGACCCAGACCAGGTCGGCCGCGGCCGGACCCCAGAACGCGGCGCCCGCCTCGATGACCTCGCGCGCCGCGGCCCGCGTCGCCACGATGCGCGAGCCGCTGGGCGACCATGCCAGGTCGGCGTAGAGTCCGCGCGCGGTGGTCAGCGTTCGCGTCGACCAGGTGCGACGCGCTGCATCCCAGTCCGCACGCACGACGTCGCCGCCGCGCTGATCATGCCACGTCGTCCACGCCAGCGAGCGACCATCGGGCGACCACGCCGGCCCAAACTCACCAACGTCGCCACCCGTCGAGACGCGGCGCGGGGTTCCGGCCGGCCAGTCCATCACGTACACGCGGTCGAGCGCCGAGAATGCGAGCTGCCGTCCATCGGGCGAGAGCGCGATGTCGCGCACCTGCTTCGCGGTGAGGTTCGCCGCCGTGTCCACCCGATACGTGAACTTCACCTCGGGGCCCAACGCCAGATCGACCTGCGCCGTGAACGGAATCTTCGCGGGCGCCGATCGGTCGATCGGCACGCGCCAGATTTCTCCGCCGTAGGTTACGACGATCGCACGCGAGTCGGGCGTGAACGAGTAACCGGGGTACGCGTCGAGTGGCGCGCGCGACTCGATGTCATCGCGCTGCACCGGGTACGCGAGCCACTCCTCGTCCTGCGTCTCCAGATTGCGGAGCCGAAGTCCGGTGCGGATCTCGTGACGCGCGGCATACACGAGCCACTTGCCGTCCGGTGAGAGCGCGGGGCGGAACGCGGAGGCCTGGCGCGTGGACATCTGTGCGGTCTTTCCGGTCTCGCGGTCATAGACGCCGAGCTGGAACTGCGCGCCAAGCGAGTTGTAGGTCCAGTCTCCGGAGCGGACCGCGTACCAGATATAGCGCGGGTCGCTGCCAAAGGCGGCGCCGAGGTACTTGAGCGGGCCGGTCGTGGTGCCTAACGGGACACCGTTGCCGCCGTCGACGTGGTACATCCAGAACTTGCCCGTCCCGAACTGGGAGCCCGAGCGGGAGGCCACGACATACTTGCCGTCCGGCGTCCATTCCGGCGAGACGTACTCGGCGTTGTTGCCCTTCGTGATCTGCGTCGTGTCCCGCCCGTCGAGCGACATGATCCAGACGTTGTCACCGCCGGATCGATCCGAGGTGAACACGACTCGCTTGCCGTCGGGGGAGAACCGCGGCTGCGCGTCGTAGGCGATGCCACTCGTCAGGCGCGTGGCTGTACCTCCGGTTATCGGCAGCGTGTAGAGGTCGCCCAGCAGGTCGAAGACGATGGTCTGCCCGTCGGGAGAGACGTCGAGGGAGATCCAGGTGCCCGTCGTGGTGGTAAAGCTGTGCGTGCGGGCGGCCTTGAGGGGCAGCGTGGTGGCCGCGGGGGCCGGCCCCTGTGCGTGGGCGGAGCCGGCGATGGCCAGCGCCGCGAGGAGCGCGGAAATGCGTCGCGTCATGTGGGAACCCTGAGGCTGGTGGCGTCGCTCGCGCGCGCGATGACCGTCGTGTTCGCAGGTCGCTGGCGACGCTGCAAGCATACGCGGCGCGTCGGGGTCGCGGCAGGGGCTCGCGTCATGGGTGGTGCGCGCACTCTTCGGCTCGCCGCTGACGGCGTTCTTCCCCGCCCCGCGGACGACGCTGTATCCCCGCCGGCCATGGACGCATCTATCTTTCGTCGCATGTCCCCCCCGACAGTCGTCGACACCGTGCGCCTCATGTTGGCGCACGCCGCGTGGGCCAACGCCCGCGCGCTCGCCGCGCTCCGCGAGACGCCAGGCAGCGACCCGACCGCGCTCGTGCAGATGGCCCATGTGCTCGCCGCTGAGCACACATGGCTCTCGCGGCTGCAGGGCACGGCACCGAGCGTCGCCGTGTGGCCGACCATCACGCTCGACGCCTGTGACGCCCTGGCGACGGCGAATGCCGCAGCGTTCGCCGCGCTGCTCGACGACGGCGAGCGCGCGCTGCAGCGCGACGTTACCTACACGAATAGTGCCGGCCGCACGTTCACCAGCCGCGCGCTCGACATCCTCCTGCACGTCGCGCTGCACGGCAGCTACCATCGCGGGACCACGGCCTTCGTCACGCGATCGAGCGGTGGTACGCCCGTGGCCACGGACTTCATCGCCTGGATCCGCGACACCGGGCGCGTCGGACGTCCCGATGCGGAGCGAACCCGTGCCGGCTGACGTCGCGTCGCCGGCGACGGCGCAAGCCGCTGCATCGCGCAGTTGGGCAGGGCTCTCGATCACGTTGATCGCGCGCGCCATTGCCAGCCCGCGGCTCGCCCGCGATCTGTTGCTCGTCGCCTGGCGATTCCGCGACCGCCGCTGGCTGCGCCGTTTCCCGTTCCTGCCCGTCCCGTCGCGACCGTACGTGCGCTGGCGGATGTACACGGCCTACGGCGATGCCAACGCGATTCCCCCGGTCGAGGACATCGTGCGCTACGCGCGCTGGGCCGGTCGAAGGTGAGCGCCGCCGCGGCCGTGCGCATCAAGGCCGAGGCGTACGCGCTGGGGTTCGACCTCGTTGGCATTGCGCGGTTGGGGCCCATGGAGACTGCGCCAGCCTTTCGCGCATGGCTGGACCGGGGGTACCACGGAACCATGGCCTGGATCGCGCGAGGCGACGGGAAGCGCGACGACACCCGGCGCGTGTACGACGGCGCGATGAGTGCGATCGTCGTCGGCATGAACTACGGCGGCACACAGCCCGCCGGACCCATCGCCCGCTACGCGCGCGGACGCGACTACCACGACGTGATGGTGGATCGCCTCAACGCGCTCCTCTCGCAGATCAGGACCATCGCGCCGGACGTGCGCGGCAAGCCGTACGTCGATACCGGCCCGATCCTCGAACGCGATCTCGCCCGTCGGGCCGGCCTTGGCTGGTTCGGAAAGAACACGAACCTCATCAATCCGAAACTGGGCTCGTTCTTCTTCATCGGGTCGTTGTTCACGGACCTCGACCTGCCGCCTGACGAGCCCTTTGCGACCGACCACTGCGGGTCGTGCACGCGCTGCCTGGCTGCGTGCCCGACCGACGCCTTCGAGCGTCCGGGCGTGCTCGATGCCACGAAGTGCATCTCGTTTCTCACCATCGAGCTGCGCGACGCCATACCGGTGCCCCTGCGTTCACGCATGCGCGGGCTCGTCTTTGGCTGTGACATCTGTCAGGAGGTGTGCCCCTGGAACGTGAAGTTCGCGCGCGACGTCACCGACGCCGAGCTGCAGCCGCGCCCGGACCTGACCACCGTGGACCCCGCCGAGCTGCTGACGCTGAGCGACGAAACGTTCCGCGCGAAGTTCCGCCACACGCCGGTCACGCGAGCCAAGCGGCGTGGTCTGGCGCGCAATGCCGCGGTCGCTCTCGATCAGCGCGCAGATCCCGCAGCAGCGGCCGCGTTACAGCAGGCCAGCAGCGATCCGGAGCCGCTCGTTCGCGAACACGCGCAGTGGGTGCAGGGGCGCATGTCCGCAGCACTGCCCGACCGCTGGTAACGCGCCCGGCGCGGCCTACAACCGCTCGACCAACGCGGCGATCTGCTCGGCGCCGCCGCTGGCGATCCAGGCCAGGCGCCCCTCGCGGTCAAACAGGTACACGCTGGATGGATGCACGATCTCGCCCGTGCGTTCATCCCGCTGCCGCCAGATGCCCCAGGCGTCCAACGTGGACTCGACGGCCTCCACCGAGCCACCGAGCAGGTGCGCGGACTGCGGCAGCGCCCACTGCGCGGCGAGATGAGGCAGGCGCGCCGGCGTGTCACGCCAGGGATCAAGCGTCACCACCATCAGTACGGGATCGGCATCGCGCACACGCTCCACTGCGCGCACCGCATCGCGTACCACCAGCGGGCATACGGTCTCGCAGTGTCCGTAGCCAAACGCTACCACCACCGGCCGCCCACGATACTGCGCGAGGCGTACGCGATCACCGCGCTGATCCACGAGGTCGAGCGTCGGCGCCGCACGCTGGAGTCGCTCGGGTACGGGCAGGAGGGCACTGCTGAGTTCCGCTGGCAGGATGGTGGGCCATGCGGCCGCCACGCGCGCGGATGCGGTGCCTGCGCCGGCGACGACCACGAGGGAGGCCAGCACCAGGATCCCGCGACCCACAGGTGAGCGCCGGAGAATGCCGAGCCCCTCGCGCACGGCGCCGCCCCACACGACCAACAGGAAGCCGAACATGGCGATAGGCTCTCCGATCAGCACGAGCCAGCCCGCAACACCCGGCAACCCATCGGGGGCCGCACCAAAACAGACTTCACGCGTAAGCGTCACCCAGTCGGGCGCGGCGTCGCCGGCCGGCCAGAGCGCCAGCGTCCACCACGCCACGGTGACCATGATGATCATCGCGAGCGCGCTGAGCGCGAGCGCCGGCCGGCGCGGCATCATCCGATCTTCCACACGAACGACAGCAGCTTCCAGTTGGTGAAGTAGTAGAGCACGAACGCCGCCAGGAACACGATCACCAGGACGACGGTCCCGGGCGTGGCCCCGAACACGCCGCGCTCCGGAGCGTGGAGCGCAGCGTTTCGTTCGTCAACGTCCGGCGAATGCCGGGGTGGCGTCACCAGGCCGGATGGGATTCCGTACTGCGGCATGAGCGGGCTCTTCCGAGGTGTAGGGTTTACCGAAGAAGACGGACCAGACAGTGATGAGGATGTAGCTGAACACGCTGAACGCCGCGATGAGGCCACCCAGGGCGACGAAGCCGAGCATGATGTTCACGGCCGGGTGGTACGCGACGTCAAAGGGCGCCTGCGCAAAGGTCACGTCCCAGTGGCGGCGCGGCGCGCCGAAGGTACCGGCGAAGGTCATCGACATGGTGAAGATCACCATGCCCGCGGCGAACAGGTACGGTTGCCACTGCGCCAGCCGCCAGAATGCCACCTGCTTGCGGAAGATCAGCGGAATCAGGTAGTACGTGACGCCCATGAAGGCCATGGCCGTGCCGGCAACCACGGTCGCGTGGAAGTGACCGGGGATGCGCAGGGTGTTGTGCGCGATGATGTTGATCTGCTCGGTCCCGAAGGTCACTCCGGTGATGCCGCCGACGAACCCGAAGATCACGATCGAGAAAATGAGGGCACTGAAGCCCGGATCGCCCCACGGCGCCCGCTTGAGCCACCCGAACATGCCATCGTTGAACCCACGCAGCCGCTGACCAAGCTCGATGCTCGCCGGCACCGTGAAGCCGTGCAGCAGACTCGCCAGCACCGCCATGTACATGAAGTAGCTCGTGTTCACCACCTTCCACGCCGGACTGAATCCCGGGTCCACCAGGAGGTGGTGCGCCGAGGCCATCGAGATGAAGAGGATGTAGAGCACGAACGCCGAGCGGCTGATCTTCTCGTTGAGCACCACGGCGCCCACGGTGAGTCCACCGAGCAGGTACCAGATCGCCACCATCGCCGCCACGTTGATCTGCTGCGTGGAGTGCCCGAGCGCCCACCACAGCATCCGGTAGATCTCGGGATCGACCGACGGGATCACGCCGATCGACCACAGGAACGTGGGGATGTAGACCGCCGCGCCATGCAGCAGGGTGATGACCGCGATGATCGCCGCGGTCATGGCCCCGTACACCACGAGTGGCACCGAGCCCTGGTACGTCTTCTCGCGCTTCGCGACCACCAGGGTCGCGAAGAAGATGCAGGTCTGCACCAGTGCGCCCACGGCAAACAGAATGATGCCGAGGTAGAACAGCGGGTGCGCCTTGAGCGGGACATACGACGTCATCAGCACGTCGGCGCGACCGCTCCACATCATCGCTTCGGTCAGCAGGGCCCCGACGAGCATGAGGGCGAAACCCGTCCACGCCACCCGGGGAGCCGCCACCCGGCTGTTCAGGAGCACGGCGCCCGCAAAATGGAGCACCGCCATCTCGAAGAAGATGATGAAGAAGATCAGCATGCTCACGCCGTGAACGGTGAGCACGCGGTAGAACCACGCCGCGGGCAGCAGGTGGACGGCGGGCCATCGCGTGAGCACGAGTCCCACGGCCGCGATCACGCCCACCAGCAGGGCCACGATCGCACAGACCGCATTGAACTTGATCAGCGCTTCTGCCTGATCCTGGATGTGTCGGCCCGTCGTCCCGCAGACGCGGAAGCCCGGTCGCAGGGGGGGCGCAAACGCGGGCCGATCAGCGGCGGTCGAGGTCATGGGCGCACCTCCTCGTGCGCGGTGCGGGCGTCCAGGATCCGCGCGTTGTCGGCCTGCGCGACTTCGCGACCCTGTTCATCGGTGACGATCACGCGGCCCACCATGGTGTGGTGGCCGATTCCACAGAACTCGTTGCAGACGATACGGAAGTCGCCGGCTTCGGTCGGCGTGACGCGGAGGCCGTAGTCGTAACCCGGCACGACCTGGAAGTTGATGTTCACGGGGTAGAGGTTGAATCCGTGATTCACATCCAGCGCCGACAGGTGGAGCGTGTACTCCACGCCCTTGCGGAGCTTGAGAATCGGTGTCCACTGGAAACTCAACGCCGTCAGGTAGATGTCGCTCCCTGGCGGCGGCTCCACGATCGGCATGCCGCGATCGGTTCCCACCTTGTAGGCGGCCGTGAACTCCATCGTGCGCTTGTAGAACGCCTGCGGGTCGACCTTGCGCCGGATGCCCGAGGGGTTCTGCCCGCCCTTCATGTGCCAGAGCGGCATCATGGCGAACAGCACCATGGACCACCCGAAGGCGATGCCGACCCACATCCTTTCCGTCTTGTGCGCGGGTTTCCACCACGTGCCGCGAGGGGACTCGAGCCCCGTGTGCGTATCGGTTGTCATGGCGGCTCAGGGGAGGGTGGCGGTCGGCATGGTGCTGATCTCCCACAACGCCCATCCGGTGTAGACCACGACCATGATGATGATCCCAACGATCAGCAGCAGGAACATGTTGTCGTAGAGTCGCTGACCGACCGGGGGAAGTGCGTCGCCATCGCCTGCGGGACCTGCGTCATCGCTGCGGGTCATGGATGACCTCGGGAAGGTCCGGCCGCGCCCCGTCGTGGCGCCACCGGGTGGCCTGGCAGGGCGCCTTCACCTCTTGCGAGGCGATGGCCGACGGGAAGCCCGAAGGGGGACGTGTTCGATCTCAGCGCCGCGCAGGAGGTCGGCGATGGTGGTGGTGGCGAAGAAGGCGTGGATCTGCTCGGAGATGATCTTCCAGCTCGCGTGTGCGGGGCACGGCTCCTGGTCTCCGCAGCGGTCGCCGCCAAGCAGGCAGTGACGTTCGCCGGCGGTACCGAACGGATCGACGACGACGTCCAGCGTGAGCACCTCGGCCGGCACGCCGAGCTGGAATCCCCCACCGGGCCCGAAGGTGGAAGTCACCACGCCGATGCGCGCCAGCTGGTGGAGCGTCTTGGAGAGGTAGTTCCGCGGCACATCCAGCGCCCGGGCGATGTCCCCCACGGGCACCGGCCGCTCGGCGCCGTTGTCGGCGATGTGCAGCACGGCGCGAAGCGCGTAGGTGGCGGTCTGCGAGAGCATGGATGGGATTCCTTGATTCTATCATGATGATATGATAGAATCGCCGGAACGCAAGAGTCCGTCGACCCATAACCTTCCGCTCCTCGTCATGGCGCTCCGCCCGGTCGCGATCGCCCCCGGCGTCACTGCGCGGCTCCTCGCCCGACTCGACGCGATGGCGAACCGCGTCTACGGATCGCGGTTCAATCCGCTCTACCGCAGCGGCACCATCACCGTGGCGATGCTCGCGGTGCTGCTCGTGACCGGCGTCTACCTGCTGCTCTTCTATCGGATCGGATCCCCGTACGCGTCGGTCGCGCGCATCACGGACCAGGCGTGGGCCGGCCGGTGGATCCGGGGCGTGCATCGGCTCTCATCGGATGCGGCGCTCATCACCGCCATCGTCCACGCGATCCGCATGTTCGCACAGCGGCGCACGTGGGGCCGGCGCGTCGTGCCGTGGGTCTCCGGCGTCGGGCTCGTGGCACTCATCCTCGTCTGCGGCTGGACGGGCTATGTAATGGTGTGGGATACGTTCGGCCAGATCATCGCCGTCGAAGGCGCGCGCATCCTGGATCTCGTGCCGCTGTTCTCCGAGCCGGTGGGCCGAGCGTTCGTCGGCCACCAGCCCGTCCCGGGCGCGTTCTTCTTTCTCAACCTGTTCCTGCACATTGCCCTGCCGATCGGCATGGGGATCGGCCTCATGCTGCACGTCTCGCGCGTGGCGCGGCCGCTGCTGTTTCCACCGCGACCCGTGATCGCCTGGTCAGTTGCCGCGCTCATCGTGGTGGCGGTCGTTCGACCGGTGATGCTCGCGCCCGAGGCCGATGCACTGCGACTTCCGGCGTCGGTCCCCATCGACGTCTTCTACGCGTTCTGGATTCCGGTGGCGCGCAACATCCCGGCGGCAGCGACCGTCGCCGGTTTTGCCGGGTTGCTGCTGCTGGCGTCGATCGTTCCGCGCCTTACCCGACCATCAAGAAACGACGAGCCTCCTGCGTCGGTCGTGGACGAGCGGGTGTGCACGGGGTGTGAGCAGTGTGTGCAGGACTGCCCGTACGAGGCGATTGCGATGATCGCGCGCAGCGATGACCGACCGACGCTCGTGGCGCGCGTGGATCCCTCGCGCTGCGTCAGTTGCGGCATCTGCGCCGGCTCATGCGCACCGATGGGCGTGGGCCCTGCCGGACGCACCGGGCGCGATCAGCTCGCCGCCGCGCGAGCGTTCGCGCAGCAGCACGCGGTGATGCCCTCGGACGTCGTCGTCATTGCCTGCTCTCGCGGGGCGGGGGACGCCGCACGCGATGCGCAGCTGGGCGCGCCGGTGTTCGCCGTCGACTGCGCGGGAAGCCTTCACACCTCCGTCGTCGAGCAGTTCCTGCAGGCCGGAGCGGGCGGCGTGCTGGTCCTCGCGTGCCCGCCCGAGGATTGCTGGAACCGTGAGGGCGCGGTGTGGCTGGAACAGCGCGTGTATCACGACCGCGAGGCCGAGCTGCAGGCGCGTGTGGACCGACGGCGCGTGGCCGTGGCCAACCTCACGCTCGCGGATCGCGCCGGGGCGCGCGCGGCGCTCGAGCGCCTCCGGGACGAGGTCCGGCGTCTGGACCGCGCCGCACCGGACGACATCGACCTGCTGCGCCTGTGTGATGCCGAGGCGGGCGTCGGCGGAGACGCGGCATGACGGTCGCGCGAATGGTTGTGCGCGCGGCGGCGCTTCTCGCGGCCGTCGGCGTCGTAGGGCAGCTCTCGGCCGTGCCGCTCCCCTCGACGAGGGAAAGCCAAAGCCTGCTGCGGCTTTCCTGGCGCGCGCGCGGTGAACGCCTGGAACGCTGCCGACCCGCCACCGCAACCGAACTGGCGAGCACACCAGCGCACATGCGGCAGGCCACCATCTGCGAAGGCGTGCGCGTGCCGCCGTACGAACTGCGGGTCGCCGTGGACGCGCAGGAACTCCGCAGCGGACTGGTCGCGGGGTCGGACGTGGCCGGTGATCGACCGATGTACGTCTTTCACGAGTTCGACCTCGCTCCCGGACGACATCACGTGCGTGTCGAACTCAAGCGGCGCGACGAGACCGCGCCCGCTGACACCAGCGACGCCCGATCGGCCGCGGTGCCGCGGCAGCTTCTGCTCGACACGACGATCGTGGCGATCGCGCGCGAAGTCGTGCTGGTAACCTACAACGAAGAAGCGCGACGGCTCGACCTGGTGACGCCGTCCAACCCGGAGGGTTCCCGATGAACGAGTACACCGGCGGCGCCGCCGCCTACCCCGCTCGTGGCGACGCGCCGGCGTCCGTCATACTTGCCCCGGCCGGATCGCCGCTCGTATCCACCCTGTGGCGAGTCGCGCAACTCGGCGGCGTTGCACTCACCCTCGTCCTGCTCGGCGGTCTGCTGACGTACCCGACGCAGACGCTGCACGTGCTCTGGGACATGGTGGTGCCGGTGCTCCCGGCCGTGTTCCTCGTAAATCCGATGATTTGGCGCAATGTCTGTCCGCTCGCCACGCTCAACGCGTTGCCGGGGCAGCGGCTGGGATCGCGCCTGCCCGGACCTGGCGCCTCGCGCGCGGCGTGGACGCTCGGCATCGTGCTGCTGTTCGTGATGGTACCGGCCCGGCGATTCCTGTTCAACACACACGGCGACCTCCTGGCGCTGACGATCGCCGCGGTCGCGGTACTGGCTCTGGTCGGGGGCATCGTCTTCTCGCGGCGCAGCGGATTCTGCAACGCCGTCTGTCCGGTACTCCCGGTCGAGAAGCTCTATGGTCAGTTCCCGCTGGCGAAGGTGGACACCGATCGCTGCCGCACGTGTACGCTGTGCGTTCCGGTGGGCTGCATCGACCTGGCAGGTACCAAGACCGTCGCGCAGACGGTGGGGCCGGCGCGCCGGCAGCGCGGCTGGCTCGCGACGGCGTTCGGGATCTTCGCCGCGGCGTTTCCGGGATTCATCGTCGCGTACTTCACGCTCGAGAACGGACCGATCGACACGGCGTGGAGCGTGTACGCACACGTCGCGCTCTATTCGGTCATCAGCTATGCGCTGGTTGCGGGCCTTGCGCTGGTTGGCAAGCTCAGCGCCACCACGCTGTTGCCGATCCTCGGCGGCGCGTCCTTCATGCTGTACTACTGGTACAGCGCACCAACGCTCGGCGCGGCCTATGGCGCTCCCGACGCGGGTGCGGTGTTCATTCGGCTTGGCGCGGCCGTGCTGACGTCGATCTGGCTCATGCGCGCGCTCAGGCGCAGCGCCTGAGTCACGCAGGGCGCGCGCTCGGGTCAGCGTTGATTCGCCACATGCTCAGGCGCACCGCCTGAGTCGCCCCGGTCGCGCGCGCCCGGTTGGCGGTCATCCGCCGCGCGCGAGTCGCACGGCGGCGATCACCAGGGCGAGGCCGAATACCGCGTTGATGCGCCCCAACAGCGCGGCGCGCCGCCGTGCGCGGAGCGCGTCCGCCGAGCCCGGCTCGGAGCGGCCAGCGGCGGGACCGATCGCGAAATCGTGAACGGCGCTGATGCCGAGCATGACCACGACACAGAGCAGTTTTCCTCCGAGCGCGTGCCCCATCGGCGTTGCCCAGAACGCGGGATCACCGAGCACACCGTCCCAGCGCAGGAGTCCGCGATAGTGCAGGTTGAAGACGCCGCTGACCACGAGCACCGCGATCGCTCCCCATCCCACGCTGCGGAAGCGAAGGCCGAGGTCGTGAAAGAGGCGCTGGCGCAACGCGGGCGGCTCGATGCGTCGCAGGACCGGCGCGCCGACGACGCCAAGGAAGAAGGCGCCGCCGAGCCAGAGTAGCGCAGCGAGTACGTGGATGGTGAGCGAGACCCAGTAGCCTGTCGGCATGCGAGCGACGAAGCGTCGGTGTGGTGCGCGCCTCAGACCGTTGCGTGCGCAGGGCGCGTGACTGCGGGAGCGCGTGCTGCGCTGCGCATCAAAGGTAGATGCGGTGCCGAGGCCGCTCAACGCAAGGCACAGCGTCCGGCACCCTGAGGGCAGGTTGCGGCGTTCCGACGCCCACGCGGTTTGCAACGCGGCCGGACGTGTGGCATCGTTGGATCGTGACGCCAACTCCCGCGCAACCCGCGCCCTCCGTGGCTGGCAAAGCCCGTCACGACGTGACGCTGCTCGACGATACCGTCGTCCACCTGTTCAATGAGGGGACGCTGGACCACGCGCACCGCGTCCTCGGCGCACACCTGCACGCGGCGGGCGGGATGACGGGGACGTACTTCGCGGTGTGGGCGCCGGATGCGCGAACGGTGTCGGTGGTCGCCGACTTCAACGAGTGGGATCGTACGCGGCACCCGATGAAGCGACATGGCGCGTCGGGCATCTGGGAAGTCTTCATCCCGGGTGTCGGCGCGGGCGCGCACTACAAGTACCACGTCGTGGGACGCACGGGCGGCTACCGCGTGGACAAGGCGGACCCCTACGGCGTGTGGTCGGAGGTGCCGCCGAAGACGGCGTCCATCGTGTGGGATCTGGCCTACGAGTGGGGCGACGCGACATGGATGGCGGCGCGCCGCACGCAGCGTGTGCTCGAGCGGCCGATGTCGATCTACGAAGTGCACCTCGGTTCGTGGATGCGCGTGACCGAGGAACGCAATCGCTCGATGACCTACCGCGAAATTGCCGGACCACTCGCCGACTACGTGGAACGCATGGGGTTCACGCACGTGGAGCTCATGCCGGTGATGGAGCATCCGTACTACGGTTCGTGGGGCTATCAGGTCACCGGGTACTTCGCGGCAACGAGCCGGTACGGCACGCCGCAGGATCTGATGTACCTGGTGGACACGCTGCACCAGCGCGGCATCGGCGTGATTTTTGACTGGGTGCCGTCGCACTTCCCCACCGACGCACACGGCCTTTCGTACTTCGACGGGACTCACCTCTACGAGCACGCCGACCCGCGAAAGGGGTATCACCCGGACTGGGGCAGTTACGTCTTCAACTACGGCCGCTACGAGGTGCAGAACTTCCTGCGCAGCAATGCGCAGTTCTGGCTGGAGACGTATCACGCCGACGGCCTGCGCGTGGACGCGGTGGCGTCGATGCTCCATCTCGACTTTTCGCGGAAGGAAGGCGAGTGGATCCCCAACAAGTACGGCGGCAACGAAAACCTCGAAGCGGTCGACTTTCTCCGTCGGCTCAACGAAGGGGTGTACCGCGATCATCCGGACGCCGTCACCATCGCCGAGGACTCCACCGCGTGGCCGCTCGTGTCGCGGCCGGTCTATGTTGGTGGCCTTGGCTTTGGCATGAAGTGGGACATGGGGTGGATGCACGATTCGCTCGCCTACTTTGCGCTCGACCCGATTCATCGCCGGTTCCATCACCAGAAGGTGACGTTCCGGATGATGTACGCCTTTGCCGAGAACTACGTGCTCTCGCTTTCGCACGACGAGGTCGTGCACATGAAGGGGTCGCTGCTTCACAAGATGGCCGGCGACGAGTGGCAGCAGCGGGCAAACCTGCGATGCCTGCTGGGCTGGATGTACGGGCAGCCGGGAAAGAAGCTGCTGTTCATGGGCTGCGAGTTCGGGCAGCGCGCGGAGTGGAACCACGAGCGGAGTCTGGACTGGCACCTGCTCCAGTACGCTGACCACCAGGGCTTGCAACGCTGGGTCACGGCGCTCAACACGTTGTATCGCGACGTGCCCGCCATGCACGAACGTGACACGCACGCCGACGGGTTCTCGTGGGTGGACTGCAGCGACGCGGACCAGGGCGTGGTGAGCTTCCTGCGCTACGGTGTCGACCGGAGTCAGCCGGTGCTGGCGGTGTACAACTTCACGCCGGTGCCGCGGCGCAATTACCGGATCGGCGTGCCGGCGAGCGATGCGTGGGACGAAGTTCTCAACAGCGACGATCGGTCATACGGCGGCTCTGGCATGGGCAACGGCGGTCGCGCAGCGACGAGCGACGATGGGCGTCACGGCCATCCCTGCTCGATCGTCCTGACGCTGCCGCCGCTCGCGGTGCTGTTCCTGCGCCCGGTGCCGGGCCTGCGCGTTGCGACGCCGCCGTCCAAGGGGAGCGCAGGGTCAGCCGAGCCCGTGCCTGACGAGAGTGTGGCTGACGAGAACGTGCCTGGCGAGAGCGCGCCTGACGAGGGCGTTCCTGACGAGACGGCGCCGACCGACGCTTCGTGACACGGACGCACGCCGGGCGTCGCCGCTGGTGCCGTGACTACCGATGTACCAGGCCGTACCCCTGTGGCGGTCGGTCAAGGGGGCCCACGAGGTAGACGCGCGCTCCAACTATTCGCAGCGTCTCTGGAAGATGCGGCGTGGCGACGCGTCCACCATCCCGAAGATCGATGACCCAGGTACCGGCGTCGCGCCGGACCAGCCCATCGTGCGCCGACACCCCTCCGACCGCGCGCACGATGAACGACGCCACCTCGAACGTGGCGGGTGCGGGCAGGGCCGGCCCTGCGGCCGCGCGGCGCGTGCCGGCGACGACGATCTCGATACCGCCGAGCGACGCGAGCACGTCGCGCCCCGCCCCAACGAGCTGGAGCCGCTCAGCGTCCTGCACGAGCGTCACCGTGGCGGGCTCACTGCCGACCACCTCGATCGTGCCGCGCGCCGTGTCGGCGAGGGCCGGACCTGACGCGCGGCTGCGGGAGCACGCGCCCGCCAGCAGGACCGCAAGCAACGCGACCGTCTTCATGGGAGCCGGAGGACCGCGATGCGCAGGTCCGGCTGGGCATCGATGCTTCCGATGCCGTGGAGCCCGAGCAGTTGCAGCGCTCCCGTGCCGGACAGCTCGAAATACGCGTGTGACCCACCGCGAATGCCGCGCTGTTGCAGCGTGAACGCGCCCATCGCTACCGGTGTCGGGCGTATCGGATACTGCGTGTTCCATCGCGCCGTCCATGCAGGAGACGCGTTCAGCCCGGCGTAGATGTCGCGGAGGTTCCAGGACGGAAACCGCACGTCGGGGTCTGGCGATGCCATGCCCGGGTAGTCGTCGGCAGCGAGCGCGAGGCCCCATCCGCCGATCAGGCGGTCCATCGATACGCCGGCAACGGCCGCGAGGTTCGTGGTGCCGTTCGTCCTCGCGTTGGTCAGTGCGCCGAGAAATGCCTCGTCGGAGCTGCCATACCGATCGATGGTGTAGCGCACGAGTGACCAGGTGGTCTGGTAGAAGACGCTGCCTGCCTGACCGGTTGCGGTGCCATACGGTGACCAGTTCCACGGCTCCACGAGTTTGTCGCGAATCTCGTTGAAGTGGCGTCGCATCCCGTACCCGGGACGACGGAGCGTGTCACTTGCGTTGCACGTCGCGTCGGTCAGGTGAAAGTCGCAGTAGACGCCGTTCGTCGTGGCGGTGCCGAATCCCACGTTGGCCTTCCAGGACACGCGATGCATCGACTGGCGCACCCACAGTTCCTCGGCGTGGCGTGCGGTGCCCTCCTCCAGCCACGATTGCTCAAAGCTCGGCGCGCCGTTCGCCACGCGGGCGGCCATCGACGCGATGTGCTTGACCTCGTGCACGACGGTTCGTGACATGAACGCGAACCAGCCGTCCGGGACGGCGGTGCTTCCGGGGTTGCTCCCGCTCGCCGTCGGGACGAATCCATAGAAGTACTCACCGACGTTGCTGCCACGCGATTGCGTCCTCGGGAACTGATCGCACGCCGTGACGTAGGCCGCGGCGTTCGTCGGGTTCAGGCGTTGGCTGAACACCATGTGCAACACCCCGTCAGCATCGGTCTCCGCGTCGCGGCGCAATGGATCACCAAACGCGCGCTTCACGACGTCGTACTGTTCCTGATCGAAGATCCTCCCGAGCCGCTGATAGGCCCTGGCGAGTGCGGAGTCCGCGGTAGAGAGGAGGCCATTCGCTGAGTCCTCCCAGACCACGCTCCTGGTGCCCACGTAGATCGCACGGGCCCGGATCACCTCGGTCGTGTCGTTGCAGCCGCGCGAGAAGGTGTAGTATACGCTGCGCATGTCGCCGAGCGTGGGCGCCTGACGAGTCACCCTCGCAAGCGCGCGGGCGGTCGTATTGTGACGGCCCCGCAGCGAGGCATACACGGCGCGATTGCGCTCGAGCACGGCCAGATGGCCATCGTCAGGCGACGGCTCGGTCCGCGCTGGCCCGATCGAGCGAGGCGCCACGATCATCGCTGGTGGGGCTTCCGCGATACCGGCCGCGTTGCCGTCCAGCGTCGCGTCCACGCTGACGTTGGCCGAGGTGCCGGCGCTGAAGAGCGCCACCAGGTACCGTGCGTTGCCTGCCACCGGGGCGAGCGCGTTGCACGCGGCCTCGTCGCGGGAGGTGGCGACGAAGGACTGGCCAACCGCCAACGTCCGGAGCGGGGTCGTCACCACGCGTGTCACGACCGCATCGCGTCCGGATCCGTCCGACACTCTGACGTCCTGCGGGCCGCCGGCCACGCACGGCACGACGACGCGCAGGTCATTCCCCTGTGCCGAAATCACCGGAGTGTTCACTCCGCCGACCGCGACGCGAAGTTCGTTCACCAGCACCGCGCCGCGCACCGTGATGGTGATGCGTGACCCCGGCACGAGCGGTGTTGGGCTCACGCTGTCGATCGTGAGTCTGGCGTTGGGGTCGAGCACCAGGACGGTGGCGGTCCCCACGCGCGTCTCGCTCTGCGCGGTGATCGTCGCCGTCCCGGGGCTCAGGGCCGTCACCACGCCCTGCGCGCTCACGGACGCGACATCGGGTACGTTCGACGTCCACGTGACGGCGCGATCGGTGAGCTGGAATCCGTTCTGATCGCGAAGGTCGGCCGTCAGCGGCAGCGTGCCTCCGATCCGCAGGGAGCTTGTCGACGGTGTGACATTCACCGACCACACCGGAACCGGTCGCACCGTCACCAGCGCGGTGCCGGTCTTGCCCTCACGCGTGGCGCGGATGGGCGCCGCGCCCGGCGCCACGCCGATCACGAGGCCGCGCGCGTCGACCGTGGCGAGGTCGGGTCGAGCGGACTCCCAGGTGACCGGACGATCCAACAATGGATTGCCGGCGCCATCCTGCACCGTCGCGATCAGCAGCACGCTTTCGCCGGTGATGACCGTGGCGGTTGCCGGCGTCACCGTTACCGATGCGGCCACGACAGCCTTCTGCGACTCCCCGCACGCAGCGGCCCCGACGAGCAGCAGCAACCGTCCAACCCTTGACCGCATGCGCCGTCCCCTCACAGTCGTGAATGGTGCCCGCTGCTCACAAGCGGTCGAGCCCGCGAAGCAGGCGGGCAAAGAAGTCGACCGAGGTCGCAAAATCCGAGACTCCCACGCGCTCGTTCACCCCATGTACCCGCGCCCGGTCGCCATCGCCCAACGGAATCGGCAGGAACCGGTAGACTCGATCGCTGTGCGGCCCCCAGAACTTGGCGTCGGTGCCACCCATGACGAGATACGGAATCACGGGAGGCGCTTCACCGGACGTCATGGACTGAATCGTATGCTGTAGCAGGGTCCACGCCGGGGAGTCCGTACCAGACACCGGAGATGGATCCACGCCCACGCTGTCGAGCAGGGCCACGGTGACCAGGGTGTCGTTCACCACCGCGATCACGCGCTCGCGCACCGACTGCACGGTCTCCCCGGGGCGGATGCGGAAGTTGACCACGGCCTCGGCTTCGGGCGGGAGCACGTTGTCCTTGACGCCCGCGTTGAGCATGGTGGGCGCCGTGGTAGTGCGCGTGAGCGCCGCACTCAGTGGGTTGCTCTGCAGTCCCTTGAGGACCAACGGGCGCGTGAGCCAGAGGTTGGCCAGCGCCAGGCGCTGACCGAACGGCAGCCAGGGCGCCATCGCACGCACCATGCCTTCGGACGGTCCGTCGAGCGACGAGGGGAACGGCGTTGCTTCGAGCGCGGCCACGGCGCGACTCAACGCGCCCACCGCGGTCCGCTCCGTCGGCATCGACGAGTGACCGCCTTCTGCCTTGGCCGTGAGCCTGAGGCTCACGTAGCCCTTTTCCGCGATGCCGACGACGGCCGCACGCTGCGCGATCCCGGGCAGGATGCCGGTCCCCATGAATCCGCCTTCGTCCAGCACGATCGCCGGCTTCACGCCGCGCGAAACGAGCTGCTCGACGATCTTGCGTGCGCCATATCGACCGCCGACTTCCTCATCGTGACCGAACGTGAGGTACACCGTGCGCGGCGGACGGTATCCGGTGGCGAGCAACGCCTCGACGGCCTCCATCACTGCAAACACCGTGGACTTGTCGTCGAGCGCACCGCGACCCCACACGAACCCATCGGAGATGTCACCGGAGAACGGCGCATGGGTCCATTCCGAACGGTTCACCTCGGGCACCGGCACGACGTCGAGGTGCCCCATGATCACTGCCGGGGCCAACGTGGTATCCGCACCACTCCACGTGTACACGAGGCTCAGGCCCGCCACCGTTTCGCGTCGCAGTGTCGCGTGAATGCGCGGATACGTGGTCGCCAGGTATCCGTGCAGTCCGAGAAAGGCCGCGGTGTCGATCGGTCCGCCGGAACTGAGCGAGACCGTAGCGAACTTCAGCGCGCCGGCGAGGTGCGCCGCTGCGGCGGCGGTGTCGATGGGCGCCGGTGGCAGCGCGGGGACGCCCGATTCGGCGACCGCCGGTGGCACAACGCCCATCGTGCGCACGATCATCACCCCCGCGACGGCCGCGAGGACGAGGGCAATGGCGGCAAACACGCGCTTCATCGGGGCCTTCTCCGGCGGTTCGGGTGAAGAAATGTGCCCCGCCTCGAGCCGTGACACCAGCAACGCATCCGATTGCGCGCGTGCGGCGCGGCCGGGCATCATGTCTTCCTGACCACGATCCGCATTCGCGATGCTCTTTGAACCGCTATCCCTGCGCGACCTCACGCTCCGCAACCGCATCGGCGTGTCGCCGATGTGCCAATACTCTTCGATCGACGGCCTGGCTTCCGACTGGCACCTCGTGCACCTCGGCGCGTTTGCGGTCGGTGGGGCGGCGCTGGTGTTCTCCGAGGCCACGGCCGTACTCCCCGAGGGCCGCATCAGCCCGCAGGACCTCGGCATCTGGGACGACGCACATGTCCCGATGCTGCGGCGCATCACGGATTTCATTCGCGCCAACGGAGCGGCGCCGGGAATCCAGCTCGCGCACGCCGGTCGCAAAGCGAGCACGCGACGCCCGTGGGAGGGCAGCGGCATGGTCCCGCCTGACGAGAACGGCTGGAGCGACGTGATGGCTCCGAGCGCGATTCCGTTTGCGCCGGACTTTCCGATGCCGCACGAGCTGACGCTCGATGGCATCGCGCGAGTCGTCGAGGCGTTCAGGCTGGCCGCGCAGCGCGCGCTCGCCGCCGGTTTCGAGGTCGCGGAGATCCACGCGGCGCACGGCTACCTGGTGCACGAGTTCCTGTCGCCGCTCTCGAACCAGCGCACGGATGCGTACGGTGGGCCATTCGAACACCGCACGCGTTTGGCGCTCGACGTGTTGCGCGCCGTGCGGTCGGTGTGGCCCGCGGATCTTCCGGTCCTGGTGCGCATCTCGGCTACCGATTGGGCGCCTGGCGGCTGGAGCGTCGAAGAGTCCGTCGCGCTGGCGCGACTGTTGAGGGCCAACGGCGCTGACATGATCGATTGCTCGTCAGGCGGACTCGTCCCCGGCGTGACGATTCCCCTGGGCCCCGGCTACCAGGTGCCGTTTGCCGCACGCGTACGCGGCGAGGCGAATGTTCCGACCGCGGCCGTGGGTTTGATCACCACGCCGGAGCAGGCCAATTCGCTGCTCGCGGAAGGCTCGGCGGACCTGGTGCTGCTCGGCAGGGCATTGCTCCGCAATCCCCGCTGGCCACTCGCCGCAGCCCACGCACTGGGGCAGCAGGGCCCGTGGCCGGCGCAGTACCTGCGCGCGCGCCTCGCGGCGACGGCGCGCTGATGCGTAGGGAGCGATAGGGACCTCGGTATCCCGGACGCGCGCCCCGGGATCGCGCGAAACCAGAGCGGCTCCCGTCCCGTGGCCTGGCCTCAGCGCTGCGGAACGGGACAGGCGACGTATCTCGAAGGACGGCGTGCCCGCGTCCAGCGCGACACCAGAGTGGCTCCCGTCCCGTGGCCTGGCCTCAGCGCTGCGGAACGGGACAGGCGACGTATCTCGAAGGACGGCGCGCCCGGATCGCGCGTGAAACACGAGCGGCCCTTCGTCCCGCGCCCTGGCCTTAGCGCCGCGGAACAGGGGACAGCCTGAGGATCGGCGTGGGAGCGCCCTGCTCGTTTTCGATCGCGACGTAGATGTTGCCGTCGGGGCCCTGCCGCACGTCGCGCACGCGACCGGTGCGGCGGAGGATGACCTCCGACGACTCCACCCGCTGGCCGTCGAGCGCCAGGCGAACCAGTTGTTGCCCCACGAGCCCGCCCGCAAACAGGTTGCCGCGCCACGCCGGGAATGCACTGCCCGTGTAGAGCATCAGCCCCGACGTTCCGATCGACGGCACCCACACGTTCACCGGCTGCTCCATGCCCTCGCGCATCGTTGCCGCATGAATCGCCGATCCCGTGCGGTAGTTCACGCCGTAGCCGATCACCGGCCAGCCGTAGTTGGACCCCGGGCGGATCAGGTTCAGTTCGTCGCCGCCCTGTGGACCGTGTTCGGTGGCCCACACGTTGCCGCTCGCGGTGTCGACCACGAGGCCCTGTGGGTTGCGATGCCCGTAGCTCCAGATCTCGCCCTTCGCCCCGGGCCGCGCCACGAACGGGTTGTCGGCCGGTACGCGTCCGTCATCATGCACACGATTGATCGTGCCGTGATGATTGGCGAGATCCTGCGCGGGGTGCTTCTCGAGATCCCCGGTGGGTGGCACCTGACGATCACCCATCGTGATGTACAGGTAACCGCTCTTGTCGAATGCGAGGCGCGATCCGTAGTGGCCCGTCGCGCCACGAGAATCCGCAACGAAGATCTCGCGGACGTCGCTCAGCGCATCGTTCTCGAACTTCCCTCGCACCACAACGGTGGTGGTCGCGGCGGGTTCACTCGCGGGCCTGGAAAAGGCCAGATACACCAGGCGATTCGCGGCGAACTGCGGGTGAAGAACCACGTCAAGCAGGCCACCCTGTCGTGACGGCGCCACCGCGGGGACGCCCGCCACCGGCTGGTCGAGCAGCTTACCCTTGCGCACGATCCGGAGTCGCCCGGGTCGCTCAGTAACCAGCATGTCGCCGCCGGGGAGAAACGCGATCGACCACGGATTGACGAGGCCACCCACCACCGTGTCCACGCGGAAGTCATGTTGCGATGACCGTACGACCTGCTGCGAGGTCGCGATCGCCGGCGCGGCGCCATGACCGATCGCGAGCAGCCCCAGAATGATCCGATGAGTCATCGTTGCCTCCGAGTTTGATGAAGCCGTATGTGCGGCCTTGATCCTACTTCCGGCACCGGGTCGTGTGCAGCCCCCCGGGGCGCGCCTCGGAATCCGCGGGACGAGCGGCGATGCCGCGGGACGCGATCACGTGGCGGGGCGCCCTCGCGTGGCACACATTGCACACCTCATCGGGCCCACACCGATGCGCCCGAGACAACACCTTCGGCCGCCGCCCAAGCTCCCGATCACGGCCCACATGCCCTTCGTCCGCTGCGCCATTGGCGCGCTCTTCGCCGTCACGCTGCCACTCGGGGCGCAGGAGCTCGGCCACATCACGTTCCCCACCTCCGGAAAACCGGCGGCGCAGCCGGAGTTCGTTCGGGGCGTCCTGCTCCTCCACAGCTTTCAGTACGACCAGGCCGCCGAGGCCTTTCGACGCGCGCAGTCGAGCGATCCCGGGTTTGCCATGGCCTACTGGGGAGAGGCACTGACCTACACGCACCAGGTCTGGAACGAGCAGGACCGGCCTGCGGCGCGCACCGCACTGGAACGCCTCGCGCCAACCCGGCAGGCGCGACTGGAACGCGCGACCACGCCACGCGAGCGCGCCTACCTGGCCGCGGTCGAACTGCTGTACGGCGACGGGAGCAAGGCCGTGCGCGACACGCTGTACGCCGCCGCCATGGAGCAACTCGCACGCGACTACCCCAGCGACGACGAAGCGCAGATCCTCCACGCAACCGCGCTCTTTGGACTCACGCAGGGGTCGCGCGACGTGCCCACATACATGCGCGCCGGTGCGATCGCGCAGGAAGTCTTTGGCCGCAACGCGCAGCACCCCGGCGCGGCCCACATGATCATCCACGCGTTCGACGACCCGGTGCACGCACCACTCGGACTGCGCGCCGCACGCGAGTACTCGCGGATCGCCCCCGCCGCGGCGCACGCACAGCACATGACGACGCACATCTTTCTCGCGTTGGGCATGTGGCCCGAAGTCGTCGCGCAGAATCGCGTGGCCTCGGGCCCGGACTCGGCGCGCTGGCGGGCCGGGCACAGCACGCACTGGCTCCTGTACGGCTACCTGCAGCAGGGCCGCTTCGAGGCCGCGCGCGCCCTGCTGGCCTCGCTCACGGCACACGCTGGAGGCGACGCGCGCTTCCGTGGCATGCTGGCCAACTTCCGCGCGCGTTACGTGCTCGAGACCGGGCGGTGGACCAGCCCCGAAGCCTTCGCTCTCGACGCTGACAGCGGCGTCGCCGGCGAGGATGGCTACGAGTACGCGACGTTCGCGTCCGGCTACGCGGCCGCTGAGCGCGGCGATCGGCGACGCGCCGAGGCGCGACTCGCGCGCCTGGCGCGGGTGAACGGCGCCGCAACTGCGAGCCTCAGGCCGGGAGCGCGAGGCGTGGACGTCGTGCCGGTGATCATGGAACTCACGCTCCGCGCGGCGCTCGTCAGGCAGGACGCCGGGGTCGACAGCGCACTGGTGCTCTTGCGCCACGCGGCCGCGCTCGAGGACGGAATGCCCGCGGAGTTTGGGCCGCCCGCGGTGCCGGTTCCCGTGCATGAGAGCCTCGGGTCCATCCTGGCCGCCGCGGGCCGCACCGCCGAGGCTGCCGCCGAGTTTGCGCGTGCGCTCACGCTTCAGCCGGGGCGGTCGGCGGCGCTGCTCGGGAGCGCACGAACCGAAGGCGGACGGGGTCGGCCCGAAGACGCGCGGCGCGCGTGGAGCAGGCTGGCCGACAACTGGCGCGAGGCCGATGCCGATGTGCCCGGCCTGGCCGATGCCCGCGCGCGCGCAGACAAGTAGTCAGTCGCGAACCGACCTGGGCAGCCGACTCACACGCTGATTCCGGGCAGCGCGTCGATGGGCATGCTGTCGTCACGGTACGCGAGAAACTCCCGGTAGCCGGGATCACGCTCGCCGAACCGTCGGGGAAACTCGGGCGAGGTGGCCGCGCCACAGGCTTGAGTGCACAGCGGCTGATCCGCAGCTTGGCGATCCCTGCGTCGCCTCACCATGACTGCTCGCAAGACACCCAAACGCCCCTCTGCGACTCGGCGCCCTTCGTCGCAACGACCCGAGCCCGAGGTCTGGGTCGACTTCACGTTCGACCGGGGCCTGATGCACGTGGTGGTCGAGAACGGCGGCGAGAGCGCCGCGTACGGCGTCAGTGTTCGATTTTCTCCATCGTTTCGCGGCCTCGGGGGCGCGCACGACGTGTCATCCCTCGCGCTCTTTCGATGCATCGAGTTCCTCGCCCCGCATCGACGCATCGAGACGTTCCTCGATGCGAGCCGCGACTACTTCGCGCGCGACGAACCGCGGCGCATCACCGCCGACATCACGTATCGCGATCGCGAAGGCCGCACCCACGCGCGATGCGTGCAGCACGACCTGGGCATCTACGAGGACCTGAGCTGGCTGCTGAACGCCGATCGCGGGAGCAGCGGCTCGATCCGCGACGAACCTCGACCCGCGGGGCCGAGTGCGACCCCTGGGCCTGACGGGGCCCGGTTCCGGATCGCAGAACAGCCTCGAAGGCAACCGACCCGAACGGGCCGCACCGGGCGCACTGACTGACCAATCGCCAACCAAACGGAGGAAGCACCATGGCCGTGTTCAGGGACAGACCCTATACGAATTTCAACTTCCTGGTCGACCTCGGCACGGGCGCCACCGACGGACCCGAGGGCGGGTTCGAGGAAGTGCAGCTCCCCGAGGTCTGGCTCGACGTGATCGAGTACCGCAACGGAAACGAACGCGAGAACTCGGTGCGCAAGCTCACGGGTCTCGACCACGTGGGGAACCTCGTGCTCAGGCGAGGAGTCATCGGCTCACTCAGCCTGTACCAGTGGTACAACCAGATCCGGAACGGCGATCAGACGGCGCTGCGCACGGTGACCGTTCAGCTGCAGAACGAGGATCACACCGCTGTCGTGCAAACGTGGCGGCTGCTCCGCGCGCGCCTCGTGCGGCTGCGTTGGGGCCCGCTGAACGGCCGCGGCAACGATGTGGCCGTGGAATATGCCGAGATCGCCGGCGAACGGCTCGAACTCGAATAACGCACCAATGGGGAATGGGCCGCGGGCCATGCCATCAGCCCGAATGCCCATTCCCCAACCCTCAGGTCCTTCCCAACCCCAATGCGTTTGACCCGCTAGTTCCTGTCGTTCAGCGTGCGGATGTAGGCGACCACGGCGCGCTCTTCGCGAGGAGTGAGGCCGAGGTTGCCGAGTTCGTCGACGTTCACGTTTTCGTCGACTTCAGGCGCGGGCCAGCAGGTGACACCAAAGCGCGGGTCGCGATGGTCAACCCCCACGGGACAGCGAGGCAGGACGTCGCGCGTGTTGTAGAAGTGCACGACCTGTTCGAGCGTCTTGAATGCGCCGTTGTGCATGAACGCTTTGGCCGCGAGCGGGTGCGGACGCTTGTCGGTGTTGCGCAGCGAGGGAACCTTCTGCGCGCCGCGGAGATCCCGACGACCCAGGATGGCGCCCAGGCCCTCGTCCACGAAGCCACGGCTGATGAGCGCCGGGTTCTCGAGGTTGGCCGGCACACCGATGTTGTCGTAGGTGAAGTCGGTGAACAGCGCCCGCTTTCCGGCGTTGGGGTGGCAGGCCGCGCACTGCGCCTTGCCCTCGTAGAGACGCAGGCCGTCGAGTTCGAGCCCGGTCAGCTGCGCCTTGCCCCGGAGCCACAGGTCGTAGCGCGAGTTGAACGGACTCACACGCTCGGACGCCTGGAACGTTCCCAGCGCCCGTCCGACATTGTCAAATTCGGCCATGACGATCTGACGCTGCCTGGGTCCCAACGGAACCGTGGAGCCCTCCGTCTGGCAAAGCGTCGGTGTCGCCGCCGGCCACTCGATGCGCCGGAGCGCCGGACCAAAGGTCGCATAGTACAACGGCGCGTAATTCGCCCTGCTGATGCGCCACATCACGCACGCCGCATCGGGAAGCGCCTGCTCGTTCAGATCGAGGAACGGCTTGAGCGCCTGTTCCATGATCGGGCTTCCGAGCCGCGCGCCCGTGGCGCGCCCGTCCCAGAAGTTGCCACCGACAAAGACGTCATCCTCGGCGTTGTACCCAAACACCGGGCTGAACGCGGCGTACGACGCGCTCGGTGGCCGCCGATTCCCGAACCTCGTGGGGACGGACCCGGGCAGCACCGCTCCGTGGGCGTTCTCGTTGAGGTTGGGGCTCGAGAACCCGAACGCGGCATCGTGACAGGTCTCGCACGACTGATTCCGTCGCAACGAGAGGTCGGTATCGACAAAGATCTTCGACCCGACGAGGGCCATGGCCGGAGCAGCCGCCCCGCGGAACTCCAGGTTGGGTTCTTCTGCGGGAATGGTGAGTGAACTCCCGGTCGGGGCGGCGTCGCTGCACGCCAGCACGGCAGCCGCGCCCAGCAGCGCGAGCGACCGAAGGGAAAACGTGGACATCGCAGGCTCCTGGCAGTGGCGCCGAGGGGGTTTCGGCGGGACCGACACCCTTCTCCGGTCCAGGAGGCTGCGATGGCAATGGGCGTGCCAATTAAATCTATCATGAAGCCGTGTCGTACGGCACATGAACTACGTGTGGTCCAAGTCAGCACATCGCATCGGGTTGCGAGCCGGACTCGGGGATTCACCGACGGCGCCGGACTCACGCTGTGTCGCGCCATTCCATAGAAAAATGCTGCGCCATCAACACAGCATACTGATGAGTTCCTCAGCCGCGATCAGTCAAATCATCCGATCGCGCGTCAGCCCTGAGGCTTGCCGCCGGGAGTATTGGGACCGTAAGTCGCTATCGGGGCGCGCCCACTTCGATACGCCGTCACGGTTTCCTCGAAGTCATGCAGCAACAGGACTGATTCCGGTCCGCCCCATGTGCGCATGAGATCGAGCATCATTGGGGCCTCACCGTCCCACGGGTACGCGTAGACCACGTCGAAGTCGTCCAGCGCGCGACCGAGTTGCTGGTACCCGGAGGCGCCGGAACCAACGGTCCCCATGCGCCGATCGCCGTCGGGTGCGGTGAAGCGGTAGCCGGACGGGATGAAGCTGCCGGTCGCAAAGCACGCGCGCGATCCATACTTCGCCGCGAGCTCGCGCGCCGTGTCCACCAGGCCAGCATCCAGCTCAATGCCCGACGCGTCGTATCCAAGCAGGTCCGCGGCGATCGTGATCACGCCCATGGCCGAGCCCCATTCGAGGAACGACCTCCCGGGAGCGCGGTGCGCCTCGAGGGCGCGCACCACGACGTCGTAGTTTGCCGCGACGAACGGGTGGAACTCCGCACCTCGCACCGTGACATCGAAGCGCTCCCACATCGCCCATCCCTCCGCGCAGAGTTCGGCGAGGCGCGCGCGCCGCTCGGCGTCAAGGTCGGGAAGCTTCATGGTCGCGGACACATCCACTCGTACCCCGGATGTGCCCGCACGTCACCGGGAGACGGGGCCCGCGGTTCGGGCATCATCGAATCGGCGTGGTCGCGCTGTCGGTGATTGCCGGCGTGTGGGCGCGGAGGAAGGTGATGAGCAACGGGTTGACGACGTCGGTTCGCTCCATGTGCGGCAGGTGGCCTGCGCGATCGATCGCATGGAACTCCACCTGGGGAATCGCCGCGCGCACGCCGTTGGCGAGCGCGATCGGCACCGTCTGATCTTCGTGGCCCCAGATGAGCAGCGTTGGTGTCTTCACGCGCCCGACGCCCGCAAAGATCGAGTCGCGCGACACGCCCGCCGTTGCCCTCAGCGTTCGGAGCAACGCTCGGCCAAAGCCTTTGTACTGGAGCTGCTGGCGATAGCGATCAGGCCAGTCTGGCCACCCGGCCGGTTCCACGAAATCCGAACGCTGACCGTCGGCCATGGTCGGAACCGCCAGGCCCTGCCACAGCACAGGGCCAACAGCGGGGAGCCGAAAGTACCAGGGGACGTCGCCTCCCTGCCCTGCCGCCGGGTCGACGAGCGTGAGTGACCGTACACGTTCCGGGTGCCGCGCCGTGAACGCCGCGGTCACCGGGCCACCGAAGGAAAGCCCCATGAGGTGCACGGGCTCGGTCCAGCCCAGCGAATCCAGGACCTGCGAGAGCTGTCGGTCGTAGAGGTCGGGATCGTAGGCGATGTCGGGCCGATCGGACCATCCGCGGCCATAGTAGTCGTAGCGGGCTACGCGGAATCCGGCACCGGCGAGCGCTGTCGCCGTGGAGTCCCAGATGTACGAAGGCACGGAGAAGCCGTGCGCCAGGAGGACGCGCGCTCCCGAGTCGGGCCCGTCGAGCCGGTAGTGCGTGGACCCGTCACCTAACGAGAAGAACGCCCCTGGCGCTGCGGCGCGCGCGGCTGCGTCCATATCCTGCCGCTCCGGATTGCGGGAGCGCACGAGCGCCAGGGCGGAAAGGGACAGGAAAAGCGCGAGGAACAAAGCGCGGGCCGGAGTCATGGAGGTGTTCGACGGAAAAGGACGCGCTGGAGAGCCGATCCGGGGCGACCAAGGGTACGGCCACACCGCCAACGGGACAACCGCGCAGGACCATTGCGGCGCTGACTCATGCGGGGTAATTCACGTCAGCCGCCACCCTGCCCGGCGGACATCGAGGAGCGCACGCGAAGTGACAGCCGAAGGGGCCGGCGCCGAGTCGCCGCCGGGAGGTCGCCCACCCGAGGACGAGGACACCGACGCGGCGCGACAGCGCCTCGATGCGATGTTCAACCTCGCCTACCACGAACTCCATCGGCTCGCCGGGATCCTCCAGCATTCGCCGAACGCGACCCTGGGCCCCACGGCACTCGTCAACGAGGCGTGGCTCAAGCTCTCCGCCTACCCCGACTTCCAGTGGGAGTCTCCGCTGCATTTTCGGCGCATCGCGGCGCGCGCCATGCGACAGGTGCTCGTGGAGGCCGCCCGCAACCGCGGTGCGGACAAGCGCGGGGGTCCGGATCGCGAACTGGTGACCCTCGAGCCCGACATGGCGGCGACGGCGATGACAGCCGATGCGATCCTTTCACTTAATGAAGCATTGGAGACACTCGCCACGGTGAGCCCAAGGCAGGTCCGCCTCATCGAACTCCGCTACTTCGCGGGACTCGAGGTCGCGGAAGCTGCCGAGGTGCTCGGCGTGTCCGAGGCGACGGCACAGCGTGAGTGGCGAGCAGGCAAGGCCTGGTTGGCCCATCGTCTATCCGACCACGACTGATCGATCGACCGGGCGACCGTCGTCGCCCCGGTTCACCGGGAGACAAGCACTGTGGCGCTCACAGCGCGTGATTGGACGAACATTCAGGAGGCCTTCCACCAGCTCGCCGACCTGTCGCTGACCGAGCAGGCCGCGACGCTCGACGCGCTGGCGCGCGAGTCGCCGGAGGTCGCCGACGTCGTGCGCGGCATGCTCGCGGCGGACGGTTCGGGCGCCACGCTCCTCGATCGCGGGGTCGCCATCGCCGCCACCGACCTCCTGCGATCGACCGATCAGCTGCCTCCACGCCGTTTTGGGCCGTATCGCATCGAGCGCCTGCTGGGCGAGGGTGGCATGGGCGTGGTGTACCTGGGGCACCGCGACGACCTCGACGCCCATGCCGCAATCAAGATCCTCGCCAACGCGTGGCTCTCCCCGGCCCGTCGCGAGCGATTCCGGTCGGAGACGCAGGCCCTGGCGCTGCTGCAGCATCCGTCGATCGCGCGGCTCCTGGATGCCGACCACCTCGGTGACGGCACGCCGTGGTTTGCCATGGAGTATGTGGAGGGTGTTCCGATCACGACGTGGGTGCAGGCCCGTGCCCTCGATGCCGACACGATTCTGCGCCTGTTCCTCGAGGTCTGCGATGCGGTGCAGCACGCCCATGAGCGCGCGGTGATCCATCGTGACATCAAGCCGTCGAACGTGCTGGTGACCCACGACGGCCGCGTGAAACTCCTCGACTTCGGCATCGCCAAGCGGTTCCGCGACGTGCCAGCCTCCGACACGCGATCGCGCACCGCCTATCGCATGCTCACGCCGCAATACGCCGCGCCGGAGCAATTCACCGGTGGGGCCGTCGGCGTGAGCGTGGACGTGTACGCCATGGGCATGCTGCTCTTCGAGCTGATCGCCGGTTCTCGCCCGTACGACATCGACGAAGCCACCCCCGACCCCGTCGCGGCGATCCGGGCCGCATGGCCACGAGCGGTGCGAACGTCGCTCACACGCCCGATGGACCTGCCTTCGTCGTCGTGGACGGACCTCGACGCGTTGCTCTCGACGGCGCTCGCTCCCGATGCCGCCGATCGCTATCGCAGCGTCGAGGCGTTTCGTGCCGACATCGTGCGGTACCTCGAGCACCAACCGCTGACCGCGCGAACGGCAACGCTCGGCTACCGGGCGCGCAAGTTTCTTCGCCGGCGTTGGCGCGGCACCCTCGCCTCCGCGGCCGCGGTCGGAGCGGCGGCAACGGGTCTCCTCTTCCACACCAGAGCCCTCGAAGCCGCGCGCGACGTGGCAATCGCCGAGGCGTCGCGTACCACGCGGCAGCAGCAGTTCCTCGTCAACCTGTTCCAGGGTGGGCCGCAGGGCGTCGTGGCTGGCGACAGCCTGCGCCTGGCCACCGTGGTCCAGAACGGTATCCGCGAGGCGCGTGGTCTCGCTCACGACCCGCGGACCCAGGTGGAGCTGCTCGGGACGCTCGGCATCATCAGCGAACAGATCGGGCATTTCGCCGAGGCCGACTCGCTCTTTCTGCAAGCCATCGCCGGCTCCGAACGCCTGCGCGGCCCAAACGATCCGGAGACTATTCGATCGCGCATTCGTCGGGCCGCGGTGCTCACGCGGCTCAACAAGACCGACAGCGCCGAGGCCATGCTCACGAGCCTTGCCGCGCTGGCCGAGCGCTACGCCCCGGCCGATCATCCGGCGATCGCCGAGGTGAACGAACAGCTGGGCAAGCTGCTGGGCGAGGCCGGAAAGGTCACCGAGGCCGTGCCGTATCTCGAGCGCGCCGTGGCGCAGCGAAAGCGCGCCGACACCGCGTCGCGTGAATACGCTGATGCGCTGCGGGAACTGGGCAACGCCGCCGCGTACGGTGGCCAGCGCGTGCGCGCCGATTCGCTCTGGCGCGTGGCGCTGCCGATCATCGAGCGCCTGTACGGCTCGGCGCACCCCAACACCGGGTTCCTGCTGACCAACCTCGGGACCATCGCGTCGATGAGTGGCAACCTCGAGGTGGCGGAACGCGACCTGCGGCGCGGCGCGGAGATCAGCGCCGGATGGTTCGGGCCGCACAACTGGCTCACCGCCGGCGCGCGCATGCCGCTCGGCCAGACCCTGATCCGCCGGGGGAAATTCGCCGAAGCGGCGACCGTCCTTCGCGAAGTGATCGACGACGAGAGCCGCGACGCACAGCTGGGCCCGGATCATCCGTCGGTGAGCCTGGCACGGAACGCGTTGGGCCACGCGCTGCTCGGGCTGAACGATCGCGCGGGCGCACGCGCGGCATTTGGCGAGGCGGCGGTGCGCCTGCGCGCGACGCTTGGCCCGACGCACATGAACACGCTGCTCAACGAAGCCAGCCTGGCCCGCGTGCTGATGGACGAAGGGCGTCCCGACACCGCCATCACGATCCTGCGCGGCGTGATCGCACGCGCGGTCCCGCAGTATGGCGTGGCCCACCCGGAGATCGCGGGGTTCCGGCTGCGACTGGGTCGCGCCCTCTTGCTGGCGCACAAACCGCGCGAAGCGATCGAGGTCACGGAGGCGGGCCTGCGGGTCGTCGATTCGGCGATGGTGGGGCGGACCGAAGACACGCGCGTCGCGATCGGCGTGTTGGCGGACGCGTGGGCCGTGCTTGGCGACACCGCGCGTGCGGCTCGCATTCGGTCCGGCGTCCGCCGGTAAGACGTCGGCGGGGGTCGCGTGGTCGGGGTCGTCCAGAGCGCTGAGTCGTGCGGGTGTCCGTAGGCCGAACGGTGCCAACCAGGCCCTGACCAGCGCGGGCCGACCGGAAGTCGTCGATAGCATCGCCCGACGTGGCGCCTCTCATGCGGCCACGACGGTCTCGGCCCGCTCTGCACCGCGACGACCGTGAGTCGCGTGGGCCACCGCCCACGCCAGGTGTACCTCGATCAGCAGCGGGTGGCGATGCCGCGCGTCGATTTCTGCTGAGAGACGTCGGCCACGCCGCGGTCCATGCAGGTCTGGAGCGCTCATCCCGTCACCTGCGCGATCTGCAACGCCGTGTCAGGCGTCATGCTGCGCCTGGCATTGATGACCTCGTTCACTCGTGGAAACGAGAAGCCGAGCTGTTGGGCGAACGCCGACTGCGAGACCCCATCGGCCTGAGAACTCCCCAAGGCATCGCACCCGGATACGTCGGCGGGCGATGCGTTGGTAGTCGGCGCTGCACTAACGTCGTGCCGCGCGGTTTGGTGGTAGTCCGTGACTTGGACCTCGCCGGCATAGCCATCCTGCCATTGGAAGCAGATGCGGTACTGCCCATTGACGCGGAAACAGTACTGCCCACGCTGGGCGCCCAGGGGGCTTCCCGACGATCCCCCGGCGGAATTGGCTGTTCGGCGAGGGCACTGTGCGGGTCCGCAGGGCCGCGGCGAGAACCAGTCGTTGCACGTCAGAAGCTAAACGCAACGCCCAACCGCGTGGGCCCGGGCTTCCGTCTCCATCCTCTCTTGCCTAACCAGGCATGCAGCTGCCGGCGCAGACTGCCGCGCCGCAGCTGATGCTAAGGGTTAGGCCGACCTGCCAGAATGTGCGACACGTGCCGGTCAAAAAGGGGTAGCTGCGGATCATTCCTGCTCTTGAGGTACTCCCTGCATTGATCTGCCACCGCACGCGCCTCAGCCTCCTCCGACGTGAGGGCAGCTAGAGCCACTGCCGTTAGGCACCGATTGGCGGGGAGCGGCGACACAAGGCGGCTCTCGCGGTCGTTCGCGGCTAGCACACGACGCACGTACTCCAGGTCCGAATACCGCTCGAACCACGCATACCCAAACTTCTCAAGTTCGGCGAACATCTCCCTAGCCGCTTCGGAAGCATCCAATTCCGAGCGCATACTCCACCGACGCGGCCGCCCATCGATCAGATTTCCAAGTTCGGCACCAATGGTCACGCCCTTCCGATCTCCATGGCCACTTTTTTCCAGCAGTTCCTGCGCTGCTCCGAGGCGCAGACCCAAATCAAGTGTTGCGTCAACGTCATCCTCGTGGCGGATAAAGGCCACGTGCACGACCCACGTGAAGTCCGCTTCGATCTTCACGAACGTCTGCTCGCCAAAGCGAGCTCGGAAACCTCGAGTTCCCAAGTGCTCGGCCAGGTCTCGCAGCAAGGACTTCTGCAGGTGCTTCAGGTTAGGGGGCTTGTTCACGGACGTCGTTCTTCGGTAAGGAGAGATGGTAACCGCTTGCCTTTAAGGGCCGCTGGCGCGTTCTTACCGACGAGTTCTGCTCCCTCGCTTGCCATTCGTTCATCCTTCAGCAGCTGCGAGGCGTTGCGAACCGCACCGCCTGACTTTGCTTCAATTGCCACGAGTGTCTCATCGGCCCGTTGAACAAGGAAGTCGATCACTCGTCGGCCCGCCGAAGTTCGTGCCGAGACCTGGCGCCCGAGAATCGTGGCTCCTTCTGCAATCAGACCAGCTTCCACCGCAGCTTCGCCCGCCCTGCCGGCTTGACGGAGCGCCGCTCCTGTCAGCTTCCCGCCAACAGTCAGTCCGGTAGCAACCTCCGCACCAACGATCGTCGCCGTGGGAAGGTTCGCAAGGACCCAAACGCAAACTGGGGTGAGCGGCCCACACAGCCCAAACAGATCGGAGAAGTTGATCGGATCGCCGCTGGCGTACCCATACAGGTTCAGCCCGCCGGCGAGGCCGAGGGGATCTTCTTGCGTGAAGCGTCCCGTGATGTTGTCGTATGCGCGAACCCTCAGCCACGCAGCAGCGCCTCAATACGCGCGAGTACTTTCGCCATGATATCGGCTGGAACGCGAGCGATGCGCTGAGCGCGCCGCATGCGCCAGTCGAGCGACTTGACCTGATCAGCGAGGACGGCGCCGCGCAGTCGACCGGAGGTCGGGAGCACGACTTCGAACGGATACCCCTTCACGTTCGAGGTGATCGGACACACCAGCGCCAACCCGACGCGCGCGTTGTACGACGCAGGGGACAAGACGAGCGCCGGTCGACGACCGGCCTGTTCGTGCCCGGCCTGTGGATCGAACTCAAGCCACACCGCGTCGCCTCGGTCAGGCACGAACGCGCCGCGTTGTCGCGGTGTCGTGGCCCTCACCACACTTCATGCCCCCGCGGCCGGCCCGTCGACACCTCGCCGTGCAGGTTCTCAGGCGTCACGCCCGCGAGCAATGCCCCCAGTGATGCCGAAGGATCGACCCGCCGGATGAGGAGTTGCTGGCCGTCGAGGGCAAGCTCGACTTCCGATCCGTCGCTCACCGCCATGACGCGGACTGCCGCGACGGGCAACCGCACGGCCAGGCTGTTGCCCCACTTCCGAATTGCGACGCGCATGAGGACGCTCCAGGGTGTCTACAATGACTCTACGGTGGCGGCTGCAGGTCCGCAAGTCCGACGCGCCCGAGCGTGCGTACGCGCCGCTCTCCTGGTCGCCCGTGCCGCGCCCGCCGGGTCTCCGCCGAGTGAGGGTTGCGCGGTCGTTGCCCATCAATGCCCCTCGCCCCCGAGTGGGCCAGGCTCGAGCCGCGCGTGCAGCAGTTCCAGGGAGCTGCCCCCGGCCGACCGGCGCACCGTCCTCAAGCTCGTCGACGCCCTCGTCGATGCCCGCCGCCGCACCACCCCGCCCAAGCGCGCGCGCAAAGCCAGCTGAGCACCCTGAGAAAGCAAAACGGCGCGGGCCCCGCTGGCGCGGGGGCAGGCTGGCCGCGCGAAGAGCCAGCCGTTGCTCTGGCAGCTAAAACAAAAGCCCGACCACGTGGGCGGGGCTCCGTCTCATTCCTCTCTTCTTGCCTAACCGGCGTGCACCTGCCGGCGCGGTGCAACTGCGCCGCAGGTGACGCTACGGGTTAGGCTTGGCCCCGCTGAGGCCCTCCACCAGTCTCTCGCTTTTCAATTGCCCTTAGGGCGCGTTCGACTTCGCTTCTCGCCCACCCTGTTGTTGCTGGCATCTTGCTTCGGAGAAATGTGATTTCCTCCATTCCACCGCACTCCGCTAGAGCCATCGACACGTGCCCAGGAAACTCGTCATACGCATCCCGCAATACTCGGCGTGCGGTTGCCGGCGGTAGGGCTCGCCCAATTGCCAAGGCTAGCATCTGCCGGGCATCGCCATACGATCGATTCTTGAAAGCTTGCTCGAGCCAAGCCCCCAGTTTCAGAGGTCGCAGCTCGGCGAGTGTGTTGCTGATCGCCCACCGAAGACTCGCGGAAGGCGTCGCCTCAAACAGCTCGATGAGAGGCGCGGCGTCGAAGGACTCGCCGGCTGTACCCAAACTCCTCACGATCGACTCGTGCATGCGGGTCAAGTCTTCACGCTTTAGGAGTCCAACCAGTACCCCGGCCAGTTGTCCAGAGATCGGAGCGTTGGCCTCGACAACCTCCGCGAGGGAGGCACCGCGAACGCCAAGACGGGCAAGCTCCTGAAGAAGCAGTTGTTCCTGATCGAGTGTGGCTCGGCCAGACGCATCCCGATCCGCGATCTTCCGCTGGTACTCAGCGTCTCGTGACAGATCGCGCATCAAGTCTGCTGCACTGATTCGTCCCTTCTTCATGGTAGAAAGCGCACCTGAATGCCGTTGTTCTTGATGAAGTCGGCCAATGGTCTCGTGAACTCCGTCGATTGCCTGACAACCAGCTCAAAGCTGCGGCCGGTGCTGTTGGCGAAGGCCGCAAGGTCCCTGATCTGATTCGTGAGACTCAAGCGTGCAACGTTCTTGACCTCAGTCAAGGTGGTGGAGTTCAGGGCATCTGGTATGCGATAGGCCGCCGTACCAGTCGCTGATGCAATCCTCACCGTGTTCTTGATGATTCCCGCGGCAGCCTCACCTGCTCGACCCAATGCAGCGCTTTGTGCAATACCTGTCGCCCCTGCTCCCGCTCCCCCTCCCGCCATCGCAGCCGCACCGGCTCCGACAGCAGCCGTACCCACAGCGAAGCCACCCAGCATTGACTTCATCGCCGGCGCCCACGCTGCGAGCTGTTGAAATGGGTCGCAGTACGGCGGGCAGGCCATCAGCCCGAACGGATCGCTGACATTCACCGGGTCGCCATTCGCAAACCCGTAGAGATTCAGCCCTCCCGCCAAGCCGATGGGATCTTCTTGCGTGAATCTGCCAGTGGCAGGGTCATACACCCGGTTTCGCCGAAAAAAGGTACCCGCGGCATCCTGCTTGTCCTCCAGAAGAGTCCCGTTGAAACTGGACGCCCCGTAGCCCGATCGGGCATTGTACGCCGTCCGGGCGCCCGGCCAGTCCCAGTAGAGACAGCGCTGACTCAGCGGGACCGTACGGCAATGCGTACCGCCACTGGACTTCTGAAGATATGCTTGGCCGTTGTCGAACGCTCCGCCGGCTGCCTGTCCCAGGACGTTCCAGAACGGAATCATGCCGTAGGTTGGCCAAACACCTCCTCCCTCGGCGTCGCGGTACTTGTAACGGGTTACACTTAGTGGTTTATCTAGCCCATTGCCGTACGCGTATATCACGCGGCCGTAAAACGGATTCGGATCGTACAAGCCACTGTACTTTGGCAAGATGGGGACGGTAGCCGTATCGTTCTCGAAATGCGCTGAGTGCGCTGGATCTCCGGGCATCTGGATCTCAGCAAGTTCTTGCTCGCCGTCCCACACCGTGCGCCGCGTGAAACTCACGAAGTACTCAATTGCCGGATTCGTGTGCGCCGGTACGTTCCGTTGCGCCCGTACCCACACACGACGACCGAGGGCATCATACCTGTAGTCTTCGATGACCGAACGCCGCGATCCGGAGAAGTCGTCTTGCCGCAATAGGGAGGCAACAAGTCTTCCTGACGCGTCGTAGTATGACAAGCGGTCTTCGTGGATCGCATCAAGGCTCCCGGCGGTCTTGCTCGTTACCTCAACATTTCCTGCGGAATCATAGAGAATGCGCTGAGGCCCGCCTGTCGAACTGTTGTTCAGTGTGTCACGACCAACGTGTGCCCGATAAAGTTCCGTTCGATAGTTGTACGTGATCCTCGGGCCCTGCAGGGACGTGCCTATCCACACGCGCGTGGTGTCACCACTGACTCGCGCTTGCAGGTTCCCGAGCCCATCTACGACGACCGTGTCCTGAGACTTGTAGTGCAACGAATCGCCGGCCCTCTCGGCAATTCCCTTCTGCCGCTGACGTGTGCCGATGAGATACCCTAATGCTGAGTAGCGGGTGCGACGGGATCGGCGGGACATGGGGCTCCTGGGGTCGAGGGCTAGTGATGCCCGGGAAGCCCGTCTGTCTAGTTATCACCCCTGCTCAGAAAACCGGCGCCACTTCTGTGTCGGCGGGGGCACGCACCTCGTACAACACTGAGGCGCCATCCCAGACCGTGCGGGTCACCTCGCTGCGACAGCCGGAACTCCGATCGTGCGTGACGCACACGTTGTTCAGCGTGTCGCGAATCATCTCGCGCCACACGCGCCGCCCAAGGGCGTCGTAGCGATACGTCTCCCGTCGGTTGTACCGCGTGACCGGCCCGGGCGCCGGGTTCGTATCCAGCGTGAAGCTCGCCTGCACGAGTCGCCGCTCGCTGTCGTAGGTGTTGATCGTGCGCCGCGCTTCACGATAGAACGGCCCCAGGGGCACCGTCTGGAATTGTCTGGCCCTGAGATCCTCGCGTAGGGCACCGTCGCCGTCCCGGAAGTAGTAGGTCGTATCAGCGATCGGATTGCTCAACCCGCCGGCCGGCACCTGTACGCCTCGCACCAGGCGATCGCTGTTGGGATCATATGTGAACGTCGTCGGCCGGCCGGCCCCTGCCAGCCAGCCCTGACTCGTGCGTCGGAGCCCGAGGGCATCGAGCGCGTAGTCTTCAAGCCCGTTGCCGTACTGGCGAACGCGAGATGCCCGAGTGACGAATAGCCAAGCGTGTCGCCTTCGAGCACGTTCTTCGGTGCGACGGGTCTCAGGCCGACGACGGACGAGCGGGCGCGTCGTCAGGCAGTGACTGGCGCGAGGCGAGCCAGGCCAGGTGTCGCGCGCGCACGCCGTCCCAGAGCGCCTCCACGCCGGGCACGACGACACCAAACTCCTCCTCGACTGCGCGCGCCCATGCGTCGCCGTTTTCGATCGTTCGTTCGTCCACGCCGGACGCGCGAACGTGCCGAAGGACAGCGCCACGCAACGTGACGAGTCCGGCGGAAACGAAACGCTGCAGGACCAGGTGCTGCACGAACACCGAGTCCGCGCTCGTCGAGAGGTCGAGGCACTTCGCCGCGAAATGACCGAGGGTCCGCGGCGCCAGCGTGAAATCGAACGCGTCGGCCCCTCCGTGCTCGTGGTTGAACACGGTCCACCGTTCACCGTCGAGCGCCACACGATACACGAGGAAGTCCTGCCGGTAGGTTCCCGGCGCCAGCGGCAGCGGCTCCAGGAACGCGTCGCCGAACCCCACATCCGCGATCCATGGCTGCCCGAGGTTCACGCGCAGAACGAGGTGGTTGGCCTCGGCCGCGTCACCCCGGTGTTCACGACCCACCGCGCCGGACAGGAGATGGACGTCGAAGCCCAGGGTTCGAAGTACCGCCCCAAACACGCCGTTCATCTCGTAGCACCAGCCTCCACGTGTGCCGCAGAGCTTCCCGACGTTCACGCGTGGATCAACCGTGAGCGATCGGCCGAGGTGAATGTCGAGGTTTTCGTAGGGAATCGTGAGCAGGTGGGCGCGATGGAGGGCGCGCAGCGTCTCCAGCGTCGGCGCGCGCGAGCCCGCGTACCCGATGCGTGCGAGGTAGCGCTCGAGCTGGTCGGGCTCGAGCGCTGGCGGCCCTGGCGTGTCGAGCGCCCGTGCGCCCGTCGTCACGCGCCGGTGGCGACGACGCCCAGCTCGCGGCGGACGACGGGCGCCACCTGCGTTCCGAACAGTTCGATCGCGCGCATCATCGAGGCGTGCGGCATCGACCCAACGCTGAACTGCAGGAGAAAGCGGTCCATGCGGAACAGCTCATGGTAGTACAGGATCTTGTCGATCACTTCCTGCGGGCTCCCCACCAGAATCGCGCCGTGCGGTGAGCGCTCGGCCTCGAAGCGTTGTCTCGACGGCGGTGGCCAGCCCCGCTCACGCCCGATGCGGCCCATCGTGTCGAGATACGGTGGCCAAGCCGCATCGGCCGCGGCCTGCGACGTGTCGGCGATGAACCCGTGCGCGTTGATCGAGACCTTGAGGGTCGCCGGTTCGTGCCCGGACTCCCGCCCGGTTTCGCGGTACAGGTCGACGAGGTCGGTGAACCGCGCCGGCGCGCCGCCAATGATGGCCACCGCCAGCGGCAGCCCAAGCGTTCCGGCGCGAACCACCGACTCCGGCGTACCTCCAACCGCGATCCACACCGGGAGCGGATCCTGCACCGGCCGCGGGTAGACGCCCCGGCGCTCGATGGCAGCACGATGCCGGCCACGCCACGTGACATACGGCGCTTTCCGCAGCTCGAGCAGCAGCGCAAGCTTTTCGGCAAAGAGCGCATCATAGTCGCCGAGGTCGTACCCAAAGAGCGGAAACGACTCGGTGAACGATCCGCGGCCCGCCATGATCTCGGCGCGGCCGTGCGACAGCAGGTCGACCGTGGCAAACTCCTGGAAGACGCGCACCGGGTCGTCGGAACTGAGCACCGTCACCGCACTCGTCAGGCGCAGACGCCTGGTGCGCGCCGCGACCGCCGCAAGGAGCACGGCCGGCGTGGAGGCGATGAAGTCCGGCCGGTGGTGTTCGCCGATGCCGAAGACGTCGAGCCCGACCTGGTCGGCGAGCTCGGCTTCTTCCATGAGATCCTGCATGCGCTGCTCGTCGCTGAGCTGCACGCCGGTGACCGGATCGGGACTGTTGACGGCGAACGTATAGATGCCGAGTTCCATGAACGCTGGGCTGTTGGAGCGGGTGTGTCGCGAAGTGAGGCGTGCCAGCCGAAAACCCGATGGGCCGTCGTGCAGGGCGCGGCTCGCACAACAAAGCCGCGCCAGCCTCCTGCGGTTCCTCGCCGCGCGTCGGCTTTCGCGCTCGCGGTGCGCGGCGCATGTTCTTCGCTGTTTCCCTCGACGATCGCCTTCCGTGTCTGCTCGTGAACGTTTCGCCGCCTGGCGGCGCTCCCTTCCCCGCGCGCCCAGGCTCTCGAACCATCGCATCACGGCGCGTGGACTCGAGTTCGCGGTCTTCATGACGCCGGCGGTGAACGGCGCAACACCGCTCGCCTGCGTGAACGGAGGGCTCATCTATGGCCACCGGTTGCTCTGGCCGGCCCTTTCGCCACTCGCTGAACGGCGCCAACTGATCTTCTGGGACCAGCGAGGACGCGGCGAATCGCAGGCACCGCCGGGACCACGGGCTGCACGCATCGAACACGACGCCGGTGACGTCGCTGCCCTCCGCGAAGCCATCGGGCTTCGGCAGTGGGACCTGCTCGGCCACTCCTGGGGCGGCGGCATCGCTATGCTTGGCGCCGAACGCGACCGCACCGGCGTCCGGCGACTCGTCCTGGTCGATTCGGTCGGACCGACCTCGTCATGGCTGCCCCACCTGCACGATGCCGCGCTGCAACGCCTCAGTCCTTCTGACCGGGTGCTGTTGCAGCGCCTCAACCCGGCAGACCTGACGGAGCCGTCGCCCGGCGTGCATTCCGCGTATTCCCGTGCGATATACCCCGCCTGGTTCGGTGACGCAGATCTCGCTCAACTCTTTGCGCCACCGCGCAGTGAGAGCGCCACCGGGTCAGCGGTTGCCGCCCGGCTGCGTCGCGAGGGATACGACTGGCGGGCATTGGTACGTGGCCTGCAAGTGGCTAGTCTCGTCCTCCATGGGGAGAGAGATCTGCTCCCCCCATCGGTCGCACGTGAGCTGGTGGCGCTGATCCCGGGCTCTCGGCTCGAACTGATCCCCGGTGCGGGCCACATGCCGTTCTGGGAGTCGCCTGAACGCTTCTTTTCCGCTGTCTCGCAGTTCCTCGACTTACCTGCCGCCTGATACCCGTTCGTCATGAAGCGCCTCGATCTCGCCGTGGCTACCGCGCTCGCCGGCCTTGCCGCATTCGTGGGTGCGCAGGCGTTCGTCACGCGACAGGCGCACGCCGAGCGGTCGCACAACGGCGAGCCGGTGGTGAGCGAGGGATCGAACGCGGTGGCATCGGCGCCAACGCGGCGCGCCGTGCGGCGATCGGCAGACGACGACCCCAATGCCGAAGACGTGCGTCGTCGCATCGAACTCGCATCGCCGAACACCTACATCGGCGAGGTGCTCGCGTCACACGACTCCGCGCTCGCGCGCTGGCCCGAACGTCGCACCGATCCGCTGCGCGTCTGGATCCAGCCGGTGGCCCGCATCCGCAACTGGTCACCTACCTCGCTGCAGCTCGTGCGTGATGCGTTCCTCGAGTGGGGCGAGACCGGCGTGCCGATCAACTTTACCTTCGTGCTCGATTCGGCGTCGGCCAACGTCCACGTGACCTGGGTCGATCGTTTCCGTGAGCCGATCAGCGGCAAGACGTTGTGGACGCACGACGAGCGATGGTACATCCTCGAGGCCAACGTGACGATCGCGGTCCACCATCAGGGCGGTGACGCGCTCGATCGGGCGGCCACCAGAGCCATCGCGCTGCACGAGGTCGGGCACCTGCTCGGACTCGATCATGCGAGCGACTCCACGAGCATCATGGCGCCGCGGGTTCGCGTGAAGGAGCTGTCGCCGGCCGACCGCGCCACGGTTCAGTTGCTCTACTCCCTTCCGCCAGGCCGCGTCGGCAAGCGACGCGCGTAAACTCCCGCGAGCACGAACAAACGCCCCGAACCGCGGTTCGGGGCGTTCTGCGTTTCTGCACCTCGTGCGCCGGCCCTGCGCCCGGTCTCACCAGCGGAGCATGATGGTCTCCGCCTTTCCGAGACGCACGACCTGCAGGCGCAGCTCGCGCGAGGCCGCCGCTGTTTCCATCGCGTCGCGCAGCTCCGACGGCGTGGTCACGGGTCGGCCATTGGCGCCAACGACGACATCGCCGCCACGCAGTCCGGAGATCGAGGCCGGTGATCGCAGGGCAACGTCCACCACGAACACCCCGCGCTCGACGCCGGTCACGCCGGCAAGCCCGCTGTTGAGCGTGGCGAACTGCGCCCCCGCCCAATCCGTGGTGATCGGCCGATCGAACACCAGCAGCGAGCGCCTCGTCGAATCCTCCGGCACGCGGACGACGACGCGCGGCGCATCGTTCGTGCTGGTTTCGAAGCGGTAGGCCTGGGCACGGGTCTGGCCGCTGCTTCCGGCCGGCACCATCTGGATGCGCACGTTGCCCCGCGGAGCCAGGCCAAGCGCCGAGGCAATGAGGTCGTCCTCCCAGACACACGTGGGCTGGAAGTCCGACGGCCTGGGTTCGATCGTCACGACCATGGTCTTCGTCTCGAGCCCACGACGCAGCCGCAGCGGCAGCCGGGCCCCGGGCTTGAGCAGCTCCTGGAAGACGACGGCGGCGTCCTGCAGATCGCGACCGGCCAGCGTCAGGAGCACATCACCGCGCCGTACGCCTCCCTTCTCCGCCGGCGAGCCCGGCTCGATCGACTCGATCGCCGGGTAGCCGTGGAAATGCGTCTGCTGTACGCCATCGGGACGCAGGTCCACGACGAAGTTGCTCTGGAAGGTGATGCCGATCCAACCGTCGGGCTGCCGACTGGGGGCACAGAGTTCCTGCAGCTGGCGCCGAAGATCGATGCGTGCGACCTCGAGCGATGCCAGCTGATCCTCGACCATGCGGAGCCGCGTGCTCACCTGGCCACGGCTCAGCTCTGCGAGCTCGGGCGAGCGGAGCGACACCTGGAGCTGCTGCCGAGTGGTAGCGAGCACGAGGGCCCGGTTACGCTTGGACACCAGTTCGCGCGCTAGGCGCTCGACCTGCACCTCGAACGGCGTGACGGCGCGGACCACGCGCACCACGGAGTCCTGCTGGGCGCTGGCGTGTACGGGCGCGGCGACCGCCGCGGCCGCGAGGAGCACGCTCCACCGCCACGCGGGTTCCACCCGCGCCGCTGCGCGCCGTCGCCTGGTCGGACGCGTCATGGCTAGTAGCGCCCCATGCGAACGCTCGCCGGCAGCGTCGTGCCGAGCCGGCGGATGGCGACCTCACGCGCGTTCATCGTCGCCATGTAGTACTGGTTGATGATGGGATCCTCGGGCGCGTCGGTGAGTGCCTGCTCGAACGTTTCGGACGCCATGTCGAGCGCGGCAAGGCGCGTGCGATACTGATCGCTGGCCTGCGACGAACTGGTGGTGTCGTGCGCCGAGAGCCACGCGGCGGCATCGTCGTAGGCGCGCTGGGCGCGCTGGAGATGGGCGAGCGCTTCGTCGGTGGACCGGAACGTCGCGCCGCCGGTATTCAGGGCCACGGGCACGACCGACGCGTCACGGATCGCGCTGTCGCTACCGGCGCCGCGAATGGCGACGGCATCGGCGAGCGAGAGACCTGCCGACCATCGGCCCGCGACCGCGCCACCGGCGAGCAGGAGTGCGATGCTCGCGACGCGCTGGGTCCAGCGGCGCGTCGGGCTGGCCGGACGGCGAGCGGCCGGGTCGGCAATCAGGTCGGCGGCATCGAGGCCGGCGCGAAGCGACTCCCACGACGTGAGCGGCGGGGCGATGCGGCGGCGCTCGTCGTTGGCCAGGGCGACGAGTCGACCCAGAGACTCCAACTCTTTCGTGCAGCTCGCGCAGCCCGCGACATGCTCGCGCTCGAACAGCGTGGGCGTGCCGTCGAGGAGCTCGGCGAGGCGTTCAACAGGCGGGTGCGGCGTGGTCATTCGAGGCGTCCGTGTCAAGGCGATCAACGAGAGGTGCGAGCAGGCGGCGCAACCGGGCGCGCGCCTTGAACAACTGCGACTTCGAGCCTCCCGTCGTGATCCCCAGTTCTCGTGCGATCTCTTCGTGCGTGAATCCTTCGATGTCGTGCATGACGAACACCGTGCGGGCCCCGGGCGAGAGCCGTGCGGTGGCGTCCTGGATCGTCTCCATGACGAACGTCCCGTCGCTCGACGGCTCCACCGATGCCGTCTCCTCCCCGAGGTCTGTTTCGATCTTCTCGAGCCGGCGCGTGCGCCGCAGCGCATTGAGCGTTCGGTTGACCGCAATGCGGTGCGCCCACGTGCCGAACTGCGACTCGCCGCGGTACGTCGGCAGGGCCCGGAAGATCTGGATCCAGACCTCCTGCGCGATGTCGGCCGCCTGATCCGCATCCCCGACCAGGCGCCTGACCACGGCATCGATGTGCGGCGCGTGCGTCGACCAAAGTCGCCGCATCGCCCGCTCATCGCCGTCGATGGCGCGCTGGATGAGATCCTGATCAGATGCCATGGCAGTCCGTCTTGTCTGTCACCCCCGCAACCAACCCGGGTTTACCTCTCCCAGGAACGTGTACCACCGGCCCGGCTGGGACAAAAACTCGCCAGTTCCGACGGCATCTTGCTTCGTCCCTGAAACGAACTGGGCCGTTTTGCTTAAGACGAGTCACATGAAGTGAGCGCGTGGAACTTGCATTTGGACAACAACCTACACCATCTTGGAATCCCCGTCACACCGCATGATCGGAACTTGGTCCGACCTTTGCTCGTCCTGACGCGTAGTACCTGGGTCCTCCCGAGTAATTGTTCTTCGTCACCCGCTTTCGACCGACGTGCTCCTACCCCTGGCAATCGCCCTCGTCACCGCTGGCAGCGCGGCCCGGTTACCGGTCCGTGCGCCCCGTGACGTCGGCATGTCAGCGGAGCGTCTGTCAAACATCGATCGAGTGGTGCGTCGGGGGTTGAGTGCCGGTGGGTATCCCGGCGCGGCCGTGGTGATCGGCCGCCGTGGTGCCGCCGTGTTCGAACGCGGCTATGGCCACCTCGGCTGGGGGTCCGGTAGCCCCGCGGTGAACGTCGACGAGACGATCTACGACCTCGCGTCGCTTACCAAGGTCGTGGGCACGACCACCGCGGCGATGATTCTGTACGACGAGGGCCGCCTCGACCTGGATGCGCCGGTGGCGTCCATCATCCCCGCGTTTGGTGGAGGCGCCAAGGATCGCGTCACGGTCCGTCAGCTCCTCACACACCATTCGGGTCTGCCGGCCGGCAAGCAGTTGTGGCGGCTCGCGCTCTCGCGTGAGCAGGCCAGGAGCATCGTGTTGTCCACGCCGCTGGCCTGCAATCCCGGGGACTGCTTCGTCTACTCGGACCTGGGCGCCGACGTCCTGGGCTGGGTCATCGAAACGATCAGCGGCCAGGGGCTCGATCAGTTCCTCGCCGAGCGCGTTTTCACGCCGCTGGGCATGGCCGACACGCGATTCAATCCAGCACCGGGACTCGTGTCGCGCATTGCGCCGACCGAGGTCAACCCGCCGCGCGGCTATCCGCTCAAGGGTGAGGTTCACGACGAAAACGCCTTCGCGCTCGGTGGCGTGGCGGGCCACGCCGGCCTGTTTTCCACGGCGTCGGACCTCGCCGTCTTTGCGACCATGATGCTCAACGGCGGCGTGTACGACGGTGTGCGCATCGTGAGCGACACCACGGTTGCGCGGTTCACGACGCGTGCAGCCGGGACGCGCGCTCTCGGATGGGACACCGCCGATGGCGATGGCGGGTCTGGCGAGTACCTGTCGCCACGTGCCTACGGGCACACCGGCTACACCGGCACCTCGCTGTGGATCGATCCCGACCGCGACATGTTCGTGGTGCTTCTCACGAACCGCGTACATGCCGCACGCGCCCGGCGCCCCGCCAAGGTCATTGCGGACGTACGCGCCGATCTCGCGGACGCGGCCGCGCTTGCCGTGGTCGAAGGCGTGGGTGAAGTGCCCGTCATGCCGGCTACCTTCCGCGCTGACCGGGCCGATGGCTGGAACCCGGCCATCCGCCGCTCGCGGCGCTCACGCTCACGCAAGCCGTCGAGCAAGGCCAAGAAGCCGATCACGTCCAGGCGCACGGTCAGCACCAGGTCGCGGCCGACTACCACCGCGAAGAAGAAGGCGCCGACCAAACGGCCCACCGCCGCGCGCGCCAAGGCACCGACGCGCAAGAGCTGAACAGCCGCGAGACCCTCGCTGCCTGAATCCCGCAGCGGGTCGCGCACGGGACAGGGCTGTCGCAGACGCAGGCAATCACCCTGGCGACGAGGGCTCCAACGGCGCTGGTCGCCGCCAGCCGCGCTCGCCGTCAGGTGGATTGCCGTGACCACGCGCATCGAGCGGGTCCGTCGGCACGCTGCGGCCCAGGCCGCCGACATGTGCGTTGCGCAATCCGTCGCTGGTGGCAATAATGGCGACCTTGGTTCTCCCTAACTGCGCTGCGCGGGTGATCGCATGACCGAAACCGAACTCAGCCGCGAGGACGATCTCCGTCAGTTGCTCACTGATGCGATCGAGGTGCAGCTCGCCGCGCTCAAGGCCGGGATCACGTTCTGGACCGAGTGGATCGAGCAAACGTCCGCCTTCGTGCAGTCAGCGACCAGGACGCTCGCGAACCTCGACACCGACGAGCCCACCAAGGACGTCATCCTCGAACTCGTCGATGCGGGCCGCGCCAACGCGCGGGCGATCACCGAGATCCCCCGGCACTCGGCCACGAAGTTCCTCGAGGAGCTGGACCGGATCACCGAAGCCCGTACGTCAGGCGGTGGTGGCGGTACGCGCTCGCGATCGGCGCGTGGTACGCGGCGCAAGCGCGCCGGACGCGCCAAGGCCTGAGCTGATCGCCGGTGGCCACCGCCGCTCCGGCCGACGCCGTCACCGCCGGTCTGGTGATGGCCGAAGGGTTCGATCGCGAACTCGAGCAGCTCAAGGCGTTCATCCAGACCTGGACCGCAGCCAGCAACGGCGAGGTCAAGCCGCTGCTCGAGTGGCAGTTCTTCGGTCGCTCCAAGTACTTCCGGCCCGTCACCTTGTTCGCCTGCCACCAGGCAGTTGCGGGCGAACCGGTGAGCGACACGCAGATCCGGGCGGCGGCGGCGGTCGAGATGGTGCACAACGTGTCGCTCATCGTCGACGACATCCTCGATCGCTCGCGCTTCCGCCGCGGCGTGCTGACCCTGCATTGTCGTTTTGGACTGCTGCCCGCGCTCATGGCCTCGGGCTATGTCACCGCTGACGCCTTCGAGCTCGTCCGCGACAATCCGTTCAACGTGCAGATCATCGGCGAGCTGTTCCGACGCCTCGCGGCCGCGGAAACGCTCCAGTGGCGCCTGCGACGCCAGCCCCTCGGCGTCGAAGACTGGCGGCTGATCGCCGGCGAGGACACCGGAAGCATGTTCGAGGCCTGCGCCTGCCTTGGCACCGGAGACTCCAGGCTCCGCGAGTTTGGACACCTGCTGGGCATGCTCTACCACGGCTGTGACGACGTCGGTGACGTCAAGGGCGCCGTCGCGTTAGGCGGCGGGGGCGAGGAGGATCTCCGCGATGGCATCCTCACCCTGCCGGTGGCCCTGGCCATCCGGGATCCGGAGGTAGCGCTCCTGTTTCGGCAGCCAACGCCGGAAGGGCTGCCAAGGCTCCTCGATGCCATGAAGGCCGCCCTGCCCCTGGCCGAGGAGTATCTCGACGGCATCGCCGCGGAGGCGGAGGCCGAGGCGCGACGCGTGGCGCGCGCGCCCGATGGCCTGATCGCCCTCGTCCGGAATACCCGTCGCCTGTCAGCGTGACGCCGCGGCGCTGAGCCGCACCTGCACCGGTCCGCGTGTGCGCGGATCCCGAAATCGCGTCGTGCGCGCCAGCCCGAGCCACTTGCGACTCACGTCGCGCATCCAGCCCGCGTGCCAACCGGGATCCTCGGCGAGCGATCCAAGCCATCCCGAGTACCAGCGGCCCACGTCGGCGAACCCGCCCAGCGGGCGAAAGCGTCCCGCCGCCAGGTCGGCCGCGAACCGGCCCGTCTCGGCAGTGACCTGCCCGGCGGCCTTGGCCCACATGCGACTCACGATGTCGAGCGGCCGCACGTCGAGTCCGCCGAACGCCGCGCCCCCCGTCTTGGCAAACGCCGCGTCCCGCATCGCCATCTCGCAGCCGCGTTCGACGACTCCCAGCCAGAAGTCGCCGAAGTGCTTGTTGCGCATCACGCTCGCCACAAAGTCGAGGTAGCACATCGCGGGATCGAAGTAGGCGCGGAAGCGCGCGTGATACGCCGACAGCGTCGCCGCGTCCGTGCGCCCACGCGCCAGCGCATCGACGATGACATCGGCGCCGATGACTGCGGACTCGGCGGCCGGTGTGATGCCCTCACCCGTCATCGGGTCCACGAAGCACCCTGCGTCTCCGATCAGGATGCCGCCGTCAAAGTAGTTCTTCCCGCCCCCGCCGTACGTCTTCACGATCCCGCCGATCGGCTTGGACGCGAGACGCATCGACGCGCAGCCGGGATGAATGCGTTGCAGCTTGCGAAGGAAAGACTGCAGCAGCGCCGGCACGCTGATCTGGTACCGATCGCGCGTCTCGGCGAGAATGCCGACGCCCACGTTGGCGCGACCATTGGACATGGGGAACATCCACCCATAGCCAGGGAAGAGGTCGCGGTCGAACACGAACGCCGCTTCGCCGTTTGCCGTCTCGATGCCTTCGACGTACGCGCGTTGCGAGATGGCCATGTACCGTGGATCGTCGTGCAGCAGCCCGAACGAGCGCGCCACGACGGAATGCACGCCGTCCGCGCCGACGACGATCGGGGCCCGAGCGATCGCGTCGGCCTCACCGTCGCGATATTGCACGCGAAGTTCGGCGCCGTCGCGTTCCACGCCGGACACATGGCACCCCTGTCGAACCTCGGCGCCAGCGCTCGCCGCCGATTCGAGGATGCGGACATCAAGCTCTTCACGCGGGATGATGTAGCCGTGCGACGGCACGTCGGTCTGCCCGGCGTAGAACGGGATGTGCTCGCGGTACGCGCTCCGGCTCCCGAGGAACAGGTTGACGTGGGTGATGGCCAGCGGGCCATGGGCTTCGAGCCGACCCAGACAGCCCATGGACTGGAGGAGGCGAAGTCCCCGGGGCTCGACGAAGTCGCCGCAGACCTTTTCCCGTGGGAAGCGCGCACGATCCAGCACGAGCACTCGCAGGCCGCGCGACGCCAGTGACCAGGCCATCACCGCACCCGCGGGTCCGCCACCGACCACCACGGTGTCGTAGCGTGAGGTGGCTGACGCCGACCGACGCCGAGCGCGCGGGGGATCAGTCACGTTCGAGCAGGAAGTCGCACGTGACCCACGGCATGCCGGCTGGCGTCTCCGAGAGGCGCGCGAGTGTGAGGCGATAGCGTGCCCCGTCGACATCGAAGCTCACGGCATCGCCGAGGTGGACTTCGCCGTGCCATTGGTCGGCGAGGCAGGGCGTGGGCCGAGGAGAGAGCAGCACGCCGGCGGCGCGCTTCTGCGGGGCGGTTGCTCGGGCCGACGAGGCGACCTCCACCGTGACGAAGTCGCGCGAGCGCGGCGTGCGGACCGCGAGCACCAGGTCGCCGATCACGGCGTAGGGCTCGGTTTCCGGCGTGTCGGACACCGTGGCGTTCCAGCGAATCGTCATCGAACCACTCGCATGCGGGCGCGGGGACACTCTCCCATTCCAATCGTGAATGCGCAAGGGGCACGCCCCGAATGGGCCCGCAGCGTGCATGTAGGTACTGACGAGTTCGCCATCAGCGACCCCATCCGCCGCTGCCCGGGTGCGGGCATGGCGCCACGCTTGACGATCATCGCCCGCATTCCTAAATAGGCGCACCGAGAGAATCGCGGGAGCGATGGATGGCGTACAACGTCAAGGTCATCAACAAGGTCGACGTCGACGTCGACGACCTTCCCACGGTGGATGCGCAGGTCATCAGCCTGCCGCCGGTCGACGTGGCAGCGATTCCGGACTTCGGCATCACCGATATCGGATCCGTCGGACCCGTCGGTCCGGTGAACCTCACCGGCGCGGTGGGCATCAGCCACCTTCCCGACGTCACGGTGCGAATCCGCGAGATCCCGTCGGTGCGCGCGCACATCCCGGCGAACTTTCGCCTGGGATTCTCCGTGCTCGGCGTGGAACTCGCGGCCCTTCACCTGTGTGGCGAAGCGCAGGTGATCACGGAGCCCTACGTCCCCACGCCGTGCGAGCGCTGCGGGCCGGCGCGACCGGCGGCGCAACCGCAACCGACACAACCCACGACCGTGGGCGCGGTCCTGCGCCTGCGCAACCCGTGAGTGCCGCCACCGCCGCCGGCGCCATCCTGCTGACCGGCTCGCCCACCAACCTGACCGCCGTCGTGCCGTTTGACGCCGGCGCCGAGCGCAGCGTGCCGGTGTCGCTCACGGTGGAGGGTGCGTCGACCATCTACCGGGGAGCGCTGCGCCCGCACGGGCGCGGACAGAGCGAGGTACGACTTCGACTCCCGGCCGACACCCCGCCCGGGCGTTACGATGGCGAAGCCACGTTCGACGGCAAGCCGCGCCGGGTGTACGTCGAGGTCGAGCCCGTCGTCCGCGTGCGCGTGCAACCGAAGCAGAGTGTGGTCAGCGGCGCCGCTGGCACGAGCGTGTCGCTCGCGCTGAACGTCGTGAACAGCGGCAACACCGGCGTCGAGATCCCGCAGATCGACGCCTTCGACCTCGACGATGCCTCGGGTCAGGATCGGGCGCTCGGCCGCGCGTTGCGCGCGCAGCTCGCGAGCGGCGAGTCACGCGTCGAGCGCTTTTTCGACGAGATGCGCGCCGACCACGGTGGCGAGGCCAGGGTGTCGGTGAAACGGGGGAGCGGCCTGCTGGCGCCCGGTGAATCCCGCGAGCTCTCGGCAAACGTCGAGTTGCCGGACACGCTGAACGCGGGACGGACCTACGAGGGCAGCTGGCTCATCGGCAATGACGCGCACCTCATCGTCGTCACCGTCCCGGTGGCGTCGCGGCCCCGGAATGGACGGACCAAGCCATGATGAAAGGCGCTCCCATTGACTCGTCCTTGCGGCGCCCCGTCGGCGGCGCGCTTGGCGCCCTGCTCGAAACGCCGCTTCGGGTCGCCGCCACGCTGACGGAGACCGCGGTCTCGCGGGCCGGGTCGTGCGGATGCGAGGTACCGCCTCCGTGCTGGGAACCCAGGCACGCCGGCACGTGCCGACTCGAGGTGCCACCGGGCGGCACCGCCACCGTCCGGGTCCACGTGGCCAACTGTGGGTGGGGTCGACAAGTCGTGGCAGTCACCGCGCTGGGCAAGCTGGCCGCGTGGCTGACGTTCACGCCGACCGCACTCGTCCTCGACCCGCAGGAAAGCGCCACCTTCCTCGTCACCGTGCACGTCCCCGACAAGGTACCGATTGGCCAGCGCCTGTCCGCACCGCTCATCGTCCGTGGCTGCAACAATCACTTTGTGCGACTCGAGGTCCTGGTGACCGACTGCGCGGGTCGCACCTGCTGCGACGTCGCGATCGACGACTGCCCGGACCACGTCCACCACTGGTACGATCACTTCTACTGCCCGCGGCCCTGCCTGAACCCGCGCCTCCCGGGCACGGTCGGTCGCGATGGCTGACAGCGCCGAACTTACCGAAGTCGCTCGTCGACTCGTTCAGGCAAACGCCAGACTGTACAAGGGCTGGCTCGATCTCTCGATGGAATACGTGCGCGGCGTCTCCGAGATCCTGGCTGGAGCGCCGCCGGGCGGGACGAGCGCGGGGTCGCCGGTGACCGAGGTCGAGGGCTCGGCGGGCGCGCTGGTCATCGAGGGTGAGGCCGGGAAGGTGGTGAAAGGGAGCTTTCTCGTCACCAACGACCTCGGGCGCGCGGTCACGTGCAGCTTTGCCGGATCCGACTTCAGGGACGCACGCGGTGCGGCCGTAGCGGCCAGGACCACCTTTTCGCCGGCAGCGGTGACGCTCGCACCTGGCGAGGAGCAAGTGGTGGAAGTCGAAGTCGCGGTCGACGACGCGTTCGCGGCCGGCGTCGGGTACGCGGGCGAAGTCACCATCAAGGGACTCGATGGGATGGCTGTGCCGATCGTCGTGCGTCGCCTCCATCCGGTCGATGACGCGCGCGACGCGACCCCTGATGCAGCCGGAACCACGAAGGAGTCCGGCGCGTCGCGCGCGTCTGGACAGCCGCGCGGGCGCAAGCGCGCCCGCACGCGCAACCCGAAGTGAACTGGCGAGCACGGGCGCCAGGCACGGCGCTCGTGCTCAAGTGAGGACCGGCAGCCTCCTGATCTTTTCCTGCCACTCCTGCGGCCCCGTCTCGTGGACGTTGTTCCCGGCCGCGTCGACGGCGACGGTGACGGGCATCTCGTCGACGTCAAACTCGTAGATCGCCTCCATCCCGAGGTCACCGAAGGCCACGACGCGCGCGGCGCGGATCGCCTTGGATACCAGGTAGGCAGCGCCGCCCACCGCCATCAGATAGGCGGCCCTGTGCTTGCGAATGGCCTCGAGGCCGGTCGGTCCGCGCTCGGCCTTGCCGATCATGGCGACCAGCCCGGTGCGGGCGAGCATCATCTCGGTGAACGAGTCCATGCGCGTCGCGGTCGTGGGGCCGGCGGGTCCGACGGCTTCGTCGCGCACCGGATCGACGGGGCCGACGTAGTAGATCACGCGATTGGTGAAGTCGACCCCTTCGGGCAGTCCTTCGCCCTTCGCGTAGAGGTCGGCGATGCGCTTGTGCGCTGCGTCGCGCCCTGTGAGCAACTTGCCGCTGAGCAGCAAACGGTCACCAGCCTTCCACGTCGCGACGATCTCCGGCGTGAGCGCGTTGAGGTCGACGCGTTTGGCGTTGACGTCAGGACGCCAGGTGACGTCGGGCCAGTCGGAGAGCCTGGGGATCGGCAGCCGGGCCACGCCGGAACCGTCGAGCGTGAAGTGGGCATGCCGCGTGGCGGCGCAATTCGGGATCATCGCGATCGGCTTCGACGCCGCGTGCGTCGGGTAGTCGAAGATCTTCACGTCCAGCACGGTGGAGAGTCCGCCGAGTCCCTGGGCGCCGATGCCTAACGCATTCACCTTGTCGTGCAGCTCGATGCGCAGTTCCTCGATGCGGTTCTGCGGCCCGCGGGCCTTGAGCTGTGCCATGTCGATGTGCTCCATGAGCGATTCCTTCGCCATCAGCATGGCCTTTTCGGCCGAACCACCGATGCCGATGCCGAGCATGCCGGGCGGGCACCAGCCCGCACCCATGAGCGGCACCGTCCTGAGGACCCAGTCGACGATGGAGTCGCCGGGATTGAGCATCGCGAACTTGGACTTGTTCTCGGAACCGCCTCCCTTGGCGGCGAGCTTGACCTCGACCGTGTCGCCGGCGACGAGCTCGGTGTGCACGACGGCCGGTGTGTTGTCGCGGGTGTTCTTCCGGGAGAAAGCCGGATCGGCGACGATCGACGCGCGCAGCACGTTCTCGGGCAATAGATACGCGCGGCGCACACCCTCGTCGACCATCTCCTGGATGGACATGGTGGCGTCCCACCGCACGTTCATCCCGACCTTCAGGAAGACCACCACGATCCCGGTGTCCTGGCAGATCGGGCGGTGCCCCTCGGCACACATTCGCGAGTTGGTGAGGATCTGCGCGATGGCGTCCCGGGCCGCGGGGCTCTGTTCGCGCTCGTACGCCTGGGCCAGCGCCTCGATGTAGTCGAGGGGGTGGTAGTACGAGATGTGCTGGAGGGCGTCGGCGATCGACTGGATGAAGTCGGCCTGCGTGATGGTCGGCATGGTGGGAAGGTATCGAGGCGGATGGAGGATGGGCGGGTGTGCGGGTGGCCAGATGGGCACAGGGGGGCCGATGGATGGGCGGCTCGAGGGGGAGCCGGGACTGGTCCGTCTCAGGTAGTGGGGCGTTGGTCGTCGTGGGAGGGAACCAACCGGCTCGGTTGCGTGAACCCTGGGCGGCGATGCGGGTTGGTATGGGCGTGGGCGTCGCTTGCCGCGCACGTGCGACGCCCACGATCTTGAGCCGGTCGCATATGAGAGGACTCCCCGTGTTTGAACCCGACCTTCCGGCGCCGCATTCGGCGCCCCCCCGTGTTGACGATGCCGTCGATCAGGCCGCGCCCGGGGATCCCGCCGACAGTGCCCTCTCGCCCGATCAGGTGCGCCTCGCCCTGCGGCGTGTGAAGGACCCGGAGATCAACATGAACATCGTCGACCTCGGGCTCATCTACGACATCGTCGTGGAAGGGAGCGACGTCCGCGTCGACATGAGCCTGACGTCGCCTGGCTGTCCCTCCGGCCCCGAGATCATGGGTGAAGCGCAGCGGCAGGTCGAGACCATCGACGGCATCGGGTCGGCAACGATCAACCTCGTGTGGTCTCCGCCGTGGACGCCGGATCGGATCGAGCCACGGGTGCGCGCCTACCTCGGCTTTTGATGCAACGCTGCGGGCCGGCCAGGTTCCGGGAATGCGGCCCCGCATCCGGACCTTCGCAAGTCTGGCTGCGGCCCCGCAGGCACCGCACCCCTGCGACTGCGGGTACCGGCGTCGGTCCGCTGATCGGCACCGCCGAGTCGTACTGATGCGTATGAAGGCACCGGCCGGCGGACCGAGCCTGGCACCGACCCTCGAACCTGACGACATAGCGACATGAGAAGCCTGCCCGAGGTCTGGATGCATGTGGCCCAGCTCGTGATGGCCTTTCTGCTCGCGTTGCCGATCGCCTGGGACCGCGAGCGTCACGAGCGTAGCGCCGGGCTGCGCACGTTCACGCTCGTCGCGATCTCGACGTGTGCCTTCCTGATCGCGGCGCGGACCGCGTTCGAGCCATCGAACGAGGCGCAGTCACGGGTGTGGCAGGGTCTGCTCACCGGCATCGGATTCATCGGCAGCGGCGCCATCCTCAAGACCGGCACCAACGTGCGCGGAACGGCCACCGCGGCGAGTATCTGGAGCACGGCGGCCGTGGGGGCCGCGGTGGCGTATCACCAGTACGACATCGCGGTGTTGCTGAGCGCGGCGGTCTTTGCGGTTCTTCGCTGGCTCGCACCCTTCAAGTCGAGCGGCGCCGAGGGAGCCTTTGAAGGTGATCGCCGAGTGGGCGCGGCCGATCGTCGCGCTACCAGCTCACGCGTTTCGCAGCACTCTCCTGACCCGAGCGATCGATCGCACTGACGGTGACATACGCCGGCATGGCACCGTCCACGCCGTTCGCCAGTCGCACCATCGTCGTTGACGCGTCGGCGATCCAGACGCTCCACGCATCGGCGTAGCGCGCCCGCACGACCCACCAGCGCGCGTCGCTGACATGATCGCGCGGTGGGGTCGGGCGCGTGGTTCGCGTTGCATCGCCCGTCGCTGGCGGTGCAGGCACGGCCGCCGTGCTGAAAACCGACGGCTCGATGGTCAACTGGATGCCGTCCGCGGTGGAGTCAACGCGGATCGCTGGAACGGCCGACTCACCCGACGAAAGCCATGGCGATGCGGGGATCAGCGCTGGCTCGGCATAGACCCCGGCCGTCATGCGGTCGACCAGCGCATCGGTGTTCGCCACGAAGGCGTTCAACGGGAAATGCACATTGCCACTGAGCGCACCGAGCTGCCGACGCGTCTCCTGTACCTGGTCGATGATCTCGCTCACCGGCCAGGTGACGTTCCGGCGCGCCGATGCACGCCCGGTGTAGTTCCCCGGCCAGACGTGACGCGCCAGGAGATTCTCGCCGCGCCACCACGCCAGCAGGTCGCCGTAGGGCTGCTGCGGCGCGCCGAGTTTCCAGTAGAGCTGGGGCGTGAAGTAGTCGATCCACCCCTTGTTGAGCCAGAGCCGAGCGTCAGCGTAGAGCTCCTCGTACTGATCGAAGCCACTCACCGTTTCGGGATACCCGGGACGCCAGATGCCGAATGGCGAGATGCCCACCTTCACCCACGGCTTGGTGGCCTTCACCTTCTCGTAGATCTCGCCGACGAGTCCGTCAACGTTGGCACGCCGCCAGTCGTCGCGCGCGAGCGTTCCGCCACGACGCTGGTACGCGCGATACGACGCATCGTCGGGAAACGGGATCCGGCGACCGCGACGGGTGCGCTCGGGATACGGGTAGAAGTAGTCGTCCATGTGCACGCCATCCACGTCGTAACGCTGCACGACGTCGAGGATCACGTTCACCGTTCGCTGCCGCACGGCGGGTACCCCGGGATCCATCCACTGCATGGTGCCGTAGCGACGGTTCCACGTGGGGTGAGCGCGACTCACGTGCGACGGTGCGGCACGTGGGCTCTTGTCTGATGGGTGTCGTGAACGATAGGGGTTGAACCACGCGTGGAGTTCCATCCCTCGAGCGTGCGACTCGGCGATCGCCCAGCGCAGGGGATCCCACGAGGGTGCGGGCGCCCGACCCTGGACTCCGGTGAGATAGTACGACCACGGCTCCAGCTTCGAGGCATACAGCGCGTCAGCGGACGGCCGCACCTGGAAGATGATCGCGTTGAGTCGGGCGCGCGCAGCCGCGTCGAGCAGCACGCGCAGTTCGGCCTTCATGGAGTCGACGGACAGGCCCGGACGGGATGGCCAGTCGATGTTGGACACCGTCGCGAGCCACGCCGCGCGGAACTCCCGCATCACGGGCGGTGCGATCGTGTCTGCCTCTCCCGCTGCGCGCGCGTAGCGCTGACCCTGCGTCCATTCCTGAGCGCGTGCACCCGTCGCGCCGGTGAGCACGAGGAGGAACAGGACGAGACGGATGTGGCCTGGGAGGCTGATGCGGCAGCGACACCAGCTCCGGATCGTTGCCGCGTCAGGCATCACGGTAGGGAGAGTCGCTGGCGGGCTGCGGGCGCGTACCGTTGCCGGCGGCGCGCAGGGCCTTCACGAACTCCTCTCCCAGTTCCTCGACTTGCCAGCGCCGCAGCTCGTGAATCGACGACAGGTCTTCCACACGCGTCGGCCTGGCGCGCACGACGGCCTCCAGACGATCGCGGGCACACAACACGCCGGGATCCATCTCAAGCCGCACGGCGGCCGCATCGCGAACCGTCTTGAGGCGGGCGACCTTGTCGTCAAAGTCGGGATCGCGATCCCAGCGTGGCGCGCGCGGGAACCGCGGCAGCTCGGCCTCGGGAACCGCGTTGCCCCGCAGCACGGCCTCCACGATGTCTCGACCGCGCTGCTCGACGAGCCTGGCATTGAGCCCCTTCACCGCCCCGACCTCGGCCGGGCGCGCGGGGTTGCGGCGCGAAAGTTCCAGCAGTGCCTCGTTTGTCACGACACGAAAAGTGCTGCGGTCCTGCGACCGGGCCACGTCGTCGCGCCAGGTCACCAACTCGCGCAAGCGCGCGAGTTCGCGCCGACCCAGATCCCGCGCGCCCTTGAGCCTGAGGAACGTCGTGGACGGATCGTCCGCGTCCCACTGGGTCCCCTCGAGCCGCTTGAACTCCTCCTGCGCCCAGTGCCAGCGACGCTTCTTCTCGAGCGCAGCGCGCATGCGCTGGCTCAGGTCGATGAGGTGGAGCGTGTCCTGTGCCGCGTAGTCGAGCATGTCGGTGGTCAGCGGTCGCATCGACCAGTCGGCGCGCTGGTGCTTCTTGTCGAGCTTGACCCCGAAGTTCTGCTCGAGGAGTGCCGCCAGACCGAACGCCTTGATACCAAGGAGCTGGGCGGCAACACGCGTGTCGAAGATGTTCGTGACGCGCCAGCCATAGTCCTGGTGCAGGAGCCGAAGGTCGTAGTCGGCATCGTGAAACACGACCTCGACCGCCGGATCTTCGAGCAGAGCGCCGAGCCTTCCGAGATCGCTGACCTTGAGCGGGTCGATGATGGCGTGCTGCGCCGCGGTCGACAGCTGCAGCAGGTAGATCCGGTCAACGAAGCGGTGATAGCTCGCGCCTTCGGTGTCCACGGCCACGGTCCGCGCGGAGGCAATCTCCCCCAGAAAGCCCGTGGCTGCGGAGGCAGTATCGAGGTAGCGGGCGGCGGGACTGGTCGAGGGCACGGCGTCAGGCGAGGGGCGAAGTTCGACAATCTAGTCGGAGTGTCCCGCACCGCGGTCGTGAAAGAAAACTCACGACGACTGTCGACCCTTGCCCTCGCTCAGCCCCACTCCAAGTTCTGACGCCGCACGCCACACCAACTCTTCTCCCCCTCCGCACCACCGTGATCGCCTGGCTCGAGGGTCGATCGGTCGGCTTCGATGACGTGGGATCGGGACCCCCGATCGTGTTCCTGCATGGCTTCCCGCATCGGCGCACGCTGTGGGCGCCTCAACTGGGCGCGCTCGTGGACCGCGCGCGCTGCATCGCTCCCGACCTTCGAGGCTTTGGTGAGTCGGCCGCCGCGGAGCCGTATTCGATGGACCGCTACGCCGACGACGTGGCCGCGCTGCTTGACCACCTGCGCGTAGAGCGCGCGATTGTCTGCGGCCTTTCGATGGGCGGATATGTGGCCCTCGCGATGTGGCGGCGGCACGCCGAGCGTATCCGGGGGCTCGTACTCATGGACACGCGCGCCGGTGCCGACACCGCCGAGGGCGTGCAGAAGCGCCACGAGATGATCGCGCTGGCCCGCGCACGCGGCAGCAGTGCCGTGGCCGATGCCATGATTGCCGGCATGGTCGGCAAGAGCACACGAGAACGGTGTCCCGAGGTCGTGGACTCGATGCATGCGATGCTGGAGAGCGCCCCCGTGGACGGCATCGTGGGCGCGCTCACGGCGCTCATGACGCGACCAGATTCGTCCGCGACGCTGGCCACGATCACGGTCCCCACGCTCGTGATCGTGGGCGCGGAGGACGCGCTGACGCCGGTGAAGGAGGCCGAGTTCCTCCAGCGAGGCATTGTCGGCAGTCGGCTCGAGGTCATCCAGCTGGCGGGGCACGTGGCATCCTTCGAGCGCTCAGGCGCGGTGAACCACGTGCTGTCGGAGTTTCTCGCCGCGATGAACCTGGAGTAGCCGCCACCTGCCCCTGCGGGGTACCGACATCCGGTGATGGGCTCCGCGCCCGGGGATCTACTCGACGATGTATCCCAGAAGCTCAGGCCATGATCGCGCCACAAACTCGCCAGTCGATGGACCTGAATCGCGAATCGCGTCAAGGCGCACCGCGCGCATCCCCATCGCGAGCGCGCCGCGGACATCCGTCCGCTCGATATCCCCGACGTGCAGGGTCTCGGCGGGCTCGACACCAAGGGCGTCGAGTGCGGCCTGGAAGATCTCGTGGCGAGGCTTGGCCAGCCCGACGTCCATCGAGTAGATCGTCGCGACAAAGTGATCGCGCAGTCCGTCGGTGCGGAGCAGTTGATCCTGCGCAGTCCCGCTCGCGAACCCGGTATCGGAGACGATGGCCAGCGAGAAGCGCGCCGCGAGGGCCTCAATCCCCGCCTTCGCGCCAGGGAGGAGCGGTGGCGGGAAGTCGATCAGGGTCTTGTCGACCACGGACGCGGCGTGAGCCACGTGTTCGCAGTCAGCCGGCCGTTCAATCGAGAGTTTGCCGAGGATCCAGCGAATGCGGTCGGCGGTGTGGTAGCCGCGCTGCTCGTCGCGCCACCAGCGGTTGGCGACCTGCGCGGACTCGTGATACAGCGCGTCGAACTCCTCACGCGGCACCGTGGTGCCCAGGGCCGCGAGCATGTGCACCAGCGCCTCCTGCCGACGCTCAACGCGTTCGGGTGCGGAGGCGCCGATGTAGATCGTGTCCCAGTAGTCGAGCGTGATGGCGCGGAGCAAGGCTACCGCTGTGGCCGGCCCGGAGGGGGATCGTTCTTGAAGACGTTGCGGTTGATCTGGATGTACTCGCGCTGGGCGGCGGGAACGTCCTCTTCGGGGAAGATCGCGGTGACGGGGCACTCGGGCTCACATGCGCCGCAGTCAATGCACTCGTCGGGATGGATATAGAGCTGCTCGGGCCCCTCGTAGATGCAGTCGACGGGGCACACGTCGACGCAGGAGCGGTCCTTGGTGTCCTTGCAGGCTTCGGTAATGACGTAAGGCATGGCCGTAGGGAAGGCGTCAGGAGGCGCAAGTTACTGACGAGTCGACCTCGGGACGAGTGGAGTGGGTGGCGCGGCACGCGCACTGCCGGGCGCCCTGACCGGTGCCGCCCGCGGCCGTATCTTGCGGGCATGCTGCTGACCGTGAACGGCCGGCCCCGCCAGATCGACGTCCCGGACGACGAGTCTCTGCTTATGACGCTCCGCGAGCGGCTGGCGCTGACCGGGGCCAAGGCTGGATGCGACCGCGGGGAGTGTGGCGCCTGTACGGTGCACGTGGACGGCGAGCCCGTCTACGCGTGTCTCGTACTGACCCGCGCGATCGAGGGCGCGCACATCACCACGATCGAAGGACTCGCGGCGACGGCGGACGTGCTGCACCCGGTGCAGCGGGCGTTTGTGTCGTGCGACGCCGTCCAGTGCGGGTTCTGCACCCCGGGCCAGGTCATGGCCGCGGTCGCGCTGCTCGAGCGATCCCCCAGTCCGACCGAGGCGGAGATTGCGGAGGCGATGAGCGGGAACCTGTGTCGTTGCGGGACCTATCCCAGTATCCGCCGGGCGATTCTCGAGGTCGTCTCGTCACGGGCGGCCGATCCTGCGGTCTTGCCGTGAGCGACGAACGGCGCGAAAGGCGCTTCGCGACCACGCAGGTCGAGGTCGAGGGGAGGTTCGAGACCCGGATCCTGGAGATTCCGGCGCGCGAACCAGACGCATGGGGGGCCGACGCGCCGCTCTTCGTGGTCGGGCAACCGCACCCCAGGGTCGACGCCGTCGAAAAGGTGATGGGCCGGGCGAAATACACGGCCGATATCCACCGACACGGCATGCTGTACGCCGCTTTCGTGCGCGCACCCATCGCGCACGGGCGCGTCATGCTGGACGTCTCCCAGGCGCTCGCTGTCCCCGGGGTGCTCGAGGTCCTGCGTGCCGAGGATCTGCCGCGTCCGATCAAGGTGGGCGGCGTGCCGCTGCTCGCACGCGAGGTCGCCTACTCCGGCCAGCCGGTGGCCGCGGTATGCGCGGAAAGCGCAGCGGCCGCGACCATGGGGGTTGCAGCGGTTCGCATGCAGGTCGAGCCCGCTCCGCACGTCACGACGTTCGAGGGGGCAGTCGCGGAGGGTGCTCCGCTGGTGCGCGCGTCCGGCAACGTGATGTCGGGTCAGCCGGAGGTGATGGAGCGAGGAGACGTGGTCGTGGGATTCGCTGCGGCCGACGTGACGATCGAGCGGGCGTACCGAACGGGTTCGCAGCTGCATTGCGCGCTGGAGCCGCACGGTGCGGTGTGCGAGTGGGAGGGAGATCACCTGACGGTGTGGGAGTCGACGCAGGGGATCTTCCGGGTTCGCGCGGACGTGGCGAAGGCGCTCGACATACCGGCATCGAAGGTCCGGGTGATCACGGACCACATGGGCGGCGGCTTTGGCGCCAAGAACTACGCGGGCGCGCACACGTACGTCGCCGCGGTGCTGGCGCGCCGTCACGGGCGCGCGGTGCGATGCGTGCTCGATCGCGAGGGCGAACAGACGGACACGGGGCACCGGCCATCGTCGCACGTGCGCGTGCGGCTGGGGGCGCGTCACGACGGCACGCTCACGGCAATCGAAGCGGTGAGCGAGATCCCGTTAGGCGTTTCGGGGTGGGAAGCCTCGGCGGCCGCGTCGTTTCACGAGGTGTACTCGTGCGCGAACGTGCGGACGACGGAGACGTTTGCGTTCGTGCATCAACAGCCGATGGCGGCGTTCCGGGCGCCGGGGCACGTGGAGGGAACATTCGCACTCGAACGGGCGATGGATGTGCTGGCGAGCGCGCTGGGCATGGACCCGCTGGCCCTTCGCCTGCGCAACCTGGTGCGGCGGGATGAGGCGCGGGACCGTCCGTTTTCGTCGGACGGTCTGCGCGCGTGTTTCGACGAGGCGGCGCGTCGTTTTGGATGGGAGGGCCGGCGGGAATCGGGTTCGAGTGGGGACAGGATGGTATTGGAGAATGGGGGCGCCGAGTCGAATATGAGTTCGGGGGGGCCCCCCACGTTTGGGCCCACACGTCGCGGCTTTGGCATGGCGGCTCAGGTGTGGGGCGCCGGTGGCGGACCGCCGGCCTATGCCACCGTTCGGCTCAATCACGACGGCTCCATCGACGTGCTCACCGGCACGCAGGATCTCGGCACCGGTTCGCGAACCGTCCTTGCGCAGGTGGCCGCCGAAGCCCTCGGCGCTCGCTTCACCGATGTCCGCGTCATCCTCGGCGACACCGAGCGAACGCCCTACGCGCCCAACTCCTGGGGCTCACTGACCACGGCGTCCGTCGCCCCCGCCGTGCGAACGGCCGCCGACGAGGCTCAGCGCACCCTGCGCGATGCCGCTGCCGAGATGCTCGAGTGCCACCCCGATGACATTCGCGCGCACGACTCGACGCTCAGCACCCTCGACGGTGCCCGTCGGCTCTCCTTCGCCGAGGTCACCCGCAAACTCGGCAACGTCATGATCATGGGCCACGGCAGTCGCGGCCCGAACCCGTCCGGCGTCGGGCTCGCGAGCTTTGGCGTGCAGTGCGCTGAAGTCGAGGTGGACATCGAGACCCGCAAGGTCCGAGTCGTGCGCATCGTCGCGGTCCACGACGTGGGCCGCGTGATCAACCCGCTGCTGGCGCGGAGCCAGATGGAAGGTGCGATCCTGCAGGCGCTGGGCTTTGCCTCAGGCGAGGAGCGAAGGCTCGACCCGGTCTCCGGGCGTCCGGTGAACACGTCGCTGCACGACTACAAGCTCCCCACCTTCGCCGACGTCCCGATCATCGACGCCGTGTGCCTGGATCGGGTGGACACCACCGCCAACCACGTCGGCGCGCGCGGACTCGCTGAACCTCCGATGATTCCCACGGCGGCGGCGATCGCGAACGCCGTGGCCGACGCGCTGGGTCTCGAGGTCGACGAACTCCCGCTCACGCCGTGGCGGGTCGCGCGGAGCAGGGGCTGACGGGACAACTCCGCCGCATCGTTCCCGCATCCGTCGACCCACCCTCGACTCCTCCCGGGATCCCGAGGTGGCGATCGCCTGGGCGCCCTGCCTCGCAGGCGGTGTTCACCGCGGAAACAACCGCCCACTCCATCCGCGAAGACCTTCCTGATCTCACCAGCCGCGCAGAGGCAACACGCTCACGCGTTGGCCCATGGAGGGGTCATCCTCGGCTTGACCCACAGATCCGGATTGTGCCGGTACAACGTCACCTTCCGGCCGATCACCTGAATCACCTCCGCGTCCAGCGCGGAGGCCATGCCCTGGGCAATCGGCTTCGGTTCGAGTCCCGCGTGACGACCGATCGCGATTTTCACGAGCTCGTGCGTTCGCAGCGCGTCGTCGATGGTCTGCAGCACCGCGTCCGTCGCGCCGGACACGCCGATATGGACCAGCGGATCGAGGTGGTGAGCCTCGGCACGTAGTTCAGCGCGCTCCTTTCCCTTCATCGACGATTGACCTCGCCCGGTCGCGTGAGGAACGGACGGGGATCGAGCGGAGTGCCGTCCCACCAGCGTCCGTTGCCACGGTACCGCAGCATCTGGAAATGCAGGTGCGGAGTGTTCTCCGGTGCATTTCCCGTGGTGCCAACGTAGCCGAGCGGGTCGCCGCGCGCGACACGCTGCCCTTCGGCCAGGCCATCGACGTAGCGGTCGAGATGCGCGTAGTAGTACACGAAGCGGCTATCGTCGTCGATGACGTAGATCGTCAGCCCGCCGAGCGTGTTCGAGCGGACCTTCCACACGCGACCGCCGTCTGCTGCGACAACGAGCGTACCGCGTGGGGCAAGAATGTCGACGGCGCCGTGAATTCCCCGCTCGCCCCGACTCGCCGTAAACGTGTCCGGCACCCGGACCGGAGGAACGCCATCGACCGGAACCATGAGCCCGCGCGCGCGGAGCGCACTCTCGTCGTCGGGGAGGGGGCGCCCGCTGCCTGTCGGTACGGTGGTCGGCGCTTCACCCGCCGGGACCGGGGCCGGTGCGCGGGCCGGCGGAAGCGGCCTCAGGCCACCGCCGCAGGCTCCGCCGATCAGCGGCATCAGAATCAACAGTCGATCGAGGGATCTTGGCAGGGCGTTCGTGTCGAGAAGGTGAGTCGCACCACTGCACGGCGAGGACACTCGGCGAAACTTGATGAGTGCCCGGCGTTCAGGAACCCCGGGGCGGTCCTACGGTACTGACCGCTTCAGGAGATCGCAGTTTCACGCCAACCGCGCGTCCCATGCTCCGTCGCGTCATTCGCCTCGTGGCGCCGCTCCTGATGGTCGGATGCCTGCCCTTTGTCGGACCCAACGACGATGGCGTTTTCGATCATGTCAGTGCTCGCGCGCTGTGGAACGCAAACGGTGTGTCGAACTACACCGTCGACATGCGGACGGTGTGCTTTTGCGTTGGGGCCGGCTACTGGAAGCGGTTCACCGTGCGCGCCAACGTCGTCACCTCGATCGTTCGTCTCGACACCGGGACGCCGGAGCCGCTCGCGGTCGACCCGCCCGTGGGCGCCCCGGTCGATGTTGCCTTCGACCTCGTCGATGACGCTGTGCGCGTCGACGCGAGTCAGTTCTCGGCGGCGTACCACCCCCGCTGGGGCTTTCCCGTTCGTGCGTCGATCGATTTCTCGGCCGGAGTGGCCGACGACGAGATCCAGTTCGAACTCGCGAACTTCAGTCCGCTCAGTCGGTAACGATCGCCTCGGCCTCGATTTCCACCAGCATGGCCGGATCGATCAGCCGTGATACCTCGACCATCGAGGTAGCCGGGCGAATGTCGCCGAACACTTCCCCGTGCACACGACCGACCGCCTCCCAGCGCGTGATGTCGGTGACGTAGATGCGGGTGCGGACGACGTGCTCGAGCCTGGCCCCAGTGCGCGCGAGTGCGGATTCCACGTTACGGAGCACCTGGACCGTTTGGGCCCGCGCGTCGTTCGCGCCGACGACTCGACCGTCCGCGTCGGTGGCCGTGGTCCCCGAGACGTGAACCACATTGCCGACGCGGACCGCGCGGGAGTATCCGACGACCGGCTCCCAGAGAGTTCCAGAGGAAATGAGTTGTCGCATCGATAGGTGAGTGAGCCGTAGAGGAGGCAGTATGGACCACGGAATCGTACATTCCCGCGATGCCGTTCGCGTATGTGAGACCCACGACGTGGGACGATGCGTTCGCACTGCTGCGAGAGGGCGGATCGCAGGCGCTTGGCGGAGGAACGGACCTCATCCCGTTGATCCGTGAGCATCGGACGTCGCCGTCGCGCGTGGTCGACCTGCGCGGGATTCCCGGTGCGCGCGCCATCACCGATCACGACGACGGATCGGTCACGATCGGAGCGGCCGTGACGTTGGGCCAGCTGGCGAGCAGCGCGGTGGTGGTGTCGAGGTTTCCTGCGCTCGTCGCCGCGAGCCGGGCGAGCGGGTCGTATGCCCTGCGCACCACGGGGACCATCGGGGGCAATCTTGGACAACACGTGCGCTGCTGGTATTTCCGGCATGGTCACCCCTGTCTGCGGCTCGGGAACGACCGATGCTCAGCGCAGCTCGGCGAGAACCAGTATCACGCCGTGTTTCAGCAGGGGCCCTGCGTCGCCGTGCATCCCTCGGATCCCGCGGTTGCGCTGTACGCCCTCGATGCCGAGGTCGACGTTCGCGGTGAGACCGGAACGCGTCGGATGTCCGTGGCCGCGTTGCTGGCGACGTCGCGCGAACGGCTCGACGGAACCACCACCCTTGCGCCTGGCGAGGTGGTGACGGCGATCCATCTGCCCGCGGGCTCGGCCGGCGGTGTCCAGCACTATGACAAGGCGATGCAGCGGGGCGCGTGGGACTTTGCGCTCGTTTCGCTCGCTGCCACGCGACGCCGCGATGGCGAAGTGCGCATCGTGCTCGGCGGCGTCGCCAACACGCCGTGGCGGATCACCGATTCGATCGAAGAGGACGTGGCCGTTGGCGGACTCGCGGACGACGACATCGAGACCCTGGCCCAGCGTGCGCTCTACGATGCCCGGCCACTCGCCGGGAATGCGTACAAACTCGAAACTGCCGGCGCGCTGCTCCGGCGCGGCATCATTGCCCTTCTCGCCGGCTGACGGCCGGCGGCGGACCTGTCCTGACGCCATGACCCAGACCCGTCGCGCCGTGGTGATGACGGCGCCGCACCAGCCCCTCGAAGTTCACGAGATCCCCGTCCCCCATCTCGAGCCGGGCGCCGCCCGCCTCAGGGTGCTGTATTCCGAAGTCTGCGGTACCGACGTGCACCTGCACCACGGCCGACTGTCCGGGATCCCGTATCCGATCATCCCGGGCCATGTCTCGGTCGGCGAGATCGAGGAGCTGGGTGGCCCGATCAGCGACGTCGAGGGTCGGCCGTTTCGGCTCGGCGATCGTGTGACCTTCCTCGATGTCCATGAGACCTGTGGGCGCTGCTTCCACTGTCTCGTCACACGCCAGTCCACACGCTGTCCGCATCGCAAGGTCTACGGGATCACGTACCCGGCAACCGAAGGATTGCTGGGCGGCTGGGCTGAGGCGCTGTGGGTGAAGCCCGGTGTACACATGTTGCGACTCCCCGAGTCGCTGGACGCGGAGTCGTTCATTGGCGGGGGCTGCGGCCTGGTGACAGCGATGCACGCGGTCGAGCGCGCCGCGATCCACCTGGGCGATTCGGTCGCGGTGCTCGGGGCCGGCCCCGTCGGACAGTCGATCGTGGCGCTCGCGGCGCTATCGGGCGCCGACCATGTGGTCGCGATCGGCGACCCTCCGTCGCGCCTCGCGTTCGCGCAGCGCATGGGTGCAACGCACACGTTCGACCTTGGCGTCCCACCCGATGCGCGCGAGGAGGCCGTGCGGGCGCTCACGAACGGTTTTGGCGTGGACGTGGTCATCGAGGCGAGCGGCGCCCCCGACGCAGTGTCGCAGGCCCTGGACCTCGTGCGCGACGGTGGGCGCGTCGTGGTGTGCGGGCACTATTCCGACAATGGCGACGTGCGCATACATCCGCATTGGCAGATCAACCGCAAGCACGTGGAGCTGCGTGGCTGCTGGGGGAGCGACTTCTCGCACTTCCATCGCGCCCTCCGGGTCGCGGCGAAGCACGCGCCTCACGTCCCGTGGCGCGAGATGGTGGGTCGGGCGTGGGGACTCGATGAGGCGAACGAAGCGCTTGCGGCGGTGGAGCGCCGCGAGGTGACCAAGGCGCTCATCGACCCCTCGCTGCGTCAGGCGAGCCGGAAGGTTCCGCTGGACAGGAATCCGGCGGCGTCGCGGTAGTCGACCTCGAGCGCGTCCCCGGCGGGGAACGCGTAGGACAGTCCGGTGATCGACCCGCGCACCACGAGCGGGCCATCGCCCGTGAACGCCATGGCCACCGGGCGTTCGAGCACCGGTGACGGGAGCGACGGCGACGGCGCACGCGAGGGTCGCTCGAACGCAGTGCGCGCCGCCGCACGTTTGTCACCACAACACGACATGGCTGCTCTCCGGAGTTGGTGGCATCGCCGACGCGTCCGGGGATTCGGGCGCGCCGCGATGCCCTACGAAGCCTCTGCGCCGCGCTCGTCCCGCGACGTCCCACGCTCGAGGAGACAGGCAGCCCCCGAGATGCCCAGCCACGTGATCACGAAGTCCCGCACGCCGGTGGCCACGAGCACGGCCACCGGCGCCGCAATCCAGAGACTGAGGCAGTAGAAGCAGTCCATCGCCCGCCCTGCCACGGTATTGCCGAGCCGAGCCCTCACCTTCACCACGATGTCCCACGGTCCATCCTCCTCCACGAGCAGATGTGTCAGTCGCCAGGTGGCGAGAACCGAAAGGAGCAGCGTCACGGGAAGGTGAGAGAAGGCGGGTCGATGGGGAGCGCTATCCGTTCACCACCGACACCGACACGCCGGGATGCGAGTAGATGTAGACGGGGTCATAGATCCAGTCGACCAGGTGCCCGTTGTCGCTTCCGGCCGGGTTCATCGCCCGACTGTTGGCGATCGCGTTGAAGCCGTAGCAGCCTTCGAGCGCGCCGCTCGAGAGCGCATAGCGCCCGTAGAGCAGTTCCGAGTTGTCGTTCACGTCCGTGTGCCAGTGCGACGTGTGATTCGGGGCGCTGCCAACGAGCGAGAACGCGCCACCGCCACACCCTGACGAGTAGATGTAGGCGTTGCGGAGATGCGCCGCGCTGACGGTTGCCTCGAACTGCACCTCGATGTCCTGCGCCGGGCTGCCGCGACGGATCACCGGACAGGGCACGAGCAGGTTGCGACCGGGAAGATCGAACGCACTGTCCGCCTCGCCAACGAAACGCCAGGAGAGCTTGTTGTACGTGATGTTCGGCGCCGTGTTGTCGACCTGAATGCTGACCGGGGCCGACGCCGCGAGGGGCGTCTTTGCTCCGTCACCGGTTTCGACCTTCAGCACGTTCTTGCCGATCGAAGGCGTGGGCCACTCGATGAGCATGCGCGCCGGATGCCAGTCGGCGGGGTTGGCGAGAACGGTATACCAGCCATCGGCTGGCGTTTCGATCACCGGAGCGCCACCGCCAGCCGGGTGCAGCACTCGCGGCAGGTTGGTGATCGGCGCGAACGTCGCACCGTTGTCGGTGCTCCGCAGCACGCGATAGTACACGGCGCCCGGCAGGTTCACGCAGCCGTAGAGCTGCAGCGTACCGCAGAACGGCGTCTTTGCCGGCGGTCGCGGACCGCCCGGCTGCGGCCGGTTAGGCCGAGTGGCATAGCCTTCGACATTGTCGAAGTAGGAGATGTCGTCGAGCGGGTGCAGCCCGGCAAACACGATCGCCGGCACGTTACCACACGGCACCACCGGCACGTCGCACGCCTGCGAGGCCACGGCGAGGTCGTTCGCGACGAGGGTGACGTCGGGGATCGCCCCGGCGTTCCACCGCACGTCGAAGAACCCTTCGGAGTAGATCACCTCCTCGTCCCCGTCACCGTCCACGTCCTGCGTCACACGGAACGTGATGTCCGGTACGTCACTGATCAGGTGCCACTCGGGAATCAGGACGTCGCGGCAACGCAGGAACGGCCCGACGTAGCGTCGCGGGTCGAAATGCTGCAGGTCGCGACCACTGCGCTGCAGATGCAGGCCCACGGCCGTGCGGATGCCCTCGACCGGGTCCACCGCCTTGTCGCCGCGCTTCACGTCCACGCCCTGGCCCAGCGCCTTGCGGAACTCCACCGGCAGCGGGGGCGGCAGCTCGTTGTCAAAGGCACGTGCGTTGGCGATCGCGTCGATGTCGGCAGCCGGTGCGCCAAACGCGCGCGACTCGTGGAGCCGCACGAGACGGTCGGTGAGGCCGCGGGCCGCGTCGCCGGTGAGGCCCTGCAGTGCGTTGTTTGAGAACGCGGCGAGCCTCGTGAAGGGCGCCGGATCGGGGCCCGGGCCCGGCCGCGGCGGGAACGGCCCACGCTCCGGGATCGTTGGGTCAAACGGCAGCAGATCCCTCAGGCTCGGCCGGATGAAGATGTCCGGGAAGCAGATGCGCGCCTTGCGCCAGTGCAGGATCCAGTCGATCTCGAACCGCGGAACCCAGACGCAGAAGTTGCCGCACCGATCCGTCTTCACCGTCGCCAGCGTTTCGCGATGACAATGGAACGGGAAGAACCAGCCCCATGGCCACTGCTGCGGGAAGTAGCTGATGAGGTGACAGTCCGTGTCTTCCACGTGCACCGTCGCAAAGGGCACGGGATACGACTGCCCGGTGACGGGATCCTTCTTCACCACACGACCGCAGATGCGCCGGAACAGGAGCAGGCGTGCATCCACCTGCCAGCCGAACTTGTCCCGCACGTCGTTGACCGTGAGACCGACGAGAAGATCCTTGTCGATGCCGGCAAGGGAGCCCAGCCGCGCCGCCTGGATTGCCGTGAGCTTGCGTTGATCGGGCGCGACATCGTCCCCGCGTCCTCGTGTCTTTCCACCCATCGCGTGCCTCCACTGTGAGGTTGTCCTCCGAGTCTAGGATCGCCGCGCCTGGCAGGACACTCGGGGAAGTACGGGTGCGTGGCCTCCGCGCGTGACGGGCGTCACGCACGTTTAGCTGTGACGTGAAGCGCACCCATCCGTAGCGGCGGGCGCCGACATGCATGCGTCGCGCTGCGGGGCGCACGAGCAGGTCACGGGCCCCCCTCGGGGGGAGCTACAGGGATGGCGGGCGCGTCAGGCCCGGCCCTGCGGTGCATGGGCCCCCTCGAGGGGAGCTACAAGTCCACGATGCCGACGACGCCGTTCGTGAGTTCCGGCGCGTGATGGACCTGCCGCGACCCGAGTGAAGCGAGGGAGACCTCAGCGGCGCACGGGACACGAAGGAGACCGTCGGAAATCGCACGCTCCTTTGTATGGGGGTGCGAGTGCTCGGTGCGAGCCGGGCCGGGAAGAGGGTTCTCGAGCGCGGCGCGCATGGGCCGCCTCAGGTCGATGAGGTGGAACGTGTCATCGCACCCGATGTGGAGGCGACGGTCATGCGCGGCCTCGCACGCCAGCCGTCCGATCGTTACCGGGACGTTGCAGCGTTTGCCTCCGCACTCCGCGAGTCCCTCTTGTCACCTGCGACCAGTGGTGAGGAGGCTGCCGACTCGTCGTGCCGCGTGGTCGAGCATGTCGGTGGTCAGCGGCCGCATCGAACAGCCGGCACGCTGGTGCTTCTTGTCGAGCTTGACTGCTGCGCTCCGCTCACCTCGGCGACCGCTCGACGCGGCTCCCCGCCCGCCGTTCCCGGCGGCGCCAAATTTATGCCCCGACGCGCGGGCGACCTCACAGAACGTCCCGGCGTGATCATGACGGATCGAGCCCCGAACCGACGGCCCTCAAGCGCCCCCACGCCACGACCCCAAACGCGATCGGATCGGGCCCCGACCGGCCGGGTGAATTCGCTAACAGATTCGTTGACTTAGTCCGGAATCCCGATCACATTCCTCCCCATGACCGAGACACGTCAGCTCGCTGGATTCAAAGGCCCAAAGGCCGACGTGCTCGCAGCGCTCAAGCAGGCGCAACCGCTTACGGCAGGCGAACTTGCCGAGCGCTTCGGACTCACGGCCAACGCGCTGCGCCGCCACCTCAAGGATCTCGAGGCCGACGGCTTGGTCGCGTACCAGCGCGAGAACCGCGGCGTCGGCCAACCGGTGTTTGCATATCGCCTGACGCCGGCGGCGCACCGGCTGTTCCCCAACTCGCACGACGAGGCGCTCTCCACCGCGCTGGCGCTCATCCGTTCGCGCATCGGATCGGACGCAGTCGTGGAGGTGTTTCGCTCCCGATGGGCAGCTATCGCCGAGCGCGCCAGGCCAGAACTCGACGGACTGCCGCTCGCTGAGCGGGCGCGTCGGCTCGCGGAGATCCTCTCATCGCTCGGGTACATGGCCGAGGCCGGCGGCGACGACGGATCGATCCTGCGAGAGCGCCACTGTACGATCCGCGCGGTGGTGGACCAGTTCCCCGAGGTCTGCATCGCCGAGGAACAGTTCATCCAGGACGTCCTGGGCGCCGAGGTCAGGCGCCATGCGCACATCGCCAAGGGCGCGAACTGCTGTGAATACTGCATCGCGGAACCGACCGGGCTCCGGCACGCCGCGTCGGGCACCGACCATCACCCACCGGCCCCTACCAGTCGGCTGCAGGAGACGTCATGAGTTCGTCCATCGAGGCCCTGGTATCCAGGGAGTATCAGTACGGGTTCAGCACCGACATCGAGGCCGATACGATTCCGCCCGGCCTGAACGAGGACGTGGTGCGGCTCATCTCGGCCAAGAAGCGCGAGCCCGCCTTCATGCTCGAATGGCGCCTCAAGGCGTTCCGTCGCTGGCAGCAGATGGTGGAGCCGCGCTGGCCCAACGTCCGCTACGACCCGATTGACTATCAGGCGATTTCGTACTACTCGGCGCCAAAGACGGCGAAGCCGCTGGGTTCCCTCGACGAGCTCGATCCGAAGATCCGCGATACGTACGACAAGCTCGGCATCCCGCTGCACGAGCAGAAATTGCTCGCCGGCGTCGCGGTCGATGCCGTCTTCGATTCGGTGTCGGTGGGCACGACGTACAAGGAGGAGCTGAAGAAGCACGGCATCATCTTCTGCTCGTTCGGCGAGGCGGTCCAGGAACACCCCGACCTCGTGGAGCGATACCTGGGCTCGGTCGTCCCCTACAGCGACAACTACTTCGCCGCGCTCAATTCGGCGGTCTTTTCCGACGGCTCGTTTGTGTACGTGCCGAAGGGCGTGCGCTGCCCCATGGAGCTGTCCACGTACTTCCGCATCAACGCCGCCGACACGGGCCAGTTCGAGCGGACGCTGATCGTGGCCGACGAAGGCGCGTCGGTGAGCTACCTCGAGGGCTGCACGGCGCCCAAGCGCTCGACCAACCAGCTGCACGCCGCGGTGGTGGAGATCGTCGCGCTCGATCGCGCCTCGGTGAAGTACTCGACGGTGCAGAACTGGTACGCCGGCGACGAAGAGGGACGCGGCGGCATCTACAACTTTGTCACCAAGCGCGGCAAGGCGTTCACCCACAGCAAGATCTCGTGGACGCAGGTGGAGACGGGGTCGGCGATCACGTGGAAGTATCCCAGCGTGATCCTGCAGGGTGACCACTCCACCGGTGAGTTCTACTCCGTCGCGGTGGTCAACAACCGCCAACAGGCGGACACCGGCACGAAGATGATCCACATCGGCCGCCACACGAAGTCGAACATCGTCTCCAAGGGCATCTCCGCCGGGCGAGGGCAGAACTCGTACCGTGGGAAGGTGAAGGTGCTGCCGCGCGCGGAAGGGGTGCGGAACTACACGCAGTGCGACTCGATGCTCATCGGCAACCAGTGTGGCGCACACACGTTTCCGTACATCGAAGTCCAGAACAACTCGGCGATCATCGAACACGAGGCGAGCACGTCAAAGATCGGCGAGGACCAGATCTTCTACCTCAAGCAGCGCGGCCTGTCCGCAGAACACGCCGTGTCGATGATCGTCAGCGGCTTCTGTCGGGAGGTCTTCAAGGAGCTGCCGATGGAGTTTGCACTGGAGGCGCAGCAACTGCTCGGCATTTCGCTGGAAGGGAGCGTGGGGTGAGGCGGCCGACGCCGGCGCCCCTCGTACAGGGTGACGCGTTCCGTTGCCCGTTCATCCGACCCGTCCCGTTCACGTCCATTCATTCCACTGCACAGTCATAGCATGCTGAAGATCCGGAACCTCACGGCCACCGCCGGCGACAAGGAGATCCTCCGCGGTATCACGCTCACGGTCAACGCCGGTGAGGTGCACGCGATCATGGGGCCGAACGGCTCGGGCAAGAGCACGCTCGCCCAGGTGCTCGCCGGCCATCCCGGCTACGCCGTGACCGGCGGCTCCGTCGAATACGATGGCAAGGACCTGTTTGAACTGGAGCCCGAGGAACGCGCGCACGCCGGCGTGTTTCTCGCGTTCCAGTACCCGGTGGAGATCCCGGGCGTGTCCAACGCGTACTTCCTGCGCACGGCGTACAACGAGATTCGCAAGAGCCGGGGTGAGGAGGAGGTCGACCCGATGGACTTTCTCGACATCATGACGGAGAAGTTGCGCATGGTGGACATGGACGAGTCGATGTTGCAGCGTTCGGTGAACGCCGGCTTCTCCGGGGGCGAAAAGAAGCGCAACGAGATCCTGCAGATGGCCGTGCTCGAGCCGCGCCTCGCGATCCTCGACGAAACGGACTCCGGGCTCGATATCGACGCGCTGCGCGTCGTGGCCGACGGGGTCAATCGGCTGCGTCGTCCGGAGAACGCGACGATCGTCGTCACGCACTACCAGCGATTGCTCGACTACATCGTGCCGGACTACGTCCACGTGCTGGCGGGCGGGCGCATCGTGAAGTCGGGGGGCAAGGAACTCGCGCACGAACTCGAGGCCCGGGGCTACGACTGGCTCGTGGAGCCGGCGGGGGCCGGGGCATGACGACCGACGCTCGCGAGACCCGGGAAGCGCGCGAAGCGCGTGAGGCGCACGTGGCGGCCTACCGACGCCAGTGGAGTGAACCCGTCGACGGCCCCGCATGGCTGCGCGACCTGCGCGCACGGGCGATGGCGCGCTTCGAGGCGAACGGTTTCCCCACGCCACGGAACGAGGACTGGCATTTCACCAATCCCGCACCGATCACCGAAGCGGCCTTCGAGCCGATGAAGCCCGCACTGGGCACGCTGACGGTGAGCGACGTGGCGCCGTTCGCCCTCGCGAGCGAAGACTGGCCGACGCTGGTGTTCGTGAACGGCCGCTATGCCCCGCAGCTCTCCCGCGTGGACGCCCTGCCGGCCGGCGTGCGCGTGTTGAGCCTTGCCAGTGCGCTGCACGAGGAGCCGACGCTGCTCGAACGGCACATGGGACGCATCGCCGGCTTCGACGCGCAGGCGCTCGCCTTCTCGGCGCTCAACACGGCCCTGATGAAGGACGGCGCCGTGCTGTACGTCGAGCGAAATACGACCGTGACCACGCCGATCCACCTGCTCTACCTCTCCGATGCCGGCGCCGAAGGTGGCGTGTCCTACCCGAGGAACCTGTTCGTCGTCGAGAGCAATGCCTCGGTCTCCGTGGTCGAGCAGTACGCGACGACCGACGACGCCCGTTACTTCACCGACTCCGTCACCGAGTCGATCATCGCCGATGGCGCCACGCTCCGGCACTACCGCGTGCAGCGGGAGGGTCGCCGCGCCTTTCACGTGGGCCACGTCGAGGCCACGCTGGGCCGCGATTCCCACTACGTCTCGTTCTCGTTCGCCAGCGGCGGCGCGCTGTCGCGCGCGAACATCTACGCCAACCTGGCCGGCGAGGGGTGCGGCGCCACGCTGAACGGTCTCTACATGATCGACGGCGAGCAGGTGTGCGATCACCAGACGCGGATCGAGCACGCCCAGCCCAACTGCTACTCGCGCGAGATCTACAAGGGTGTGCTCGACGGCGCGTCGCACGGCGTGTTCAACGGCAAGGTGTACGTGCATCCCGTCGCCCAGAAGACGGACGGCAAGCAGACCAACAACACGCTGCTGCTCTCCGATCGCGCGCGCATCGACACCAAGCCGCAGCTGGAGATCTTTGCCGACGACGTGAAGTGCACGCACGGCGCCACGGTGGGGCAGCTCGACGAGCGCATGGCCTTCTACATGAAGAGCCGTGGCGTCGGCGCCGAGCGCACGCGGCAGCTGCTCACCTACGCCTTCGCCGCCGACGTCCTCGAGACGATCGAACTCGACGGGGTCAGGGAGAGCCTGGAACGCATCGCGCTGGAACGGTTCGCCGGGGCAGAACCCCGGCCGGTCGCGTCGTGACCACGCAGCTTTCGCCCGCGCTCGACGTCGCCACGCTCCGGGCGGACTTCCCGATCCTTGGCACCCTCGCCAGGGGCAAGCCGCTGGTCTACCTGGACAATGCCGGCACCAGCCAGAAGCCCCGGTCGGTGATCGAAGCGACCACCCGCTACTACGAGTCGGAGAACGCGAACATCCATCGGGGCGTGCATTACCTGAGCGAGCGCGCCTCCGAACTCTACGAGGGGACCCGCGAAGCGGCGCGACGCTTCTTCAACGCCAGGCACGCGCACGAGATCGTGTTCGTACGCGGCACCACCGAAGGCATGAACCTCGTGGCGTCGGGGTTCGCGCAGGCCATCCTCCGGCCGGGTGACGAGGTCCTCGTCTCCGTCATGGATCACCACTCGGTCCTCGTGCCATGGCAGCAGGCCTGCCTGCGGAGCGGGGCGAAGCTCGTCGCCATTCCGGTCATGGACGATGGAGCGCTCGACATGGCCGCCTTCGAGCGCCTGCTCAACGAGCGCACCCGAGCCGTCGCGCTGACCTGGGTGTCCAATGCGCTGGGAACGATCAATCCGGTGCGCACGATCTGTGAACGCGCGCACGCCCGAGGCGTCCCGGTCATCCTCGATGGCGCACAGGCGGCCCCTCACCTTCCGGTCGACGTCCAGTCGGTCGGATGCGACTTCTTCGTGTGCTCCGGCCACAAGATGCTGGGGCCCACCGGCGTGGGCGTGCTGTATGGCAAGGAATCGTGGCTCGACCGACTCCCGCCCTACCAGACCGGCGGCGGCATGATCGACCTGGTCACCATCGAGCACAGCACGTGGGCCCGCCTGCCGGCCAGATTCGAGGCCGGGACGCCGGACATCGCGGCGGTGGTCGCGTTCCGCGCCGCGCTGGACTATCTCGAGGCGGTGGGCCTGGACGCTGTCGCGGCGCACGAACACGAGCTGGTCAGCTACGCCTCGGAGCGCGTGCGTGAGGTCAAGGGACTGCGCATCATCGGAACCACGCCGAACAAGGCGGGTGTGCTCAGCATCGTCATGGATGGCGCGCACCCCCACGACATCGGCACGATCCTCGACCAGGAAGGCGTAGCGATCCGGGCCGGCCACCATTGCTGCCAGCCGCTCATGCGCCGCTTCAACGTACCGTCGACGGCGCGCGCCTCGTTCTACCTGTACAACACGCGCGACGACGTCGATGCGCTCGTGGCCGCGCTGCATCGCGTTGGCGAGATTTTCGGGTAACCATGGATCTCGGCGCGCTCTACCAGGACGTCATCCTCGACCACAATCGGTCTCCCCGGAACTTCGGCGAGCTCGCGAAGGCCGACCGCAGTACTCATGGCCGGAATCCGCTCTGCGGCGACGAGGTCACGATCTGGATTCGCCTCGACGGAGACGTGGTGGCCGACGTGTCGTTCGTGGGCACCGGCTGTGCCATCTCCCGGGCATCGGCCTCCATGATGACGCAGGCCGTGAAGGGAAAGAGCCGGCAGGAGGCTGCCGGGCTGTTCGAAGCGTTCCATGCGATGGTCACCGGACGCGGGCGCGACCCCGAGGCGCTTGGAAAGCTCAAGGTCTTCGCCGGAGTCGCTGGTTTCCCTACCCGCGTGAAGTGCGCCTCGCTGGCGTGGCACGCGCTGAAGGAAGCGCTCGACGGTGGCCCGGCCTGAGGTGGAGCTGCCACTCTCGAGCCTCCCGAACCCCGGGCTGCTGCCCGTCAGGCTGCCGAACGGCGACCGCATCGTCCTGATCCGCCGCGGCAACATGGTCACGGCACTCGAAGACGAGTGTTCTCATCAGGCGATGCCGCTTTCTGCCGGCGAGCTGCTGACGGACGGCACCGTGCAGTGCCCATGGCACGGTGCACGATTCGACGCATCCAGCGGCGCCTGCCGTCAGGGCCCCGCGACGGACCCCGTGGCTACCTGGGTCGTGACCGTGACGGGCGACCGGGTCGTGATAGGCGCTCGGCAGTCGACGCCGTAACCGGGCGAGCACCAAGCAGCTGGCGCAGCCGGTAGTGGAGGCTCGTCGAGCGCAGGACTCCCTGCGTCGACCTCCAGGTCGTGGCGTTGCCGATTCGTGTCGCGTCCATGATCCCATCCCCAAGCATCTTTCGGGCCATCCCTGAAAACGTGGCGCGGTGCCGACTGCCCCTGCCCGATCCTTGTCCTGACCACCCGTCCTCTGCCTGGCCTGCCTGATCGCACGCCACGCGTCGAGCGATCACGACCAGATCCGGCAGGCAGCAATCGGCGCTCCGCCGCCATTCGCTTCGCTCCCGCGGGGCCCCAACACAGGCTCCCCGCGGGAACACGTCGTGGCGCCGACGACCGGAGTTCCCCAACACCTGCTCCGCCCCACACGGAAGTGTTCTCCGTGCCGTCGCGCCACGACGCTGGTTCGTGATTCGGGAACGGAGACGCGACGGGTCCCAGTCATCCAGTCGCCCCTGCCGCCCAAGACCTCCTCACCGCACTCCCATCACCCCCCACCTCCCCATCCCTCGTCCCGACCCACGAACGCACCCTCTCCCTACGCCGACGCCAACCTCGGCGACGCATAGGTCTCCGCCCCCACCGCTTTCCCCCAGGATTCCATCGGAGCGATCGCTGCCGGCCGCTGATGCAGCGGACGCACGCCTCGCGCCGACCGCTCGAAGAAGTGCGATCGCCGCAGCGACGCCTCGAGCACCCATTCCCATCCGTACCGATTGTGGAACTCGCGCTCGGCAACGCCGAGCAGCTCGCGCATCGCACCTCGCAGCTCCGCCGACGTGTCATCGTCGCCCGACATGGTGCGATTGAGCAGCGATCGATCGGCCGCCAGTTCGGCCAGCATGGCCGCCCGCTGCCATTCGAGGGCCGACCAGTCGCCCAGCATGCGCATCTGCTCGCGCAGGGCATACGGCAGGAACGCGGCCTCGTTGCGACGAAGCGTGGGGCGAGAGAACAGGTCGGACAGCGTGCGCGCGAGGCTCGAGAGCCGCGTGCGACGGACGATCCAGTCCACGAGATCACTTGGCGTGGGCCGCGGTCGGCTCGACACCGCCTTCAGGATTCCCGACGCACCGTCGCCCTCATCGAGACCGAACACCACACATGTGCGCGGCAGTCGACGCGTGGAACGCATGCCCGACTCCGAGTCGGCGAGCAGGCAGAGCGGGCACCAGGGCGCCTCTTCCATCTGGCCCTTCACATCGTTGGTCGTCGGGCGATCCACAACGGCGTCGAGCAACGCTACCGCACCAAGGGCGGGCGGCTGGTCCATCAGCCGGCGCGCCATCGTGTACGGAGGCTCGAGGATGAACAACGGCGAGTTCTTCATGGAGCACAGGATAGGAGGGCCGCGGCAAACTGTATACTCGTACAAATACGAGTGACGGGCCGCGCTTTTCTCACGAGGTCGCCACGCCGCTATCACAAGGCGTGAAAGCGACGCAGGGGCGGACACGGCTCCGCTGAGACCCATCAACCACCTCGCGAACCGTCCCGCGAGCGGCGAACCGTCAGATCCCGATCAGGGCTGCGGCTGGTCCGGCTCGACGACCGCCTCTTCGAGCGGCGCATCGCCCTCGGAGACGTGCATCATGATCGCGAAACGCATCAGGCCCCATTCGGTTGTGATGCCAAGCGCCTTGCGAATGCTTGCGCGATGGAACTCCACGGTGCGCGGGCTCACGCCCAGGTGTTCGGCGATGTCCTGTGTGGACTTGCCGTCACCGATGAGGCGCAGGATCTGGCGGTGGCGCGGGGTCAGGCGATCGAGCGCCGGATGTTCCATGGCGGCTCCGTCGCGGAACGATCGTCGCGGAATCCTCGGCGAGATGAACGGCTTGGGGCTCGACAGCACGTGATCGATCGCCGAGTTGAGTTCCTCGGCGGACGATTCCTTGGGGATGAACCCGTGGGCGCCGGAGTTGATCGCCAGGTCCGCGAGCGCGCGGTCCACGTGCATGGTGACCACGAGCACCTTGACGTCCGGCGCGTGTTCACGCACCTGTGGAATCAGCTCGAGGCCGTTGACGTTAGGCATCGAGAGATCGAGCAGCAGGACGTCGGGCCGTGTCCGGTCGAGCGAGGAGAGCAGCTCGCGGCCGTCATTCACGACACCGACGGGCACGTAGCTCGCGCGCAGCAGGGCCTTGAGGCCCTGGCTCATGAGGGGATGATCGTCGCAGATCAGGACAGCGGCGCGGCGCACGGAAGGTCAGTGCTCGAGGGGAACCGTGATGCGAATAGTGGTGCCACCGCCGAGCTTGGAAAAGAGGGAAAAATCGGCATCGGCCAGGCGCGCACGTTCGGCCATGCTGATAAGGCCGAGGCCGCTCGCCCGGCGCGGATCGCCGGAATCGAAGCCCCGCCCATTGTCGATGATGCTCAGGACGAGGGCGTCCTTTGCAAGATCGACGCCGATTTCACCCCGGGTGGCTGCGGAGTGTTTGGTGATATTGCGCACAGCTTCCTGCGCCACGCGAAACAGGATGAGCGACCGCTCGCGGTCGAGGACCCGGTCGGTTGCGGTGTTCGGGATCCGAGCCACGATCTCGATCCCCGAGAGGCGCGTGGCGTCTTCGGCCAGCTGCGACAGCGCCGGAAGGAGGCCACCGTGTTCGATGATCGCCGGGTGCAACCGGTGCGCAACGCGCCGGAGCATCACGCCCAGGTCCTCGAGTTCGTGACGCACCGCCTCGGAACGCAGGCGCTCCTTTCCCGGTTCGAGATTGCCGTCCATCCACTCGTAGACGTCGTGCTGGATCATGGCGACGCGCTGCAGCGCGTCGTCATGCACCTCACGGGCGACGTGAGCGCGCTCTTCCTCGTGGGCGGCGATCAGCTTCTTGGCGTATTCGCGATGGACGGCGAGAAAGCGCCGCTGGTAGAGCACCAGCGCGGCACCGAGCGCCGTGAGAATTACCGCGACGGCGAGGACGGCGCCGAGGTAGATGCCGAAGATGTTCGAGCCACCGGGCATGCGCGGTACGGTGAGTGAGGGCGCGCGCTGAAGGTCCGCCGCCGTCACAACATAAGTCAGCACGTCGCCTCAAGCGGCTGGTGTCCGACCAGGCGCCGAATCTCCGGATCTTGAAGGAGTCCTGGGAATCGGACGATGACCACGGGGCTGCGCCGCGACGTGCCCGCGCGCGCAGGCGAGCCCGCGCTCAGACCGTCAACGGCGACTGGGGCTCGGCGGCAGGAAGCGGGCGGCGCATGCCATACCACACCATGACGAAGGCCACGATGTCGACCGCGCCCTTCACGACGTAGACGAGGCGCGCGAGCTCCGGTTGATCGGGCAGAAGGGCGGCGGACACCGGATCGACCACCACGTAGGCCGCGTAGTACAGCGTGACGCCGAGTGACGTCCAGAGCCAGTCACGCTCCCATATGCGCTGTTGCTCGCGCGATGTCCGGACGACCAGCGTATACGTCACGGCCGTGGTGATGAGTAGCAGCCGGAAGGGCGACGATGCGGTCTTGAAAGTCGTCAGCTCACCAAACGCGATCGCGATGGCCAGGGTCACGAGGGCCAGGAGCGGGATGGCCACGCGGAACGACAGCCGCATGACGGGCCGCAGCTGCCAATACGAAAACGCCATCAGGAGCGTCGCATCCTCGATGGGGTTGGCGATCAGGAAGAACCACAGGTTGTCGACGCGCGCGAACGACGAGATGGCGACCTGCGAGAGGTCGCTCACGAAGAACGCGAGGCCCCACCACCCGATCCAGTACCGGGCGCGCGGCACCGGGCGTGGCAGGGCCAACACGGCAAGCGACGGCAAGAGCTGTGTCGCTACGGCCATGCCGATGATGGCCAACTGCCACGTGGGAATCACCCGGGGACTGAAGGGCAAGAGCGCCACTGTCAGCGCTCCGACGATCAACCATCCCCACCATCCTCCGAGTGACTTCACGTCCCGTGCAGCTTAGAGCGGCGAATCTGGGGGACAGAACGGCGGGCAGGGCCAGTGCCCGTCGAGCAGGACCGCATCGCCGAACGACCGGGCCACTGCACCGGACGCGAGCACCTTCTTCGTTCTGACGATGTCGTTGCCCGCGCGGTCGACGCCGACCAGCACCATGCGGTAGCGCCCCTTGGCATCGAGGCCGTGATACACGCGCATGCCGTACACCTCGGGCTGCGCCAGCAGGTCGGCGATGCCCTTGGCAAAGAAGAACCCGGCCTTTTCAGAGGCCGGCGACGCGCGTTGGTGCCGCTTGGTGAGGTCGATCGCCGTCCCTAGGGAGATGCGCTGGTTCCGGGGCCTGGTGGGAATGCGCCCCGGCTTGTTGTCCTTGTAGTTCGCCATGTGAATATCCCGGTGAATGGTCGTCAGCCGCGCAGGTCGCTGCTGTCGGGTGGGCAGAATGGGGGGCAGGGCCAGTGGCCGTCCAGCGTCGTCTCGGTGAGGTCGTTCCCGGCGGCGTCTGCCGCAACCAGCACCAGTTCGGGATTGCCCCTGGCGTTGGTGCCGTAGTAGAACCGCAGATACTTCGCGTCGGCCCGCTCCAGCAGCTTGGTCACGGCCTTCTTGTCAAATGCCCCACCCAGGGCCCCGGGCTTCATTGCGCCACGCTTTCCCTTCGTGGTCGCCTTCACGGCCTTGCGGTGCCGATCAGTGAGCTTTGCTGCCGCCTTGAGCGAGATCTTGTGTGACTTCGACTTGCGAGCCGCCATGGTCCCGACCTCCCGGTCGACGCGTTGTGGAATGCCTCGCTCCTCCGACGCGCGCGGCGGAGCAGGAGATGCCCGGGGCAGAGTAGCGCCGAGCTCGCGACCAGAATACTGGGGGTAACCCCAGTGTCCAGCGTTGTGGCGACTTCGCCCTACCCCTCAACGTCGAGCGCCGAGCGAACCGCCGTCCGGAGTGCCTCTGGAGTGAAGGGTTTGGCCAGAAATGCCTCGCCGGCGGCGTGCGACTCGGGCTCCTGCTGATAGCCGGAGATGAACAGGGCGCGCATCCGGGGGCGATCGAGCCGGAGCCGCCGAACCAGCTCGCGCCCCGACATTTGCGGCAGGACCAGGTCGGTCAGCACCAGGTCGATCCCGAGCGCCATACCGGCCTCGGCGAGCGCTGCCCCGGGATCGCTGGCCTCCATGACCGCATACCCGGCCAAGCGGAGCACCCGAGCCGCGAGGGCACGCACGCGATCGTCGTCTTCGACGAGCAGGACGGTTTCGTGCCCGCCGGCGCCGGCACCGTGCGTAGGAGCCGCGTGCTCGTCGGTGTTGCCAACCGCCACCGGCAGGTACACCGAGAAGGTCGTCCCAAGTCCCGGCTCGCTGATCATTCCGAGGGCACCGCCGCTCTGTTGCACGATCCCATACACCGTCGACAGGCCGAGTCCGGTCCCGGAGGCCTTGGTGGTGAAGAAGGGCTCGAACATGTGGGAGCGGGTTTCTTCGTCCATGCCGATGCCGGTGTCTGCCACCTCGAGCACTACCAGAGGCCCGTGCGCGGCATCCGCGCCCACCAGCACTCCGGGATCGAGCCGTGCCGCCATGCGCGTGCGCAGCACCAGACGCCCGCCGTTGGGCATCGCGTCGCGCGCGTTGACGGCGAGGTTGAGGATCACCTGCTCGAGCTGGCTCGGATCAGCCAGAACGTGCGCTACCTCGGGGTCGAGGTCCGTCACCAGCTGAACGTCTTCTCCGATGAGTCGCCGGAGCAGCGGCTCGATCCCCTGCACGACCGCGTTGGCGTTGAGCACGCGCGGCTCCAGCACTTGCCGGCGACTGAAGGCGAGGAGCTGCCTCGTGAGTGCCGCCGCGCGATGGGCCGCCGACGTGATCTCCTTGAGGTCGATCGCCGCCGCCGGCGGCAGATCAGGCCGGATCGATGCGATCTGCGAGTAGCCGATGATGGCGGTGAGCAGGTTGTTGAAGTCGTGGGCGACGCCGCCAGCCAGACGGCCGATCGCCTCCATTTTCTGCGACTGCTGCAGCTGGGCCTCGAGCTGCCGCCGATGGGACACGTCGCGCACGATCGCGAGGACCTCGATGGCGCCGTTGCCACGATCGATGCGCTGCACGGTCGCCTCGACGCTCACACGGCCGCCGGCCGGGCGCTGCACGGTCAGTGACATGGCCTCGCCCACCGGGCGCTCCGAGCCGAGCAGTGCCTGAAGGGCGCCTTCCGCGACCAGCAGCTCCGAAGCCACGAGCAACTCCACGAACGGTCGGCCGAGGATCTCCTGCGCCGATCGCTGGACAAGGCGCGACGCGGCGTCGTTCGCCGATGTCACGCGGAGGTCGCGGTCGAGCGTGAACATGCCGTCCAGGGCATACTCCCACAGTTCGCGATACCGGGTCTCGCTCTCGCGCAGTGCTCCCTCGGCGCGCCGCCGCTCGTTGCTTTCGATGACGAGCGCCAGCAGGTCGGCGATCGACGCGACAAAGACGTGCTCGTCGCCGCGCCAGCGGCGAGAAGCCCCCTCGTGGTCGACACAAAGGGCACCAACCATGTCTCCACGAAACCGGATCGCGGCGTCGAGTTGCGTGGTCGCGGTCGCTGGCTCCACGGGCCGTGGATCGCCGCAGCCGTCGTGCGATTCGACGTATCGACTGTGCGCGAGGGCACCGAAGTAGTCGGGGTATCCGGCGACGTCATACGCCCGCCCGCTCGAGTGCTCGCGCGTGTGCGCGTCGTACGCCTGCACGCACCGGAACACGCGACCGCCGGCCTCGAACATCCAGATGGATGTGCGATCCACGTCGAGCGCGCGAGCCACCATCTCCGTGAACATGCGGTAGATCGCGGTGGCGTTGCCGGACGTGAAGTCACCGGAGCGCAGCAGCTCGAAGATCGCGGCGCTCGCGTCGTGCATCCGCCGATCGTGTTCGCGTTCCTCGCGCCGGATGCGCGCCCGCTCACGGCGCTGTGCCCCCTCGACCAGCTCGCGCTGTACGACGGGAACCAGGCGCTGCAGCCGATCTTTGGACACGAAATCTCTGGCGCCGGCCCGCATCGTCTCGACCGCCCGATCTTCGCCGGCTACACCGGAAATCACGACGCACGGCAGGTCGCTGTCGGCCTCGCGGAGCAGTTCGAGCACGGCCAGCGCACCAAAGTTGGGCTGCGAATAGTCGGCGATGACGAGCTCCCACGACCGCTGCGCCAGCGCCTTCCGGAACGAGGGGGCGTCGTCGACGCGGGTGATGTCGACCGAGAGCCCGCCACGACTCAGCGCGCGGCGCACCAGCTCGGCGTCATCTTCGGAGTCGTCCACCACGAGGATCGCGTGGGCGCCCTGCGACGGCGGCACGGGCGTGCTGTGCACGCCGGAGTCGAGCGGTTTCAGCACAGGTGGACAGCGAATGCCTTGAAGCTCACATGGACCTCGGCGCCAACGGCCAGGTCGAGATCGTGGAGCGAAGGTATCGTCAGGAGGGCCACGAGCGGAACGCCCTGCACCGTCACGATGACCCTCACGTAGGCTCCGTACGCCGCAACTTCGCTCACGGTTCCCGTGAAGTTGTTCCGCGCCGACGATGCAGGTCGCGCGCGGGCAAGGACCACCTCCTCGGCACGAATCACGGCGTGGCATGGACCGGGTCGGGCCGGGCTCACACTATGGATCGTGAGCGGACCGCAGCGCACCTCCATGGCTCGCGCGACTCCGTCGTCGCCCGTGACGGCCCCGTCCACCACACGGGCCTCGCCCTCGAGCACATTCTCGGCGCCAAGGAACTCGGCAACGTATGGCGTGGCCGGGCGTCGAAATACCTCGGCGGCCTCACCGGCCTGCAACACCCGCCCGCCATCGAGCAGCACGATCACGTCACCAAGGAGCCCTGCCTCGGCGAAGTCGTGCGTGACGTGCAGGACCGTCATGCCACGCTCCCGATGCAGGTCGCGCACGTAGCGCCGCACCATCGTGCGGCGCCGCGGGTCGAGGGCGCTGAACGGCTCGTCGAGGAGGAGCACCGAGGGTCGCTGCGCGATGGCCCGCGCGAGCGCGACGAGCTGGCGTTCACCGCCGGAGAGCCCGCGAACGTCACGCCCGCCAAGCGCCGACACGCCGAACGCCTCCATGGCCTCGTCGGCGTGCGACTGTTCGGCGGCGCCGTACGCCACGTTGTCCCGCACCGTGAGGTGCGGAAACAGATAGGCGTGCTGATACACGAGGGCCACACCACGTTCGTGCACCGGCCGAGTGGTCACCTCGCGCGTGTCGATGAACACTTGCCCCGCGGTGGCCGGGATCACGCCGGCGATCGTTTCGAGCAACGATGTCTTGCCGGAGCCCGCCGGTCCGATGACGACGCCAAACGCGCCGCGCGGCACCTCGAACGACACGTCGTCGAGGGCGAACTCGCCGAGTCGCGTCCCAAGGCGTCGACACTCGATCATGCGCGACGTCCGGGGGCGTGTTCGCCCCGGTCGGCCCGGAGCGCGCGCAGCGCCGCGAGAGGAATGAGGGCCAGCAGCACGAGCACCGCGGCCACCGGGAGCGCGTCTCCCAACCCGTACGTCGTGAAACGGTCATAGCTCAACACGGCGATGGTGCGCGGAGAGTGCGCGATCACCACGATCGCGCCGAACTCGCTCACCGCGCGCGCCCACATGACCACGGCAGCGGCCAGGAGGCCCCGGCCGGCGAGTGGAAGCGTCACCCGACGAAATGCGCGCAGCGGGGTGTCGCCGAGGGTGAGCGCCACGGACTCGAAGCGCCGATCGACGCGGGCAAACGCCTCCCGTGCCGCGCTCACATAGAGCGTGGCCGAAACGAACAGCATGGCGAGCACGATGCCCAGCGGGGAACTGACGATGCGAATGCCCAGGGCGCCGAGCCCCTGCCCCAGTACCGACTCACGTCCGAGGACGAGCAACAACGCAATGCCCGCCACGGGATGCGGAATCACGAGCGGCAGGTCGAGCGCGGCGGCGACGAGCGCGCGGCCGCGAAACGGCGTGCGCGCAAGGAGCCAGGCCACCGGTGTGCCGAGAACTACACCAATCAACGTGGCCGCGGTGGCGCACAGCGCGGTCAGGAGCAGCGCCCCGCGCAGCTCGGTGTCGGCCGCCAGGCTGGCCACACCCGACCATCCTCCGCGAGCCACCACGGCGCCAACCGGCGCAAGCAGAAAGAGCAGCAGCACCGACGACGCGAGCGCGGTCAGGACCGACGCGACGCCGGGCAGGCGCATCGAAGGGCGAACGGATGTTGGCGGCGCGGATGGTGGCGGCATCGTCAACCCGACGATGGATGCAATCGCGCCCGATTGAAAGGGGCGGCCGACTCCGGATGGACGTCCCGGCTACATTCCCCCCATGACGCAACTCGCGGTGGACATCCAGTCGGTGGTGAAGCGCTACGCGGGACACGTGGCGGTGCGCGACCTGTCGCTCCAGGTGCCAGCCGGTGCGGTGTACGGACTGCTCGGGCCCAATGGCGCAGGGAAGACCACGACGATCCGGATGCTGCTCAACATCATCGCGCCTGACGAGGGCCGCATCACGGTGCTGGGCAGCGCCAACACCACCGGCGGCGTGCTGGACCGGGTCGGCTACCTGCCCGAGGAGCGCGGCCTCTACAAGAAGATGCAGGTTCGTCGCCTGCTGCGGTTCCTCGGTGAACTCAAGGGGGTGAAGGGCGCGGAGGCCGACCGCCGCATCGACTACTGGCTCGATCGCCTCTCGCTCCGACTCCCGGACAAGGACTGGGGACTGGCCAAGGTCGACGAGCTGTCGCGCGGCATGCAGCAAAAGGTGCAGTTCATCGGCACCCTCCTCCACGATCCGGAGCTCGTGATCCTGGACGAGCCGTTCAGCGGCCTCGATCCAATCAACGCGCAGGCGCTGAAGGACACCGTGCTCGAGCTGCGACGACGCGGCAAGACGGTCATCTTCAGCACGCACCTGATGGACAACGCCGAGCGCATGTGCGATGCGGTGTGCATCATCGCGCGCGGTGAGAAGGTGCTCGACGGCGCGGTGTCGCGCGTGCGCGAAGAGGCCGGGGGCAATCACATCGCGCTCGGGCTCGAGGGCGGGGCCACGCCCGCGGTCTCGTCGGTGCTGCAGGATCCGACGCTGGTGCGCCGCCTCGACGACTCGAATCGCTACTTCGAGATCGAACTCGCCGCGGGCGCGGATGCCCAGGACCTGCTCCGCCGGCTCGTCGACGCCGGCGCCGGTGTGCAGCGATTCGAGAAGGTTCAACCGTCCCTTCACCAGATTTTCCTGCAACGCGTCGGTGCGTCAGGCATCGAGGATGGAATGAGTGGCCATGGATAAGGTCATTGCCGTCATCAAGCGCGAATACATGGAGCGCGTGCGTTCGCGGTGGTTCATCTTTGCCACCGTGTTCGGCCCGCTGCTCATGGCCGTGCTCCTGTTCCTGCCCGCGTGGCTCGCCGGGCGCTCGCGCGCCGGGACGGACGCGACGAACATCGTGATCATCGACGCGTCGGGAAACGCGCTTGGCTCGCGGATTCGCGACGCGATCTCGGCGAACGGAGGGATTCCTCCGCAGGTCCGGACGGTCATGCCCGCCGGCATCGCCCAGGCCGAAAGCACAGCCACGAAGGACGTGCTCGCGAAACGCGTGCAGGGTTACCTGGTGGTGGACGCGCTCACGACGGCCGGCGAGCGGGCGCGGTATTCGGGTAGGAACGCGAGCACGCTGCCCGACATGCGACGCATCCAGGATGGCGTGCGCTCGGCCGTGTTGAGCCTGCGGTTCGAACAGGCGGGGCTGGATGCCAGGCGCGTGCAAGCCCTGTCGCAGATCCGCCTCGAGATGTCGACCGAACGGCTGAGTGAACGCGGACGTGGCGGTGGCGGCGAAAACAGCGTGTTCCTGGCGTACGGCGTGGCGATGCTGCTCTACATGTCCATCGTGCTCTACGGCCAGGCGATCATGATGGGCGTGATCGAGGAAAAGACGCAGCGAGTGGCGGAGGTCGTCGTGGCGAGCATCTCACCCGGCAAGCTGTTGGCCGGCAAGGTACTCGGCGTTGGATCGGTGGGACTGACCCAGCAGCTCGTGTGGGTGGGGTCTGCTCTGCTGATGCTCAAGTTGCAGGCGCCGATCGGCAAGGCGCTCGGTCTCGCGACGCTGGGGCCGACGTCGTTGCCGTCGATCACGATCGGTACCGGGCTTGCGCTGCTCTGCTTCTTCCTGCTCGGCTATACGCTTTTTGCCACGATGTTTGCCGCGGCGGGCTCCATGGTGAGCAGTACGCAGGATGCGCAGCAGGTGGCGACGCCGCTGACGCTCCTCATCATGCCGAGTCTGCTGCTGCTCGCCCCGGTGATGCTGGAGCCGGGCGGAACGCTCGCCCGGACGTTCACGCTGGTGCCGTTCACCTCGCCGATCCTCATGCCGGTGCGCATGAGCCTCACGTCGGTGAGCTGGTTCGAGGTCGTGGGCTCGATCGCGCTGCTCGTGGCGACGTGCCTCGCGGCCATGTGGCTGGCCGCGCGGATCTTCCGCGTGGGCGTGCTGATGTACGGCAAGAAGCCGGGTTTTTCCGAACTGATTCGCTGGGTGCGGGTGGCGCGTTAGGCGTGTCGCGCGATGCGATCGGCCAGTTCGGCGATCGCGGCGCGACGTGACTCGGCGGGCGCCTGGCGACCGGGCACGACCGAAAACGACTCGCGGCGGAGCGCGGCACGCACGGCGTCCACGTCCACGGGCTCCGCGTCTTCGAGCAGCACGACCGCGAGGACGCGGCCCCTGGTGTACCCGATGTCCTTGCACAGCTTGATCGTGCGCTGGGCCGCGCGCAGCGATGCCACGCTGGCGTCCGTGAGCACGAGGATCCGCTGCGAGAGATCGAACGCCGTGATGACGGGCTCCGTCACCGAGCCAACGAACGCGAGGACCGCGTGTTCGGTGGGGCGGAGCGCGGCCAGGGCACGGCTCACGGAAGCCGGCAGCGGCTGTGCCGGCAGTGTGAAGCGAATGCCCCGGGCGGCGCGCGTCGCGACACCATCGACGAACAGCGACATCGATTGACCTGGCCAGGTGGCGGCCAGCGCGCGCGCGAGGTCGTGCGCCACCGCGGCAACGTCGGGCGTCCGACGGTCGGCGAAGAGCGAGATGATCACTCCACGCTCACGCTGGCGCGCATCGCCGGTCAGGACATCAGGTGGCCGCGGTGCAATGCGCCTTGAACGCGGCCACGAGGTCGTCGGCGATCGCATCGGCCGCACGACCTTCGATCTGCCACCGCTCCATCATGAAGCTCAGCGTCCCGTTCGCGAAAATGGCGATGCAGGGGCTGGACGGCGGATAACCCGTTAGGCAGGAACGGACGCGTGCCGTCGCTTCGGCATCCTGGCCGGCAAACACGGTGACGAGATGGTCGGGACGCACCGGACTCGCCTGCAGGGCCATCCGGACCGCCGGTCGTGCCATGCGCGCCGAGCAGCCGCAGACCGAGTTCACCACCACCAGCGTGGTGCCACGGCCGTCGGGAAGCGCGGCGTCCACGTCCTCGACGGTGCGCAGTTCCGTGAACCCGACGCGCGTGAGGTCTTCGCGCATGGGACTGACGAGGCGTTCGTCGTACATCAGTTGACGCATGGGCTCTCGTGATGCAATGAGGTGAAGGGCTCCGCCGCCGAGTGCCTAGTCTTCGTGGTCGGCGCGGACCAGCGCGAGGAGCGCGCTCTGGGGAACGACCAGGTAGATCTCGTTTTCGAACGTGATCTCCACCGCGGCCTTGCGAAAGAACAGCGCGTAGTCGCCGGCACGCGCCTGCATGGGGACGTACTTGCCCGACGTGTCGCGTCGCGACGTTCGCCACGGCTCATCGGACGACTCGTTGAAGTCGGGCATGGGATAGCCCGGGCCGGTGGCCACGATCTCACCGCCTTGCACGGCCTGGGAATCGAGCGCCGTTGGCGGGAGATACAGACCGACCCTCGTGCGCTCCTCACCGTCCTCCGCCTTGATGAGAACTCGGTCGCCGACGACGATCAGGTGCTTGTTGCCTCGATGCATTGGGGAGTTGCCGGGGTGAACGGATGGGCAGATGGAACTTCGGGCGTTGCCGCTCGTCCCGCGGCAACGCGCCTTCGATCAGCGTGACTCACCACCCACCAGCCACCCCGTCGTCGGCAGAGGTCACGAGGCCGGCTTGGGCCGCACGAGGTGCAGCTCGCTCTGGCGCTTCAGCGCCCACGCCAGCGAGCCGTCGCGCCGCACGAGGAAGTCCTCCTCCTGCGCCATGCGCACCGGCTGGCCGTTCCACTCCGGCACCGGTGTCGTGGTCTGCAACTCCGAAGAATACCACATGCCGGGAATCACCTTGCTGTCGCCGCGACCGGGAACCCCTTCCTGATAGTCCCAGAGCCCGATCAATGGTCCCGCGCCGTGGCCGTGTTTGCCGATCGGATGGGAATACATGGTTCCGGTGATGCCCTCGGCCTTCATCTTGGCGAGCGTCGCCCGGAGAATCTCGTTCCCGCTGCGGCCCGGGCGCGTCTCTTCGAAGAGGATGTCCTGGAGGCGGTTCGACGAGGCCAGGGCCTTCTGCAGCCCGGGCGGCGGCGCCGTCTCGCCCGGCTTGAGGACATAGCCGTTGTGCTGCGTGTCCGTGTTCAGGCCGAGCGCGGTAATACCGACGTCGCACCAGAGCACGTCACCGGGCTGAATGGTGGCGTCCTCGCCGATGGATGGAGCGCCCGCGCGCTGCACCGACACCGACGGCTGGAACCACGTGGTCAGCCCACGGTCGGCCACCTGCTGTCGCCACCACCACACGAGGTCCTGCGTGGTCGTCACGCCCGGCGTGATGACCTCATTGGAGAACATCCGGGCGATGAGCGTGTGCACGAGTTGCGTGAGTTTGCCGTAGAACTCCTCCTCTTCGGGGAGTCGTGCGGCGATGAACTGCAGGGGCAGCTCCTCGGTGCGCTTGAACCGCGCGGTCCATGGCCGACCCAGCGCCTGCGACATGCCCTCCAGCTCACCGGCACTGAGGCCGTCGGAGAAGGCATGGGTTCGCGACACGTTGATGCCGATCACTCTTGGCCGTCGCTCCTCGATGACGCGCTTGAGCACCTGCCACTGCGACTCGCCCCAGAGTTCCGCTTGCCGCACGTTCCCGGCGCTCGGCGCCATCTGCGGGGCGCGGTACTCGCGATAGATGCCGCCCTGCGAGCTGCCGCCGAGCGCGAGTCGCTCGATGCAGGATCCGTCACCCGGATCGACCTTGCCGGACGCCGCGCATCGGTCGAAAAAGACGTAGATCGTGCGGCGCCGCGCGTGGAACGTCGTGGGCGAGACCAGCGAACTGAACACCGGATCCTCGTTGTATTCGCGCATCGGCATGACCCAGAGGTCGACCCCGTGCGTCCGCATGAGTCCGGGCAGGATCTTCTGCATGCGCTGTTCGAGCCAGCGCTGCTGCAGTTCGGCCTGCTCGCGCTGGGTGCCGAAGGGTCGTTCGGGCTGCTGGGCCTGGAGCAGCAACGGGGCGAGCAGGGCGAGGCTGAGGAGGGACTTCATGCGCGTTCCAGCGAGGCGGGCGTGTCGGGGAATGTCGAGCGTGCCGAAAGCGTACCACCGCGCACGTGGGCAGGCCAGCGTGTCCCTTCAGCACCTCGACCCGGACTACTTGTCGACGGCGGCGGGTTGTTCGGCAGTGACGGCGTCCAGAGTGTGCCCACGCTTCTCATGCCGGAGCAGCAGGTAGCGCACCAGTTGCACGACTCCGGCGAGGATGATCGCATAGGCCACGAGCACCACGCCACGCCAGAGGAAAGTCAGCAGGGCCATGGTTGGCCAGTCGGCAAGCACCGCGGCCCTCGAGCCCATGCGCTCGAATCCCAGGGCAGTCAGTCCGAGCGAGACGATTACTTCTGCAGCTGCCTCGGCGACGGTGAAGAGCGGGACGAGGTAGAGCCAACGCCGGAGGGTGAAGTTCCCGAGGTGGACGGTCGCCATCGCGAGAATCAGCAACTGGCCCAGCACGAACGCCGCACCCACGTAGATCATGCTCTCCGACGGGCCGACGGACAGCGTCACCAACCGATAGAGGCGCACGACGAGGCCCGTGAGCGCGCCCATCCCGACGGCCGACATGGTGAAACGTCGGAGTCCGGGCGGTTCGTCGAGCCGAAAGGTGCCGGTGACCTGCGGAAAGAACGCGGCCATGTGAGCAAGTTATTGCAGCGTATGGTGCGGCGGCGACCGGGCGACCCACAACGGCCATCTTGTGGACCTCCACCTTGAGATCGGCAAGGCGTGCGTCCAGACGACCGCTTCGCGCTCTGCCGGCCAGCCCTGGCGAGCGCGAGGCCCTGCAGCGGGGGCGCGCGAGTGCCAATTCGGGCCACTGCTACCTGAAGAGGTCTTCCTCCGCGCGCGATCTGCTCCACTGGCGTTGTTCGCTGGCTCCCCTGAGGCCGGGCCAACACTCCTCCGCGATTCGCGGCCGCGAATTGCCACCGATGCGAGAGGGATCTTCGGTAGCGCCCGAAGCGGCCACCTGCACCCGAGGTGTATGGTCGCTGGCGATCGGGAGAAGGAGTGCGCGCTCTCCAAGGTATGCAGCCAAGAGAGAGACCCCCGCCAGAATGACGGCCGTTTGAACCAGGAAGCCAGGGCCAGGTCGGTACACGGCACCATCAACTGTCTCAAGGAAACGGGCGAAGCCTGCTGCCTGAATCAATGAGATCACCCCTGTTAGGCCATAGAGATTAGGCAGTCTCGCGTCTGACAAGGCCTTCGAAGGATTGCGATGCACCCAGTATCGTGCCACGAGCCATCTCAAGCCGGCGGCCTGAAGGTAGGGCACAAAACCGATCGCCAGAACGGAGGCGCGGGCGGTGGCGCCACCAGCAAGGAAATCGTATGCGCCAAGCAACCCACCTCCCGCGTCGCGGAAGAACTCGGCAACGCGATGCCCGTCTACTCCGGGCAGTCCGAATCGCGCCGCAAGCTCACAGAGCGCTGCCCCGATGAGTCCCGTGGTGACGGTGAATAGAGCGCTTGGCCACCGTCTCTGTCGGTGAAAGACGGTCCGCATTTGTCCCGATGCGTGGCTGAGATGCATGAGAGCCGAGAGCCTCAAGGCGATCAACAAGTTGCGCGCTGCACGGTCCGCACAAAGAGTGGCAGCATGGAGAGGCGGACCATTCTCCAGGAGATCCGAGTCATGGTCCGCGCTCCACAACCGCAGCCCTAGCAACACATGTAGAGCCAAGGGCCAATCCACCACGCCAGCCCCTCAAGCAGCGTGCTGCAGCCGGGGGAGCAGATGTACGTTCCACCTCCCAGGTCCTGAACGTACTGGTACCCAGTGCCCTCTGCCAGAGCAGCCTGCAGAGGTATCAGTAGCACCACAAGGGTGAACCCAAACACCGCCAAACGATGTCGTGAGCGGCGCAATAGCATAGTTACAACCTCCACAAGTAGATTGGGGGCTTCGCCTAACTGCGGGTTGGATCTCAGCAGCACCAGTGATCCGGCCAGCCAGACTGGCATCCCGGCGTGCAGATCACATTTCCGTCCTCAAGACAGGCATACACGTAGCGCTGCCCGTCTTCTGCCTGAACGTTCCCCAGTGGAACCGCCAGCAATAGCGCCGCCAACGGAAGCGCACGTCGCTGCAGTAGTTTCCTCAGCCTCATCTTCACACCTCCACGTGTTGGGTACGTGACACCGCCCAGGTCGAGGCACCCCTGCCTTCCTGAGCACAACTTTAGTGCCTCTGGAGCGGGGGCTCGCTCAGTAGGCGAATCCGGTTCGCGAAGGCAGCGACGTCGCCAACGCCATGGACAACCACACGACGGCCATGCGTAGGCGGCCCGACAAACACCAAGTCACCGCTCTTCCAGGTTTCGAAGGCAGACTCTTCAAGAAGAATGACCGGTACGTGGATACGCTCAAGCGCCAGGAATTCGCAGACTTCCGAGCTGTCGCGGCGCGGGACGGTGAAGAGAACACGCACTCGATCTCGTACGGTGTCGGCACTCAGATTCCGAAGCAGGTATCCCAAGCCGAGGCAACTCATACACTCGCGCGCGGTCGCCAGCAGTAGACTCTTTGCCCCGTCGAGTGGCGCTTCCGTGCACGCCGGGCGTCCGTGGTCGGTCGCTGAGAGAAGCGAATCGGCCAGTTCACGGAACTGTTGATCATTGTCGAGTGGCTGTTGCTGGGAACAGCCCAAGAGAAAGCAGGCCATCCAGACTGATAACGAGGGTGCCCGACAGAGTCGGCCCGTCATCGCTGCACCAACGGCTGCAGCAAGAGGAACGGCCGGTCCGATGCTTGTTCATGCCCCAGTACAACGAGACGCTCGTTCGAGATCCCCAGGACCGGGGGAGCTGCAGTAAGAGCTTCCCACTTCTCACCACGCAACACCGCGACGGTAGCCGGGTCGCCGTAAGCAAGTACACCCTTCACGAAAGGCACGACCACAACGTGACCATTGGCATAGATCGCCGAGGCCGTGTGAAACGTGGAGAGCCATTTCTTGAGAATATCTTGTGGGCCGTTCAGCTTCACTTCTGGAGCGTGCGGTCTGATGTACCCTGGCACAGTGATCGCCATCGCCGTAACGTGGCCATCGGCAAGTGTCACTTTCCAGAGGGAGTCCGAGAGAGTACACACTACAAGCGCTGTGTCGCCCCGCAGTGCGACGGAGAAGGAGCGGGCGACGTCCCATGGAATAGGACTGCGAGGCGTCGGGGTGAGCCGCTTGAGTGGGAGAAAGCCTTGCTTGACTGTGCCAATGGAGTCAAGCCGAAACAGGATGTGGTCAGTGCCGGCCTGACTCCCAGTGACGAGCAATTCCCCGTCCGGCAAGACCCGCAGCCCCGTAATCAGACTAAAGCCTTTCAACAGAAACTCACGTTGAAAGTCACCGTCCCGCGAGAAGACTGCGATCTTCGGCACGGCCCCGTCGGAGACGAATATCCGGCCGTCAGGAGCAACACGGGGGAACCTAGGTGCCGAGAACTCCCCGGGTCCGCCCCCCTTGCTCCCCAGCAACCGCAGGAGCATCCCTGTAGAGTCGAACAGCTTGACATTCCCCTCGGATGCGTCTGCGATGAGCACCCTCCCGTCGGGGGTGACCTCCGTGCCGGAGAAGCGAACGAGTGGCGAAGTCGGGCCCGTCCGGAGCCAGATTGAGTCGGAGGCCAGTACCGCACCTGAGAAGGAGGTGCCCGCCATTGCCGGTGAGACGGTATCAGCGCGCGGTGTCCCGCATGCGACCGACAGGGCAACCAGTGAGATGCACCATCGCCGGGACGTCGCTCTCTCCTGCGATGCGCCGATGGTGTTGATGACTTGAGTGGTCTCCTCACGCGTTGCGCGCCACGCGCGCCGAACGCCTGCCAAAGCTGCAGCGAAGTGCTGAGGGGAGTTGGCCGAGCCGACGGACAGCGAGTCCGAGGTGACCGACACGGCCCAAGGGGCCGACACACAATGGATGACGGTCCGCCACCCGCCGTGGGCGTCGGGACGACGTGTCAGTTTCAATCGTCGCGCCGGCTCGAGTCGCTGAGCACGCTCAAGGTCCGGGTCAATCGCGCCTCGGATTCCGTCACCGACTCCAAGACGGAATCCGCGCTCCAAGACGCCGGCAGCATCAACGGCGAGCGGCCGCTGCTCTGCCGAGTTGCCGACGCTCGCTATTGCGCCGAGGCGCATCGGGGACCAGGGATCCTGACCGCCCCCCCCCCAATGTCGAGCTCGCTCGCACCGCTCTTCGCGTCTTCATTTCCCCACCCTAACGAAGCGACGCGGCAAGTGTAGGCAACAGGCCGCGATCTGTCAACGTCGATCCATACATGAGGACGGCAGGGCCGTCAGGCGTCCTCTGACAACTGGCTCGTGGCCGCGCCGCGAGTCGTTGTTCCCACGTCCTGTGGATCCGGCACAGCCCGGAACTCCGCGCGCGATGCGACTGACCCCAAACGACGCGAAGTATCGCGTCACGGCGCTCCAGTTGCAGCCGGTGTCTCGGCAACGGTCCCCACGAGCTGTGAGTCTCGTGCGCCGCTCGAGACTGCAGCACGGTCTTGTGGAAGCGGGCGACGCGCTCGTCGCAGTGCGACAGCAGCCCCCCGCACGCGGCGCATGATACAGCCCATCATAGCCCTGCGCGCGATAACAGCGCCGCCACGGACTGACGAGCGGCGGCTGACGGCTAGCGCGGCCGCAATCGCGGTGTTCGACGCTCCGGTCGCCAACCGGAGAATGATCTGCGCTCGGCGCGCTCGAGGCGCGCGCGCCTTCGCGCGCGCGGTAAGCTGCGACTGCTTCCTTAGCGGACAGCGTGACTTGAAGGGCTTTCGGGCGAGCCGTCTCCATCCGCGGAACCCTTTGCCGCGTGAGACCCAGAATCGCTTGCTGTGGCGCTGGACGAGGCCACGCCGGGTTCGCCCACGCTCGCCAAGCCGGGCGGTCGGCGCAAAGAAGCCGATGCCGTTCTGGCACCGGCTCTGCCTGTCACCCGCGAGACGGACGGATCAGCGGGCGATGGGTGTGTCCCGAGTTCAGTTGACGTTCGGGTGAGGCCGCATGTGAGAGACGCTCACGCTGCCGCGTCTCGGAGAACGGGGATCTTCGCTGCCAAGGCGCGCTGGAGCAAGGGCAAGTGCATGTAGCCCTTCACCAGGCGGAACTGCTGCTCCATCACGCCTAACGCGGCCGCGCACCAGCGCAGCTTCTGGTCGCTCGTCCGCCAACGGTCGACCTGCGCGGTGCGCGCCTCGACGCCGGCCATCACGCTTTCGAGCAGATTGGTCGTCTTGAAGCTGACGCCCAGTTCGGGAAACACGCCCAGTCGGTGCAGGGTCAGGGTCTCCTCGAGGCCCTCCTCCAGGCTGCGCGCCGCGGACTCGTTGCGCACCCCGAGCTCGCGACTCAGCCGCTGCAGCGCGCGCTTAGCGTCGGCATAGGCGGGGTGCGCATACGCGGCCTGCAGCTTGCGCCGCCATGGCGCGTGCTCGGCTTTCGGCAAGTAGCTCACCACGTTCTCCCGCTTGTGCCACTGACACCGTTGCACCGCAACCGTCTCGCCGTACACCTCGCGCACGGCCGCCCGCAATCCCTTCGACCCATCCAGCACCACGCGCAGCGGGCCCGTGAGCGGGAAGCCGCGCTCCCCCAGCTCGCGCAGGAAGCTGGCGAGTACGCACCGATTTTCCGTCGCCGTCTGCACCAGCCCCAGAATGCGCTTCTCCCCTGTCGTCGTCACCCCGAGCGCGATCACCAGCTGGTCGCCGGCAAACGTCTTGCCATCGAGGACGAGCCCCAAGGGGGCATCGCCTAACGCGCGCTCCTGGAGCTGGCGAAGCTCGCGCGCACTCGCGCGGATGAATCGGCGCGACACGCTGGTGCGCGCCAGCCCGAACGCCGCGGGCACCGCTTCCGCCGCCGCCTCGTACTCGCGGCAGGAGAGCCCGCCCAGCACTCGGCGGAACAAGCCGACGTCGAGCCTGCGCGGCACCTGGAACTGCTGGTACGTCGTCAGTGGAACCTCGTGCCCCGCGCGTCGATCCCGGACGCGCGGGACCGTGATGGACAGCTTCTGGTCGGCCACATACACCGAGCCCGCCTGCTTGCCCAGCGCACCACATCCGGCGCGCCGTCGTGGTGCTGATACCGCGCGCCAGCCAGCGCACACACTTCCTCCTGCAGCGCCTCCTCGACCGCCCGGAGCCCGAGTGGGATGAGCGCTTGGATCATCGCGACCTTCGCCGGCGTGGTCCGCGTGCCGTCGTCGAGCGGGATGACGGTCTGGGCGGCGGGCATCGCGGCGGGTGACGACTGGCTTTGCGCCGCCTTCCTTCGTACTCTTGCCATGGGTGGTGTCCTCGGGAACGAGTGCGAATCCTTTGGCGGGATCAACACTTCAGGACCGCGGCACCACCCGAATTTCAACTAGCCCTGGGACTCACCCCCGGCGATGTGGCTCGTGATGAAGCGCAGGCTCTCGACGGCGTGTTGGGTCCAGTAGGCCCAGTCGTGTTTCCCCGGCCACTCGGCATACGTGTGAGGCACGCCGAGTCGCTGTAGTTCCCAGCGGAACGCGCGGTTCTGCCCCAGCAGGCCATCGTCGGTCCCGATGTCGAACATGATGGCCGGCATGAGGTTGCGTCTGGTGCGCCAGAGGTCCGACACGCGTCGCGTCGGATCGCGCGAGAGCCATCCCTCGGAATCCGGCCCGAAGGCTGGGTGGATCAGCGGCCACAGGCGCCCATAGCGGTCCTTGAGTTGTGCCGGGGACGTGGCGTACGCAGGCGGAACGCGCAGCGTGGTGTCGCCGTCATACCTGGGCGACAGTACGCCGGAGTGGCTCGCGGCCACGCTGAAGACGTCGGGGTACTGGAGGGCGATGGAGACGGCGCCGTAGCCACCCATGCTGAGGCCGGCGATGGCTCGGCGCTCGCGACGAGCCTGCGTGCGATAGGTGGCGTCGAGGTACTGCACGACGTCGCGGGCGATGTAGTCGTCGTAGTGGAGCCACGGCACGCAGTAGCTGTCCGCGCTGCGGTCGCCCTGGCGCGGCGTGAACTCGCGGCGGCAGCCGGCGTAGTCACCGAGGGTGTTCCAGGTGGTGTACCAGCCATCGTCGCCGTCTGGCATGGCGACGATGATTTCGGGCATGCCGGCGGCGACGAGCGAGTCGAGGGTGGTGTTGAGGCTTGCCTGCGTTATCCAGTCGCCCTCGCTGCCCCAGAGCCCGTGGAGGTAGAGGGCGACGGGATAGCGCCGTGCGGGTTCGCGGTGATAGCTGGGCGGGAGCCAGACGAGGAGGCGCTTGCGCACGCCTAACGACTGTGCCCACAAGGTGTCGGCCGCCACTCGACCGGCCGCGGCGAGGGGCTTGGCACGTGACGGGGCGTGGGGTGCCCGGCGGCTTGACGTGACGGCCGCGTGATGGGTGGCGCGCATACTGAGTTCGGGGGGGCCCCCCGGCTGCTGCGCAAGCGCCAACGTCGCCCCCGCACACCACGCAACGACCACCGCCACCCGCGGCCATACCGAACGCATCACGGCACCGCCGCGAAACACTCGATTTCCACGCGCGCCCCCAACGCCAGCCCGTTCGCCCCCAGCGCCGAACGCGCCGGCTTGTGACGCGGGAAGTACGTCGCGTACACCTCGTTCATCGCGTCCCACTCCCGCATGTCGGCCATGAACACCGTGCACTTCACCACCCGGTCCAGCGACGACCCCGCCTTCTCCAGCACGTCCTTGATGTTCTCCATGGTTTGCTTCGTCTCGGCCGCGATCCCCCCGGGCACCACGCCCCCCTGCGCGTTCGCCGACGTGCCGATCTGACCGGCAAGGAACAGCAGGTTCCCCACCTGCACCGCCGGCGAGAACGGACGCGTCGGTCGACCGTAGGGCGTGTGCCACGTCACCCCGTTCTCCGTCGTGCGTGCCTCCTCCGCCGGCACCGGCGTGGTCGTTGGCGCCGCCTGACGCGCACAGGCAGACAGACTCAGGACCAGAATGACGACTCTCGAAGCGGGCATGGCGGTGGGATGAGGGTGCGCGGACATTGCGTCGAAGGCAACGCCTCACGCAACCGGGGCTCCGAACCACTCACCGCCGCGATGCCACCGGGCGCAGCCACATCACCTGCTCCGTCTCCGCCTCGACGCGCGCGCGCGAATACACCAGCGGGAAATACGCATCCTCGGCCCACAGCGCCAACAGATCCCGATAGTGTGGGCTCCGCGGATCCGCGGACTGCCCGGGCACGTTCGTCGCAAACGAGTTGTCGAAGTCGGCCAGATCGATGACCTCGCGGAACGACGCGCCCGCGCTCTGCCGGTAGTTCGCACCCCCGGTCGCGTACACCGTGTTCGCGTCCCCCCCACGGGATACCGCCGGCAGGTCGTACGCGCTCGTCAGCGCGTGACGAAAGGCGGCCACGTGGATGGTGCCCCACCGCCAGGCAGTGCGATCACGACCAATCCGGCGCTCCAGGTCGGCGACCGCGTCGTCGAGCGCGAGGAGGAGCAGCGAGTCGATCGCGGGATCGGCATCAGGCCGTCCCAGGTACCGCTCCAGCCACGGATAGTTCGCTGACCCTGCGAGCAACGTTGTCGCCGCCGGCGCGTCCGCGGTCGCGCGGGCAATCACGCGACGGTACGCCGCCGGCGCCCAGGCAGCAAAGAGCGTCGGCGCCACCTGGTCGCGCGACATGCGGCGATTCCACGCCCGCAACGTCGCCACCTCGGTGCGCTCACTCTGTCCGCGGCGCGATGCAGCGCGATCCAGGTGCGGCAGCAGCGACTCGGCCAGCTTGGACCGATCGTCATGCTGCAGCTGCTTCGAGCCCTCGATGGTGTGCGCGGTCGACGCCGTCAGCACCTCGCGAACGCGATCGATGCGGTAGCGGCTCGCCCATTCGTAGGCGATCGGCGTCGTGTACCCCGTCGGGAGAATGTTGTTGTTGGCCGTGGCAATGAAGCCCGCCGCCGGATTGTACGCACGCGGGAGCTGCATGCCCGGCACGAAACCCTGCCACTCAAAACGACCGTCGCCGGGCACGGGAAGCAGTCCCGACCACCTGCGCTTCGGCATGAGTCCGCCCGCCACCCACCCGATGTTTCCGTCGACATCGGCGTAGATCATGTTTTCGCTCGGCATGAGCCAGCGCGTCATGGCACGCTGGAACGACGGCCAGTCGCGGGCGCGATCGAGCTGGAGCGAGCCGAGGTACGCGGCCGTTCCCGGTTCAGCATGGACAGACCGGACGGCGTAGCCGCGGCGCCGCACGGTGTCGACCGCGACCAGCGGGCCGTGGACGGTATAGCGGTGCGTGACGACTCGCGCGGCCTCTCCCTTCACGCGGATCGTGTCAACGACGAGCCGCATACGCTTCCAGCGGCCGTCGTGTCGATAACACGACAGCGCGTCGGCTCCCTCGAGCGCGCCTGATGCACCGCAGGTCCCGAGCGACTCGACGTACAGATCCTGCTGGTCCATCCCGACCACCGTGAGCCCGAACGCGATGCGATCGTTGTGGCCGATCGCAACCCCCGGACTCGCCGGCTCGCCTGCCCCGATGACGTTCCAGCCAGGCGCCACGAGGTGCGAGAGGTAGCGCACGGCGGGGTTAGTGATCACCCGGTGCGGGTCGTTGGCGAGGATCGGCCGCTTCGTGGCGGTACGCGACCCGGCGATCACCCAGTTGTTCGAGCCCTCGATCCTGTTGTAGGCAATGTCGGAGAACGTCGCCGCGAAGCCACCCAGGGATTCGCGCGTGATGCCCGAGTAGTCGAAGCCACGAACAGGATCGAGGGGCCGCGCCGGGTCGGTGGGGAGCAGCGAGTCCGTCCGGGCTGCACCGATCGCGGCGACGAGCTGCGCGCGCAGAACCTCCGCCGATCCGTTCCCCGTCCCCGAGAGCCCCGTGGCGCGCGCGAGCGGCACGGTTTCTGTCCATGGCTCCGGGCGAAAGCCAAGCAGGCCAAACTCCGGAGGGAGTCGATCGCCAACCTGGGCGATCCATGCGTTCACGCCGGCCACGAACGCTCGCACGATCTCGCGCGTGTCGGGTCCGTACGCGGCCCACTCCCGCGCCATGTCACCGCGATACGCAAACGCCCGCGCCCACCGATCACGCTCCGCGGCCGAAGGCCCGAGCACTTCGGCGAGCCGCCCTTCGCCCTGGCGCCGCCACATCTCCATCTGGAAGAGCCGATCCTGCGCGACGACAAAGCCTTGCGCGAGAAAGAGATCGTGCTGGTTGCTCGCATAGATGTGCGGAATGCCCCATCGATCGCGACGCACCTCGACAGGCGCCCGGAGCCCCGGCACGCGAAGCTCGAGCGTGTCCGGAGCCGGCCGGGACGATGGCGACGGCGCCGGCACCACCGCCAGCGGTTCGTTAGGCAGGCCGGAAGGCGCGGGGAGTGCGAGGGCCCCCGCACCAACGACCGCGGCCACACCCACCGTGCGAAGAAAGGCGGCAGAAGGCATGCGTAAGTCTGCGCCCGGTGTCAGAACTCCGAAAGGCGACTGGCGTCGACGCCTTCCAGGAGCAACTCACGCGGTGATTTCGCGAGACGACAACACGCCCGTCAGGAACACGAGGCGGTCGTCACCCGTGAGTGCTGATCCGCGTCGGGTGTCGCCAGCGCAGCTTCAGACTGGAAGCGAGGACGAAGGGATCCCCTCCATCCGTCCCCGATGCAATGCGTGGCTTTCGCGCGATGACCCGCGAGGCGGCGCTCCGCACGATCGTGCCCCGCAACGGCTCGTTACTTGATCCAGTGCCCGAGCCGACCCCAGCGAATGGCAGTGAGGAACGCGAGCGGACGCGTGCTCTCGGCGTCCCACGAGTAGTAGACGAAGAGCGGGCGGCCACGGAAGTTCTCGCGCGGGACGATACCCCAGTAGCGCGAGTCCTTCGAGTTGTACCGATTGTCGCCCATCATGAAGTAGTAGCCGGCCGGGACGACGAGCGGGCCCCAGTTGTCGTGCGTGGGGAGCGTCGGCGCCGGTCCGAAGCGCGAAGCGGTGAGCGCGTACTTCGCCTGCCACTCGAAGAGTGGTGATGTTTCGTTCGGATCTCCTGGCTCCGATTCGGCACCGTAGCCCTGGCGCTGTTCGATGCCGTCGACGAAGAGCTTCGCGTCCCGCATGTACAGCGTATCGCCCGGAAGGCCGACGACGCGCTTCACGAGAATCGGCGTCGGATCCCACGGCTGATCGATCTGCGGTGGGGAGACGAACACGGCGATCTCGTAGCGACGCGGCTCCGTGTACCCGGGCAGATTGATGTTCGTGAACGGAATGTGCGGGCCGTAGGCGAGCTTGTTCACGAACAGCCAGTCACCGATGAGCATCGACGGGATCATGCTCCCCGAGGGAATCCGATAGGCCTCGAAGAAGAAGATCCGGATGAACAGGAAGATGGCGACCGTGCCGAGGATGCCCTTGAGGTTCTCGCGCCACGTCGAGGAGGCGGCGCCTTTTGACTTGGCGGCGCGCACGACGTTGCGGGGCTTTGGCGGTGTGGACGACTTCTTGGCCACTCGATGTGGGGTGATCGGAGGCGACGGCGCGAAGCCCGCGCGGGCGGCGGTCGACTCCGGGATGAGGGCCAACGGCACGTGGGTCGCTCGCCGCCGGCAAATCTAACTACGGCCCCGCTGCCTGCGGGTGTCGTGAACGGCAGCGAGGCGCGCCCCTGGGGGACGCGCCTCGCGGTACCGTCGGGAGGCCGAGGCCTACGACAGGTGCTTGCTGACGAGCTTCGTCATCTCGAACATGGAGACCTGCTTCTTGCCACCGAAGACCGCCTGGAGCGCCGCATCGGCGTTGATGTTGCGACGGTTCTTGGTGTCCTGGAGCTTGTGCTTCTTGATGTAGTCCCACAGTCCCTTGGCGACGGCGGAGCGCGGGAGCGGCTTGGAACCCACGACGGCGGCGAGGGCCGCGCTCGGGGTCATCGGCTTCATGAACGCCGCGTTCGGCTTGCGCTTGGCGGCCTTCTTGGCGGCCTTCTTCGGGGCCGCCTTTTTCGCGGCCTTCTTTGGCGCCTTCTTCGCCGCCTTCTTTGCGGCCTTCTTCTTTGCAGGCATGGTCGACTCCTGAGTGTGTTGGTACGTGTTTCCCCGGTATAAACAACGAGCAACGCGCCAACAAGCTATGAGAGCGCCCCGTGCGCGCAATAGGGAAAGCAGGCATTTCCCTAGGGAAAACGCGTTTTTCGCTGGGGAAATCGCACGGCGCACGCGGTGCGGCGCCGTCGCGCGTTCATCGCGTGGTCGCGCGCGGCGAGGCGCGAGAGCGCAGTCAGCGCGCCGCGAGCTCCCGCATGAGGCTCACCATGTCCGCGTCCCACGGGTCCGCCGACGCATCGTCCTCAGCGACGGCGTTGTTCGCCTGCGGCGTTTCGAGGATCAGTGGCACCGCGTGCGCGCGCGCGTCGGCCAGCAGCCAGCGAAACGGCTCGGCGCCGATGCGACCTCGCCCGATCAGCGCGTGACGGTCCCGGTTGGAACCGAACTCGCCCTCGGAATCGTTGCAGTGAAAGAACGACGGCGCCTCGCCGATCACCTCGGTGAAGCGATCCAGCGTGCCGCGCTGGGCCTGCGCCGAGGTGTGGATGTCGAGACCGCTGGCAAAGAGGTGGCACGTGTCGAGTCCATAGCCCGTGCGTCCGCGCAACGCGGCGGGCACGCGCGCCAGCATCCCCGCGATCTCCTCCGGCGTCCGACCCATCGTGCGTCCTGCTCCCGCCGTGTTTTCAATCAGCACGCGGGCCGTACCTGGGGCCGACTCGATTGCACGCACGATGGCGTCGCCAACGCGATCGATCGCCGCCGCCGGGTCGCCGGTACCCGCCGAGCCCGGGTGAAAGCAACACGCGAACGCCCCGAGCGCACTTGTCCGCTCCAGTTCCTTCGCCAACCCCAGCGCCGCACGCGCGTACTTGTCGTCCTCTGGTGACGCGACGTTGATCACGTACGACGCGTGGACGAGACAGCGCGTTCGGTCCAGGCCCTGCTCGGCCATCGCCGCCACGAATCGCTGCACGCGCTCGGGACGGACGGAGATCTTCTCGTTGTAGAACTGCGGCTTGGCACTAAAGACCTGCAATGCATTTGCGCCGCTCGCCGCCGCGCGCCGCACCGCCATGTCGATGCCGCCGGTGTCGTTGGGATGAACGCCGATGAACACGAAAAAGGGAAAGGGGTCGCCGGAATGTATTCCGACGCCCCCTCTCATGACTCGCCAGTCGCGGGTCGCGAGCCTCGGCTCGCCCCTGAACGCGCGCGGCGTGCTCCCCCCCTACGCTCGACGGCCACTCGCGGTGACCGTGCTTTCGACTCACCGCAGCACGACGGCCACTGGCACTGCCGCGCGCTTTCGGATCACTGCACGCGGAGGACCACCATGCCGATGCCGTTGGGCGGCAGACCCCCGCTCGTCGAACGGATCGCCAACACCTGAGGTGCCGTCTGCGTGCCGCTGATCTCCCACGCCGCCCAGCCACCTCCGGGCAGAAAGCTCACGGTGCGGAGCCCGCTGCTGAACGTGCCGAACGTGGCCGATCGCACACTGAGCGGCCACGCCCGCGGGAACGCCGGCGTCGTGCTGCCATCCTGGTTCCGGAAGACGAGGTTCGCATTCATCCCCGAGAACACGTCGCGCGTGTTCCAACTCGGCAGTCGAAGACGCGGGTCGCTGATTGTGCCTCCAGGGTAGTTGTCTGCGGTCGAGGCCATTGAGAACAGACCGAACAGCTCGCTCCAGGGACGGCCGGTGCGGTTCAGGACGTTCGTCACGCCGCGGTCGGTGCGCTGGTGCACCAGCGCTCGCGTGAAGGTCGACTCGCTCCCGTTGTCGAACTGGTCCGTCACCCAGCGCGCGAACGACCACGATCCGCCATAAATGATCAGGTCCGCGTTGTCGAGGATCGATTTGGTTTCGTTCGCCACGTAGTGCTGATAGAGGAACTGGAACGGGTGCAGAATGGCTTCGACCGGGTCGCTGCACGTGGCCGACGCCACCGCGTAGTCGCAGCGCGGCCCGTCGGTCCAACGCAGGTCTGCCTTCGAGCCAAACGCCCCGTAGATCTTGCGGGCCCAGAGCTCGGTCGCCATCTGCGCCGTCGCCTCTTCGAGCCACGTCTCCTCACCCTGTGATGCGTCGAGGAAGATGCGCTGCACGTACATCACGACGTGTTTCATCTCGTGGATCATCGTGCCGCGCGTGTACCGCTTCCACGTGGCCAGATCGTACTTGCCGCGAACGCCGTTCTCATTGGGAGCGATCGCGTAGAAGTATTCGCCCTCGTTGCTCGGCAGGCACACGTTGTCCGGATCGGGATCCTCCTGCTCGAAGAAGTCGCACGAGGTGACGTACCCCAGCAGCGACCCGCCGTTGTTGAGCTGGTACTCGTTCACCCGCTTCGAGAAGATCGCGATCACCCGGCCGTTGTTGTCGGTGAGCGAGTCGAGCGCCAGTGGATCCCCGAACGAACTGAGGACGTCGTACATGTTCGTGTCGAAGTCGGTGCCAACCGCCTGGAACTCGGCGTCCATCGTACCAAAGTTCTCGTTGGTGGAGTCCTCCATGATGATGAGCTTGGGGCCGACATACACGACGCGCACCCGCACGGAGTCGAACGAGTTGTAGTTGTTGAACGTCTTCGGCATGCGCTTCCACAGGCGATCGCCCACGTTCGGCGGCGGCACCGGGACCACCGCGGCGCTCGCTCGCGCCGAGGCGCCGAATGCCTGTCGCGCCGTGGCGCTCACGTCACGCGCGTTTCGACGCGCGCGTTCACGACGCTGCAGCAGCGCACCCCGCAGGCCCGCGCCGCGTGAGATGAGCGCGGCGTTCGACTCCAGTGCGGCCAGGTGCCCGAGTGCGAACGCCGCGGCGTTACGCGTCACGAGCGCGCTCACCAGTGGGCCGGCGGTGGGCGTGGCTGACGAGGGCTGCGCCGGTCCTGCGGCCTGCGCGGCCGATGCCCCGCTCGCCGCACCCAGCAACTGGAAGCTCGTCTTCACGTTCGGATTGGTGCTCGCGTTGAACGCCGTCACCAGATACCGACCGCCGGTCACGGCAAACTCGTTGCACGCCAGGTCGCCGCTGCTCGTGAGCAGCATGTGCTGGCCCACGCCCAGCGTGCGCGGCGTCGCCACCGCAAGCCCGGCCGCCCCGCTGGCGGTGTCACCATTCACGATCACGGCCACCGGCACCGGACCCGTGGGCGAACAGGGCAGCGCATTCGCGGAAGGCACGGTGAACGACACGCTGGTCGCCGTCGACGCCGTGACGGTCGCGCGGATGCCGTTCACCAGCACCTCGTTCTCCGTCGGCACGGCGGAGAAGTTCGCGCCGGTGACGGTCGCGGCGATCCCCGGCGTCCACTGCGATGGGCTCGCCGTGCCAAACGTCGGCGCCGTCAGGCTGCGCACACGCACCGAAATGCTGTCACGCTTACCCTCGGCCACCGCGAGCACCCACGTGGTGCCGGCGCCCACGCCCGTCACGAGACCCGTGGTGGAGACGCTGACGGTCGCCGGAGCCAGAGAACTCCACACGACGGCACGCCCGGTGATCGGGCGACCAATGGCATCCTGTACCTGGGCGGTGAGTTGCGACGTCTCGCCCGAACGCACGGTCACGGTGCGTGGACTGATGACCACCGCAAAGACCGGGATCGGAATCACGGTGATCGGCGCGGACCCGGTGACGCCCTCCACCGCCGCCGTGATCGTCGCCTGGCCAGCGGTCACTCCGGAGACCACGCCGTCAGCGGCCACCGTAGCCACCGTCGGTGCGGACGAAGACCAGGTCACCGTGCGACCGCTCAGCGGATTCCCCTGTGCGTCGCGCGCCGAATACGAGAAAGCGAGCGTGGCCCCCACCTCGAGCTGGGTCGCGGGCGCCGTCACCGCAACGCTTGCGACCTTTGGAGGACCCGACGGCTTGTCGCCTCCACCTCCACATGCCGCCAGCACCACCGCCAGTGCCGTCGTGATCGATCGACGAGTTCTGTTCATGGGTCTCCGGACCAGGTGAGGCGCCTCTTCCGCGCCGTGCAAGCTATGATGAGACACGCTCCAGGCAGCTACACCTACCCGGGGTTCGCGCTCCCAGGAGGCGTGTCGGGGGCACGACGCCAGCGGACCCACCGACCGCGGACTATCTTGTTCGTTCGCACGCAACGTCTGTTCCGACCGGCTGCTGCCGGCCACGACCGCCCCTCACGGATCGACCCATGACCGCCACTGCTCCCGATCGCGCCGCCTCCCGCGCCGGCGCTGACGCCGTTCGCCCCGGCGCTTCCGGCTTCAACGGCATCCGCAAGGTGCCTGCGCCTGTCAACGAACCGATTCGGTCGTACGCGCCAGGTTCCCCCGAGCGCGCCTCGCTCAAGGCTCGGCTCGACAGCATGTCCCGGGAACGCGTGGAGATCCCGATCATCATCGGGGGCAAGGAGTACCGAACGGGCGAACTCGGCCATGCGGTCATGCCGCACGATCACCAGCACGTGCTCGCCGACTACCACAAGGCCAAGCCCGAGCACGCGCGCATGGCGGTCGAGGCGGCCGTAGCAGCGCAGCGCGAGTGGTCGCAGTGGCCGTGGGAGGACCGGGTGGCGGTGTTCCTCAAGGCGGCCGAGCTGCTCGCCACGAAGTATCGCGATACGCTCAACAGCGCGACGATGCTCGGCCAGTCAAAGACCGTGTTCCAGGCCGAGATCGACTCGGCGTGCGAGTTGATCGACTTCTGGCGCCTCAACGCGCACTACGCGCAGGAGATCTACGCCGACCAGCCGATGTCGAGCGCGGGCATGTGGAACATGCTCGACTACCGCGCGCTCGAGGGGTTCGTGTACGCCATTTCCCCGTTCAACTTCACCGCGATCGGCGGCAACCTCGCCGGTTCACCGGCGCTGATGGGGAACGGCGTGGTGTGGAAGCCCGCCGCGACCGCCATGCTGTCGGGGTACTACATCATGCGCATCCTGGAGGAGGCCGGCCTTCCGCCAGGCGTGATCAACTTCATCCCGGGCGACCCGGTGATGATCAGCGACTACGTGCTGACGCACCGCGAGCTCTCCGGCGTGCATTTCACGGGCAGCACTGGCGTGTTCAACGCCATGTGGAAGACGATCGGCGCGAACATGTCGAACTACCGCGGCTATCCGCGCATCGTGGGCGAGACGGGCGGCAAGGACTTCATCCTCGCGCATCCGTCTGCCGACGCGCAGGCCGTGGCCGTGGCGATCGCGCGCGGCGGGTTCGAGTACCAGGGCCAGAAGTGTTCCGCCGCGAGTCGGGCGTACATCCCGCGTTCGCTGTGGAACACCGTGCGTGACAGCACGGTGGCGATGATCGGCGACATCCGCATGGGCGACGTCCGCGACTTCCGCAACTTCATGGGCGCGGTGATCGACCAGCGGGCGTTCGACCGGATCTCGGACTACCTCGCCGATGCGCGCGCCAACGCTTCGGTGCTCGCCGGCGGCAAGGCGAAAGGCGACACGGGCTGGTTCATCGAGCCCACGCTCGTGGAGACGAAGGATCCGGGGTATCGCCTGCTGTGTGAGGAGATCTTTGGTCCGGTGGTCACCGTGCACGTCTACGACGACGCAAAGTGGCACGACATCCTCGGCACGGTCGATCGCACGTCGCCCTACGCGCTGACCGGCGCGGTATTCTCCAACGATCGGCAGGGTGTGCGCGACGCGATGACCGGCCTGCGCAACGCCGCTGGCAACTTCTACATCAACGACAAGCCGACCGGTGCGGTGGTGGGCCAGCAGCCCTTTGGCGGCGCGCGCGCCTCAGGCACCAACGACAAGGCGGGCTCCAAGCTCAACCTGCTCCGCTGGATCTCCCCGCGCACCATCAAGGAGACGTTCGTGCCGCCGACAGATTATCGCTATCCGTTCATGGGCGCCGAGTAGCGCGAATGCGGCGCCCGGCGTGACGGCCTCCTATCGGTATCTCACCGCGGACGTCTTCACGAGTACGCCGTTCGGCGGGAACCAGCTCGCGGTGCTTCCGGACGCCCGCGGGCTGTCGGCGAGTCAGATGCAGGCGATCGCGAAGGAGTTCAACTACGCGGAATCGACCTTCGTCTTCCCGCCGGACGACCCGCGCCACACACGACGCGTCCGGATCTTCACACCGGCGAACGAGATGCCGTTTGCCGGGCACCCGACGGTCGGCACGGCCCACGTGCTCGCGGCGATCGGCGAGATTCCGCTGACCGGCGACAGTACACGCATCACCTTCGAGGAAGGCGTGGGGCCGGTGCCCGTACGGATCCGGTCGAGAAACGGCGTGCCTGAGTTCTGCCAGCTCTCCGTAGCCAGGCTGCCGGAGACCTTTCCGCCGTTGCCGGCACGTGAGGTGCTGGCCCCCATGTTGTCGCTCGCGAGCGACGACGTACTTGGCGGTCGTTTCCATCCCCAGGCCGTTTCGGCTGGCGTGCCGTTCGCCCTCATTCCCCTGCGTGACCGCGACGCGGTCGGCAGGGCAAAGCTGCGCGTCGATCTGTGGGAACGCGCGCTCTCGGACACGCCGCACCCGATGGTGATGGTGTTTGCGCACGACGCCGAGCACGCCGGGCACGACGTGCGCGCCCGCATGTTTGCGCCCAGCGAATCCATCCCCGAAGATCCCGCCACCGGCTCCGCGTGCGCCGCGCTCGGCGGCTACCTGGGTACGCGCGACGACCGACGCGACGGCACGCTGCGATGGGTCGTGGAGCAGGGGTTCGAGATGGGCCGACCCAGCATTCTCGAGGTCGAAGTGGACAAGTCAGCTGGCGACATCACGGCCGTGCGCGTGGGCGGCGCGAGCGTGCTGGTCTGCGAGGGAACGATCCGGGTACCGTGACCCGCGGGGCGACCGGCGCCCATGCAGAGAACGCCCAGCTTCCATCGCGCCGCACCCGTGCGCGGATCCAGGCTCGCACACGTGAAGGTAGTGGTACGGTTAGAAGTAGAAGGCCGTCACCGGCCCTCCCTATTTCAGACTGCGACAGTGCCCACGTGAAGCGACGCTGACCGGCGTGACTCGCTGGCGGTAAGGGGACGGCGTAGCGTTCCTCAACCGGATCACCGAGTTTGTCAGGTTCGGCGACGCGTAGGCTTCCCCGGGCAGCCAAACCTCCTTCAATCACCATGTTCTCCCTGACGCTGAGCGACTTTGAGACCGTGCGCGCGCGCATCGCGCCGCACATCAAGCACACCCCGCTGCTCACCTCCCGTCAGCTGAGCGAGGCGACCGGCTTCGACGCGCGGCTCAAGGCCGAGTGCTTTCAGCGCGTGGGGGCGTACAAGATCCGCGGACCCCTGAACAAGTTCGCGCTCATGCCGGAGGAGCAGAAACGGCGCGGTGTGGTGTGCTCCTCGGCCGGCAACCACGCGCAGGGTGTTGCGCTGGCGGCGAAGATCCACGGCATCCGCGCCGTGATCTGTATGGCGGAGAACGCGACACCGGCCAAGATCGCCGCGACCCGGGCCTATGGCGGCGAGGTCGTGCTGCATGGGACCATTTGGGATGAGGCGAACGAGAAGGCGAAGGAACTCGTGCGCACCGAAGGATTGACCTACGTCCATCCGTTCGATGACGAGCAGCTCATCGCCGGCCAGGGCACCCTCGGCCTCGAGGTGGTGCAGGACTGGCCCGAGCTGGACGCCATCGTCGTGCCGATCGGCGGCGGCGGTTTGATCGCGGGCGTGTCGATGGCGGTCAAGAGCCACAACCCCAGGGTGCGGGTGATCGGTGTCGAGTCGTCCGACGGACCCGCCATGCAGCGCAGCGTCCAGGCCGGGCACCTCGAGACGATCGATTGTCGCACGATTATCGATGGGCTGCGCGTCAAGCGGGCCGGCGAGATCAACTTCTCGGTCGTGCAGCGCTATGTCGACGAGATCGTTGCCCTTCCGGACGCCGACATCTTCGAGGCGATGTTGTGGGTCATGGAGCGCTGCAAGCTGGTCGTTGAGGGTGCGGCCGCGGCCCCGGTTGCGGCGATGCTGCACGGTCTCGTGAAACTGCCGGCCGGCTCCCGCGTGGTGGCGGTGCTCTCCGGTGGCAACGTGAACCTCAGTCAGCTCCGCGGGCTTCGCTGGAACTGATCGCCCCCCGGGGGCGGTCGCCACGCGACGCTATCCGGCGCACAGGAACCACGTGCGCTTCACGTGCTCGGTGCGCCGGACGCAACGCTGGCAGCTCCCCGGGGGTTGGATGCCCTACACGACTAGAGCTGGCTCGTGCAGAATCCGCAGCGCGTGGCCGCGGCGGGAATGCTGCTGACGCAGAAGGGGCAGCTCTTCGTCGGGGGCGCAGGTGGCGCCGGCGGATCGGGCTTCACGAAGATCTTGCCGATCTGCCAGGCGATGAAGCTGATGATCGCGAAGTTGAGGAATGCCCCCGCAAAGTCGCCGACGCCGAACTTGATCGATCCCACGTCGAGCGTCCACGTGCGCCAGTTGCCCTCCGGCAGCGCGGCTCCGACGATGGGCATGATGAAGTCGTTCGTCATCGCCGTGACCAGGCCGCCTGCCGCACCACCGACGATGACGGCGAGAGCCAATCCGACCACGTTTGCCTTCAGCAGGAATGCCTTGAAGTCATCCCACATGAGCCGACCTCCTTCGCAAGTCCAATGACGCGCGGCACGCCCGCACGCCGGGACGGAACGTAGCCCGCGGTCGACGTCGCGAAAGGGGAGCGCGCCTGACGCGAGGGCGCGCGAAAGTGGTTCACGGTGACGCAGCTCACGCGCGCGTCACCGTGGGTCGCCGCTAGAAGCGCGCCTCCACGTACAGGTCGAGGCGGTTACGCTTGCGAGGATGGAGACCGCGTGACAGGTCGAGGCGAATCAGCCCGTCGAGCACCGACGTCCCAAGGCCGACGCCACTGATCGGGCGCCCCGGATGCGAGCGCTGCGCCCACGGACCCGCCCATCCCACGTCGCCAAAGAGCACCGGACGCACGGCGCCCACGGCGTGTCCCATCTCGAGGCGGCCGAGCCAATACGCCTCGCCGGCGGCCGATCCGAGCAACTGACCGCGCACCGTCTGCGCCCCACCGAGAAAGAACTGGCGTTGGACCGGCGCTCCGTGGCTGTAGCCCGCGCCGAGCGTGAGCGCGGCGGCAAACCGCGGACCGACCGCGCGGGAGATCGTGAGGTCACCCGCCGCGCGCCCATAGGCACCGGGCGCCGTGTCGCCCAGCGCGCGATCGAGCAGCAGGCCACCTTCGAGTCGCGCGTCACCGTAGAGCCGCCACCCGAGGGGGTCCAGTCCACGATTCAGCTGGTTGCGCAGCGCGATGCCGGCGACGGTGGCCCGTTCGGTCGTGATGTTCGGCTGAAACTCGGAGCGGCCACCAAACGCGCGTGAAACGTTCCAGGTGGTGTTCGCCGTCGCGTTGTGTTCGCGCTCGAGGAACGCCTTCATCGACAGGCCGCCGCCACGGGCCAGCGCGCGTTCGAGCTCCATCCCCGAGGCACGGTAGAAGTAGCCTTCGTCGCGACCGTACAGCGCCGCACCTAACGACGCACCAAACGAGAGCGGATTGCCCCAGTCGCTGTTCGCGACGCCGAGCCTCCGGTAGCCGCCGACGCGCCAGGTATGGCGACCATTGGTGCGCGACACCGACAGATCGCCGTACAGGCTGTGATCCGCGGTCCCCGCGCGCGCCTCTGCGCCCCACGAATACCCCTTGCCAAGGACCTGCGACGCGCGCGCACCGAACGACAGGCCTTCCACACGATTGTACCGGAGGTGCGAGAGGCCATAGTCGAGCTGGACGGGCATCGGCGCCCACACCGGCTGCAGGCTGAAGTCCAGCGCCTTGAGCAGCTCGTTGCGCTCGGTCACCCCGAACAGATCCTCGCCCGCGTCATAGATCGAGGGCGACAGTTCCGGCGCCCGGGCGAGCGCTGCCGTGTCGCATGGCGTGCGCACCGTCGCGCGCACCGCACCGTCGAACCGTGACTGCGTCGCGGTGTAGAATCCGTCGGCTGCACACTCCGCCTTGCGCCGCTCGGCGCGGGCCGCCGCTCGCGACGAGATGAGGGCAGCCAGCTCTTTGGTCCGCGCGGCACGCACGTCGGGCGCGAGGGCCATCCATCGCGTGCTGTCATGGCCAAACAGCGAATCGCGCAGCTCGCGATACGTCTTCTCGCGCGAGGCCGTTGGCAGCGAATCCGTGCCGTTCACGCTCGCATACTTGAAGCTCTCCTCCAGCTTGAACGGGACACGCATGAACGACGCCTTGGCGTATCCTTCGGCGTATTGCGTTTGTGGCAACCAGTAGCGGCCGCCGTACAACCCGTATTCCACGGTGACCGCCTCGAGGTTCGCCTCCATCGGCGACATCATCCCCTTCACCCAGCCCGGCACGTCATCATCGTCGTCACGGTTCCGCCGCCGACCGCGTGACGTGGTGTCGCCCGCCGCATCCGCGTGCCGCTCGGCGCGCTCGCGGGCAGACTCCTCGTCGGCCACCGCCCAGATGTTCATCGGGGCTGCCATGCGATACACCGCGCGGACCAACCGCCCGCTCTCCTGGTCGAACCAGAACGAGCCCACCGAAAACTTCCACTCGGGGCGCCGCGGCTCGATGCGCAACTCCCGCAACCGGATGGCCTTCCCGTCGGAGAGCGTGATCGTGAGCGAGTCACCCGCTTCGTATCGGTAGTACGCCTCGGCACCCGTCGCGATCGGGTGCACCAGTTCGTTTTCGTCGACTTCGGCGCGCGCGAGGCCGGATCCCACCCACAGCGCCTCGCGGCCCGGGAAATACGGGATCGGCCCGATCTCATCCATGTTCACGTCTCCCGAGTGCTCGTCCACCATCGGAAAGACCGTGCGTCGCCCCTTCAGATCCACGTACACTCCCCCGCTCCGCGACCACCGAACGCGCGTCGCATTCTCCGAACGAAACAGCAACCGGTCGCGTCCGATGGCGCGAAAACCCAGGCCCGCCGAGATCCGCTGGTATGCCGTGGCGTCGTAGGAGAGGAGCGTGGAGTCCTGTTCAAAGCGCGCGGCGCGGGCGCGCAGCAGGAGCTGGCGCGCGTCGGGGTCCTTGAACGCCGAGCGTTCGAGATCGGGCGTCACTGGAATGCGACGGACCGGTCGCCGACGGTTGTCCTCGGACCGATTGATCATCTCGGCGCGAATGGAATCCCGCACCGCGGCGCGACGCGCGCTGTCTTCCCTGGCCTTTGACGTGCCGACCTGAACGGAGACGGCTTGCAGAACGAGCGCAAACGGAAGGGCAACGACCATGGCGGACGCGGTGAAACGGATGAGGCGCCGCCGCATCGACGGCACACGTGGCGACCTGTCCGACGGGAGAGTCGGGGGTTGAGTCGCGTCCGCCCTTCTACGACGCGGCGCGCGTCGGGGTTTCCCGACGCACGTCGGACCTCAGCGAGCCGGGCGTGGCAGGGAGTCGACGCGGGGCGGGCGGCCTTCTCGCAGCCCCTGCTGGGTGCGGCGGTGGTTCTCCAGCAGCGCGTTCCGCAGAGCGCGCTCGCGTTCAGCCGCGCGCTCGTCGGCTCCGCGCAACGACCACCCCACCATGCCGAGTGCAAAGAGCACCGGTAACCATGAAAGCATCGGCGGCCACGTGGGGCCCCGATGCGTGCCGCCGAGGCGCGCGATGAACGCGGGAATGCGCCGTTGCAGCCAGACCGTGGCAAACACCATGGCGATGCCGAGCGCAGCCAGGACGAGCGGGAACAAGGCGCTGTCCTCGAAGACTTCGGACGCGAGCCAGGCCAGGTACCCAAACACGCCCAGCATGCCAACGATCGAGATGAACTTGCGCCCCGAGACGATCGAGAGCAGCAGGAGCCCGGCGGCGACCACCGGCATGAGATGCTTCCAGCCGTTGGCGTCGGACCAGAGGATCATGTAGGCGATGGAGAACGCCGCGACGCCGCAGTACCACATCGGTTCGGCAAAGTCGCCCTCCCGCCTCGCGCCGGTGCGTCGCTGCCAGCGTTCGATCCCGTCGGCGATGGCGAGGAGCGTCAGCGCCGCCGTCATCACGATCCAGTTCTGATATCCGTCCGACGCCGCGCCGACCTCCAGTACGCGCGCCAGGTGGAAGAAGGTCCACCAGAGCGCGATCGCCAGCGGCAACATCAACTCGGGAAAACGCCTCCGGCGCCAGACCACGAGCGCGACCAGCACGGTCGCGAGGTCGAGCACGAGGAAGCGCGTCGAGATGTACGGCGTGTACCGCCACAACGCGTCCTCTGCCGGCCGCGCGGGCCATTCCCCCGTGAGGTCGAGCAGACTCCATGCGACCAGCGGGGTTAGGGAGACCGCGAGCATCCACGCCACTCGGGCCCCGAGGACGAAGCCGTGACGCGCAGCCCATACGCCACCGACGGTGAGCAGGGCCGCATAGAGGAGTGCGACAGCGAGAACGCCCGCGCCTCCCAGAGCGTCCCACTGCTTCGCGAGGAACCATCCCGCCGCAAACATTACCAGGAGCGCACCGAGGCTGTAGGCCACCGTGACGATGGTGACCTGCGCGCGCGCTGGTGCCTGACCTTCGGGGGCGGCGCTCGTTTGCCCAAGCCGCAACAGGGCCTCGCGTTGCTCCGCGGTGATGATGCCGCGGGCGACGCCGTCATCCAGAAGGGTGGGGAGGGCGGGCTCCATACGTTCGGTGCAATCTAGGTGTTTGCAGCGCGGATGTCCTGCACTGACACCGTGCGGGAGTGGGCCCGTTTCAACTCAATGAGACGCCACCACCCACCGTGCCAACGCGGAGGTCCGGCCTGGACGAGACCCTCCGCAACCGGAGACGCTGGTTCCCCGTCGCCTGTCAGCGGATGATGAGCGCCCGCCTTTCTGTGTGTGACCTCTCCGGCTACTGTTCCGCGATGCCTTCCGCGCCCGCGCTGTCCGTCCGGCACCTCGTCAAGCGCTACGGCAGCGTCACGGCGGTGGACGGCCTCGACCTCACGGTCGCCGCCGGTGAGTGCTTCGGCCTCCTTGGCCCGAACGGAGCGGGAAAGACTACCACCATCGAGATCTGCGAAGGGCTGCTGGCCCCCGACGCCGGCGAAATCCAGGTCCTCGGGCTCGACTGGCGGAAGGACGAGCGGGCGCTGCGTCAGCGTCTCGGTGTGCAGCTGCAGGAAACACAACTCGCCGAGAAGGTCACGGTCGAGGAGACCGTCCGCTTGTTCCGTTCCTTCTACGACCGCGGCCGCGAGGTCGACGACGTCATCCAGATCGTCCAGCTCGACGAGAAGCGACGCGCACGCGTTGGCACGCTTTCCGGCGGGCAGAAGCAGCGGCTCTCGGTGGCGTGTGCGCTCGTCGGCGATCCGGATCTCGTGTTTCTCGATGAGCCCACGACCGGCCTCGATCCGCAGGCGCGTCGCCAGTTGTGGGACGTGGTGGACCGCCTCAAGCAGCTGGGGCGCACCATCATGCTGACGACTCACTACATGGATGAAGCCGAGCGTTTGTGCGACCGAGTGGCGATCGTCGATCGCGGTCGCGTCATCGCGCTCGGGACGCCGAGGGAGCTGATCCGATCCCTGGGGGCCGAGCAGGTGCTGCAGTGCACGCTGGCTCCGCCGGACACGATCGTGGCCGACGAACTCGGCGTGCTTCCTGGCGTACTGGCCGTCCGAATGGACGCGTCGTCGTGGACGATGCAGGTGAACGCGGCGCACGAGACGATTCCCGCGCTGCTCGCGCTCGTCACCGCGCGCGGCGCCACGCTCACCGAACTGACGACGCATTCCCCCACGCTCGAGGATGTTTTCGTCTCGCTGACCGGCCGACACCTCCGCGAGGGTGGTCCGGTCGCCTGAGGACTGATCCTGTTCGAGAGCCTCCCCGCACTCCAGAATCCATGGGCACGACCGGCGCGCCACCATCCCGAGGTTCCGGGTACTTGACCGACGCATCGACGCGCCCGGGTTCAGGCTCGCGGCGTTACTCGGCGCTGGTCGAGCTGACGCGCGTTCGATTCCTGGAGTTCCTGCGTGAACCCGAAGCGGTGTTCTGGACCTTCGTGTTCCCGATCCTGCTCGCCACGGGTCTCGGCGTCGCGTTTCGCTCGCGCCCGGCCGAGGTCGTGCCAGTCGCCGTCGTCGCGGGTGCATATGCCGAGCGTGTGCGGGTCGCGCTCGACGGGGATTCGCTGCTGAACGTGTCCGTGCTCAGCGACAGCGCGGCGACCGAAGCGCTGCGCCTGGGCACGGTCGCCGTGGTCGTCGCCGCGTCAAGCGAGGCATCGGTGGAGTACCGCTTTGACGACGCCCGGCCCGAAGCACGCAACGCCGGGCTGCTCGTCGATCGCGCCATTCAGCGCGCCGGCGGCGGCACACACCCGGTGGCAACACGTGAGACGCTCGTCTCCGAGCCGGGGTCGCGGTATGTCGACTTCGTCGTTCCTGGCCTGCTCGCCATGAACCTCATGGGGAGCGGCATCTGGGGCATCGGGTTCGCCATCGTCGATGCGCGGCGCAAGAAGTTGCTCAAGCGGCTGGTCGCGACCCCCATGCGAAAGGGCCATTACCTGGCATCGTTCCTGTTCATGCGACTCGGCCTGATGATCATCGAGGTCACGGTGATCAGCGCCTTTGGCCATTTTGCGTTCGGCGTCCCGATGCGCGGCTCGCTCCTCGTATTCATTGTCGTGGCGCTGTTCGGCACCCTTGCATTCGGGGCACTCGGGCTCCTCATCGCCGCGCGGGCAAAGACCATCGAGGCTGCATCGGGCATGATGAACCTCGTGATGCTTCCCATGTGGGTCGCGTCAGGGGTGTTCTTCGCGTCGTCGCGCTTTCCCGAGGTTGTACAGCCCTTCGTGCAGGCGCTGCCGCTCACCGCGGCGGTCGATGCCCTGCGGTTCAACATGCTGCAGGGGCAGGGCTTTGCCGGCGTGGGGAGCGAGCTGGCGATCCTGGGGGCCTGGCTGCTCGTCGCGTTTACGCTCGCGATGCGTCTGTTTCGCTGGCGATGACGCCATCGCGCGGGCGGCTGCTGCTCGCCTACATCACCGTCTACGTGGTCTGGGGGTCATCGTACCTCGCGATCAAGTTCGCCGTCGAGTCGATGCCGGCCTTTCCCATGGCCGGCGCGCGCAACCTTCTGGCGGGCGCGATCCTCATCCTCGCCGCTCGTCTGCTCACGCAAGCGCGCGGAACTCCGGCAGAGTGGAAGGCGGCCGCCGTGGTTGGGGTGTCCCTCATGAGCTCCAACGCTGCGGTGGCGTTCGCCATCACGCGAATCCCGTCGGGCGTGGCCTCGTTGCTCACCGCGATGACACCATGCTGGATGGTCCTGCTGGAGTGGCTGCGCGACCGGCGACGGCGACCACACGCGGGAACCCTCGCCGGCGTCGTGGTTGGTCTCGCCGGCATCGCGCTCCTCGTGGGCCCCGCTGAACTCCTTGGCGCGGACCATATCGATCCCCTCGGCGCGGCGGCGGTGCTGGCTGGAACGCTGGTGTGGGCCGCGGGCTCGCTCTACGCGCGCACGGCCGCGAAGCCAGCGTCCGCTCAGATGATGAGCGGCATGCACATGCTCTCCGGCGGCGCGATGCTGCTCATCGTGAGTTCGTCCCTGGGCGGCTGGTCGGGCTTCGATGTCGCGGACGTGACGCTGCGGTCGTGGTTCGGCTTTGCCTATCTGGTGCTCGTGGCGTCGCTCGCGGGCTTCACCGCGTACGTGTACTTGCTGACACACGCCTCGGCCGCGCGCGCGTCCACGTACGCCTTCGTGAACCCGGTGGTCGCGGTGACGCTCGGCGCGCTCTTTGGCGGTGAGCCGCTCACGCCGCGCGTCGGCATTGCTGCTACGGTGATCGTCGGGGCGGTGGCGCTGATCATCGTTGCGGGTTCACGCGAGGATCTGCCTGCGATCCGCGACAGCGTGGCCGAAGAGCCAGCGGCCTGACGGCGTCACGTGCCAAGGGCTCGACGCGGCGGAGCCATGGCGAGATCGAGCCATGGACAACCCGGACGCTGCATCGGCGCGCACGCGAAACGAACAGGAAGGCATCGATCCGCGACACGGCGAGAGATGCGCCGAGGCCATGCCGGCATGTCGCGCCGCAGGTACGGGTGCATACCCAGCGCTTTCCAGGCGGCCTGCCGCAGCAGCTGGCGCCACGACGCCCGGGAGTGTGGAGGACGCTCCCCTGTCTGCCGAACGGTCAGATCGGGGGCGGCGTACCTGCCGTGGGATCCTTCGCCCTCGCCTCGCGCTCCTTCTTCTTGAGCCACCAGAACACACCCGCCACCGCCAGCACGAGCACCGCGCCGATCACCCACTCGAAGCGGCGCACCTCGCCCACGACCAGCACGGCCCCTTCACCAAAGACCCATCCCAGGCCAACGAACACCGAGGCCCAGATCACCGAGGCGATCGCCGTCCCGGTGAGAAAGATCCACGAGGGGACGCGCGCGGCGCCGCACGCGAGCGGAAGGGGGATGCGCGCGCCAAAGGCAAAGCGCGAGATGATGGTCGCGCGCCACGGGCTGTAGCGCATCGATCGCAGCAGCCGACGCGCGACGGGCGACGCCTTGCGCAGACGGAGCCGCACCCACGCCGCGTTCCAGCGACCAAGCGAATACAGCGCCACCGACTCCACGAACACCGCCGTCGCGCAGGTAATCAGCACGAGCGTGAGGTCGAGGTGGCGCTGCTCCGCGGCGAACCCGCCCACCAGCGCGCCCAGCTCCTGCGTGACCATCGTGGAGACCCCGAGCGTCAGGTATCCCCAGATCGCTGTCAGGATCTCCATCGCGGCCCCCTCGCCATCAAAGGCTCACGCCTCACGTGAACCGGTGCCCCGCAAGCCGAGCCCAACGATTCTCTGCAGCAGCTCCGGATAGTCGATGCCGTGCTGCTGTGCCGCCGACGCAAACTCTTCCCCTTCGGCCAGCTCGGGATTGGGGTTCGCCTCGAGGAACCAGAGCTGTCCGTCAGGTCCCAGCCGATAGTCGACGCGCGCATATCCGGTGAGGCCCAGCGTCCGATAGATGCGCTTGCTCAGGTGCCCGATGCGCGTCGCGACGTCCGGCGGCAGCTCATCCGCGGCGCGCTGTTCGATCCCGTGGCGCTGCTGATACTCGAGATTGTGCTTGGCCCGCGCCGTGGCGATCACCGGCGTGTCGGCCGGCGCCTTTTCGAACACCAGCTCCCGCGGCGGCAGCGAGACGAGTCGATCGTTGCCCAGCACTCCGACATACAGCTCCCGGCCAACGATGAACTGCTCGACCAGCGCATCCGTGCCCAGGCGCCGGTGGATGAAGGCCACGCGCTCCGACAGTTCCTGGTCGTCATGCACCAACGACGCCTGCGAGATGCCGAGCGAGGCGTGTTCGGTGAGGCTCTTCACGATCAGCGGGAAGCCCAGCGCGCGGGGACGGCGCACCCTGCGACCGAGGGGTGCGACGTGAAAGGCCGGGAGCCGGATGCGATGGTAGATCAGCACTTTCTTGGCCAGCGACTTCTCGCCGGTAAGAATCAATCCGCGCGGATTGCACCCGGTGTACGGCACGCCCATCAACTCCAGAAATCCCGCGACGTTGTACCCCATGAGGGTATTGCTCGCGAACTCCTCGAGGAGATTGAAGACGATGTCGGGCCTGAACTCGTCGATCGCGAGCCGGATCGGCCGCAGTTCGTCGTACACGCCGAGTGGCTGCACCTCGTGTCCGATCTTGCGGAGCGTGCGGATCACGTCCCATTCCGTGCGGTACGCCATTGCCTCGGCCTCGGAGAGCGATTCGATGTTCTCCGGGGGAATGCAGCGCGGATCGGTCAGCAGCAGGACGCGGAGCTTTCGCATTGAGGGGCTAGAGGGCGATCCAGTTTCGGCGACCCTGCTCGTACAGGAAGTGCATCGTCTTCACGGTAAGCAACACACTGAAATCCGTCACCACCTGTCGCTCGCCGCCCACCACACGGAGCCGCAGGTCACCGCACCGACCGATGATGTTCCCCAGCACCTGGTCGAGCGTGTACTGGTACTCACCCGTCCATTTGGCCACCAGCGAACGGATCTCCGACCGGTGACGCCGCAGAAACGTCGCCGCGGCCTCGCGACGACGATGATGCGGCTGGTCCGAAAAGAGCCGCCGCAGATCGGCGTCGTAGATGTTCGGGAACACGACCGTGTACTTCCGGCGACGCGACGTGTAGTGCTCGTCCAGCGTCCTGGTCATGCGGTCGACGCGCTCCACCGTGCGTCGCGTCACCACCAGGGGTTTCTGGCCCGCCAGGTCCGACATCAACTGGTCGACGTATTCGAGCTTCCGGAGTGCCGGCCACCCCCGATAGCGCTGCCGCCAGTCGGACCGTGGTCGCAGCCACTCAGCGAACGTCTCGGCAAAATCCTCGTCCGGGTGACTCTGCGCGTACCAGAGCCGCAGGTGTTGGACGTATCGCTTGCTGGCCGGGTTGGGCTTGTAGTACTCGGGATACGTCTCGGACGACTTGCCAAAGTGCTGCTGCCATCGACGCCGACGATGCAGCTGATACGCGTGCTGGATGGCGTGCCCCGTCTCATGCCGCATGATGCGGAGGCAATCGGAGCGCGACGCGCCCTCGACGTCGAGCAACTGCCGCTGCTCCAGACGCCGGAGCCGCTTGTGGGCCAGGTAGAACGGAATCGCGAAGCCCGGCACGCCTGCGGGTGAGAACCACTCGTCCGACAACCAGACGTGTGGCCTGACCTTCAAGCCTTTGGCCTCGAGTTCGCCATACAGCTTCTCGACGAGCCCCTCGAGGTGTGTGCCCTCGATCGAGAGCCCCAGGTCGCGCAGGCGCACGCGCATGAGCTTCTCGTCGGAAAGGCGGGACCAGGCGATTCGGGCAGGCATGTCCGGGGGAAAGTTCAGCCGCGGCGGTCGTATCCCGACCAGCCAGGCGCACCAGGTTCGGCCCGGAGAATCTCTCCGTCCGGACGCACAAAAGAAATGACCCCTCCCGCCGCAAGCCACCGGAACGGCCCCAAACGCGACAGGTGGCAGAACGAGGATGCGAACGGTGCACCCCCCTCCTGCCACCTGAGCCCCTCCCCCTCACCCCAACCGATCCGGCGGTGTGACCTCAGTCCCCGTGCTGGGGAACCAGGTCCCCCGGGACGGCGTGCTCCGCGGTCTTCTGTGACACGTTGAAACCCAGGCGACGCGAAAACCACGTACGCATGTCGTCAAGGATTTCGTAGAACGTCGGGATCGCGATGAGCGTCAGCAGCGTGGACGTGATGACGCCGCCGATGACCGCCACGCCCAGCGGGGCGCGGAACTGCGAGCCCTCGCCGCGACCCAGCGCCGTCGGCACCATACCGGCGATCAGCGCGAAGGTGGTCATGAGGATTGGCCGCAACCGGATCGCTCCCGCCTCGATCAGGGCGTCACGAAGGGACTTGCCGTCCTTTTCGCGCGCCCATTTGGCGAAGTCGATCAGGAGGATCGCGTTCTTGGCCACGATACCCATCAGCAGGATCACGCCGATGAGGCTCATGATGTTGATCGTGTTCCGCGAGAGGGACAGCGCGAGGAACACTCCAATGAGCGACAGCGGGAGCGAGAGCATGATCGCCAGCGGATCGAGGAACGACCCGAACTGCATGACCAGGATCAGGTACATGAGCCCCACCGCAATGCCGAGCGCGATGAAGATCTGAGAGAACACCTCGGCCTGCTGCTCGGCCTCGCCGCCGGTGGTCACCCGGACGCCTTCGGGCTTCGTCAGGCTCTGCAGCGTGGCCATGGCATCGTTCGTCACCTCGCCCATCGAGCGGCCCGAGGTGTTGAACTCCACGTTGACCACGCGATCGCGGTTGAGGTGGTTGATCACCGCCGGTCCCACGCCTTCGGTGATCGTGGCGACCTGGCCCAGGGGCATGGTGCTCGGCGCTCCGTCGGGGCCCTGCACGACGAGCGGCAGGTTGCGCAGGTCCGTCGAGCGACGCCGCGCTTCGGGTGAGAGGCGCACGACCACGTCGCGCATCTCGCCACTGGGATCCTGCCAGTCACCGGCGTCGATTCCTGCAAAGGCCGGCCGCAACGCCTGGGCGATCTGCCCCACGGTAACGCCAACGCTGCCGGCAAGTCCGCGGTTCAGCTCCACGTTGAGCTCCGGCCGCTGCCCCTTGGACGACAGGCCCACGTCGACCGCGCCGCGCACCTTGCGCACCTCGGTCAGCGCGGACTGCGCAAAGGCGTTCAGTTCGTCAGTGTTGGTGCCGCGCAGCTGGATCATCACCTGCTTGCGGCCACCACCCCAATCGGTGGCAAACACTGACACCGTCGCGCCGCCAACCGCGGCCAGATCGTCACGCAGCATGGTGGCAAACGGCTCCACCGTCATGCTGCGCTCCTCTTTGCCCACGAGCTTGACGTACAGCCGACCGATGTCCACCGCGCCGGCGTCGCCGCCACCCAGGGTCGTATAGATGTAGAGCACCTCAGGGTGCTGCATCACGCGACGTGCCACTTCCTCGGACTTGAGTCGTGTGTAGTCCAGGTTCGAGCCGGGTGGCGTTTCCACGTTGATGTTGAGTTCCGCGTTGTCGTCCTCGGGGAAGAAACCAAACCCGACGTTCATGAACTGCGGCACGATCGGCAGAAGCACCACGGGAACCGCGATGCCCGCGGCCACCGCACCCAGCTTGATGAGTCGCGAACGAAACATGGTGAGTCCGGCCACCGCGATCGCGATGCCGAGAAACACGACGCCGATGCCGAGCAGGCCCTTGGGTAGCAGCACGAACGAGCCGAGGAACGTGCCGAGCGACATGATCACCACGGCGAGCCGGTGGTCCAGCGCCCACGCGATGACGCGCTTGTAGCGCTGCGCCATGCGGTTGAACCAGGCGTTGAACCGATCGAGGGTCTTTGTGATCACGCCCTTCTCGTGCTCGGCGCGATGCGGATCGGGCCAATACGCCGAGAGCATGGGGTCGAGCGAAAACGAGACGAAGAGCGAGACCGCCACCGAGCACGCCATGGTGAGCGCGAAGGGCCCCATCCACTGTCGAGTCACACCGTATACAAAGCCGATCGGAATGAACACCGCGAGGATCGAAAACGTCGTCGCCGCCACGGCCAACCCGATCTCCGAGGTGCCCTCCCGTGCCGCCGTGTAGTGGTCTTTCCCCATCTCCACGTGCCTGACGATGTTCTCGCGAACCACGATGGCATCATCGATCAGGATGCCGATCGCCAGCGAGAGGCCGAGCAGGGACATCGTCTCCAGCTTGTATCCGAGGGCGTAGACCGCGATGAACGAGGCCAGCACCGAGACGGGCAGCGCCAGGCCGGTGATGACCGTGGATCGCCACGAGTTGAGGAAGACGAACACCACGAGCACGGTGAGCAGGGCGCCCTCGAGCAACGCCTCCTCCACGTTGAGCACCGAGTTGCGCACGTTGACGCCGCTGTTCTTCACGACGTCGATCGTCGTGCCGGCGGGCAGCGTGGTCCTGAGACGTTCGATGCGCTGGAGGATCTGGTCGCTCACCTCGGTCGTGCTGTATCCGCTGGCCTTCTTGATGTCGAGGCCGACGGCTTCGCGGCTGCCTGGGTCCTCCCGCTTCTGCCACAGGGCCATCGTGCGCGGCTCTTCGGTCGCATCGATGATGTCCGCGACCTGGCTGAGCCGAATGAGGTTGCCGTTTCGCTCGGCGACCACGATCTGACCAAACTCATCGGGGCGCTCGAGGCGGCCCTTGAGCCGGATCGCGCGCTCGTCCTGCACGCCGTTCACACGGCCCACCGGAGCCGCGAGGTTCTGCAGTTGTAGCGCCTGCACCACTTGCGACACCGCAATGCCCGCGCTCTGCAGCGCCTCCGGCCGGATCTGCACCGTGAGTTCGCGCTCCACCTTGCCCGGGACGCTCACTTCGGCGACGCCCGGTATCGAGCGCAGTTCACGCGTGATGTGCGGATCGACCAGGCGCGTGAGCTGACCCGACGACAGGTTCACCGACGACACGGCCAGCGACACGATCGGCCGATCCGTGTCGTTGAACTTCTTGATGATCGGCTCCTCGAGCTCCGGCGGGAGGTCCTGTCGGATGCCCGAGATCGCGTCGCGGATATCCTGCGTGGCCTCCTGCAGCGGCTTCTCGAACTGGAACTCCACCATCACCGAGGCAAAGCCGTCCTGCGCCGTGCCCATGACGCGCTTCACCCCGGCGATCGACGAAATGGCCTCTTCGACGGGATCGAGGATCTCGCGTTCCACACCATCGGGCGACGCGCCGGGATAGACCAGCCCGACGGTCACTACCGGAGGTGCGACCTCCGGGAACTCGTCCGTCTGCAGTTTGACCAGCGCGATCGTTCCGCCCACCGCCAGCGCCAGCATGCTGACGATGGTGATGATCGGTCGCTTGATCGCAAAATCCGAAATGAACATGACCGGAATCCTTGCCCTGGGGGAATCAGCTCTTGGGTGACGTGCTGGCCTGTGCCGCGGTCCTGGTGTCCGTTGGCGCGCTCACCTTCACGAGCGTACCGGCGGAGATGCCCTGCGCCGCGCCGACGAGCAGCGTATCGCCGGCGCTGACGCCCTGCGTGATCTCGACGCGTTCACTGTCCTCATCGCGGAGGCCGAGCTCCACCTCGACGCGCTCGACACGCCCGCCCTTGATGCGCATCACGACGGGTCGCAGCCCGCGCACGTCGACGGCCGTTGCGGCCGCGGTCAGGCCCTGGCGCTTCTCTGCCGCCACGCGCCCCTCGGCGAACAGACCGCCGACCAGCCCGCCGCGTTCGTTCGGGATCGACACGACCACGCGCACCTGACCCGTCGACGCATCGGCCTGGGGATTGATGCGGCTGATCTTTCCCTGGAACGGCTTGTCAGGATAGCCGCTCACCTTGAAGGTGACCGGAGCGCCGATGCGCAACGCCGTGAGCTGGGCGGCCGGCACCGCGCCCTCGAGCCGCATGCTCGACGGGTCGATGATCGTGAACATCGCACCACCGGGCTGCACGACGTCGCCCGCGTTGACCTGGCGCAGGCTCACGATGCCGCCGAAGGGCGCGCGCACCTGCGCATCATCGAGCTGCTTCTGCGCAAAGGTGAGGCGCGCCTTCGCATCGGCGAGCGCGGCCTGGGCCGCTTCGTGGTTGAGCTTCACGTTCTCGTACTCGCGGTCGGCGATCGCGCCCGCTTCTTTCAGTTTGGTGAACCGGTCCAGCTCGCGCTGGGCGAGGTTGAGGCTGCTCGTCGCCGTCGTGACGGCGCCGCGCGCGGAGAGCATCTGGTCCTGTAGCGTGCGATCGTCGAGGCGGGCGAGGACCGTGCCGCGGGCCACGCGAACGCCCTGGTCGGCGTGCGTCGACAGCACCGGGCCCGAGATCTCGGCGCGCACCGTGGCCTCGCGCTCGGCGGCAAGCGTGCCGGAGATCCCCGGTCCGGACGACACCTGCTCGCGCACGACGAGCGTGATGTTTTCCGGCCCCACGGTCATCGTCACGGGCGCGGCGCTGTCCGCGTCCTTCGCGGCAGCGTTCTCGCCACCACAGGCGGCGAGCGCGGCGCCAAGCACGGCGGCGCCGAGGAGGGAGCTGTATCGAAAGGCGGTGGTCATGGTCATGGTTCCGTTATTGTCCCTGTGTACCCGTTGTGGTCGACGCCGTGGGAGCGCCGCGCTGCACCTGCGTTCGTGGCGCCTGCACGCCACCCGGAGCCGCACCGCCGGTCGCGCCGGCTCCCGGCATCGCTCCGGCTCCCGCCGGCGAGCCAAAGCCTGCCCCGCCAGCGCCTAACGGCAGATCCCTGAGCAGCGCCAGCCGCATGCGCGCCACCTGAACGTTCCGCGCCGAAAGCGCCCGATTGGCACGCGCCTGTTCGAGCAGCAACCGCGACTCCGACAATTCGAGCTGCGTGGACACGCCTTCGCGGAACCGGACCTCCGCGATCGTATAGGCTCTGGACGCTTCTTCGGCGGTGCCGAGGCTCGCGGCCAGGGCGGCTTCGGCCTGCTGGAGCTGCGCGACCGACTGCCGCGCGTCGAGCGCGGCGAGTTCGCGGGTCTGGTCGAGGCGTGCGCGCGCCTCGTCCAGCGAGGCCTGTGCCACCAGCTGCTCACCTCGGATGCGCCCGCCCGTGAACAGCGGGAACGACGCGCCGAGCGACACCGTCCAGTTGTTCACCCAGTTGCCCCAGGTCGGGATGCCGCTCGCGCCGAAGGCCACGCGACTGTACGCCGTGCTCAGGCTCACCGTCGGAATCCACCCGCTGTTCGCGATGCTCAGATCGGCTTCCTGCGCCCTGAGCCCTTCCTCGAGCTGGCGCACGGGAGCGCGCGCGCCTGCGCTCGTATCGGGCGCCGCGCCGCGCAGGGTGGTGCCGGCCACGAGCTGCACCGGCGCCATCGATTGGTCCTCGATGTCACTCGTCAGGCGCAACGGCTCGGTGTAGGGTACGTTGAGCAGCTGTTTGAGCCTCAGGTGCGCGATGTCGCGTTCTGCCTGCCGCTGGATCACGATCGGCCGCTGGTTGTCGCGCGTGACTCTCGCCCGCAGCAGTTCGAACTCCGACTGGTTGCCGACCTGTCGCGCGACCGTCGTCTGTCGCAGCGTGCCTTCGGTCTGCGCCAGCGACGACTCGGCGATGGCCACCAGACGCTCCGCGAGCACGGCATCGAAGTAGGCCTCCGTCACCGAGAGCGCCATCTGTGCGCGCTGCGCAGAGAGTTCGATGTCTGCCGACCGACGGCCGGCGCGTGCGGCCCGGTTCTGTGCCTGCACGCGCCCGCCAGAATACAGCGTGAGCGATCCGTTGGCGGCCAGCTGGTACTGGTTCTTCGCGCCAAAGCCGGCGCGGGAGAAGTCGAGGCCTCCGCCACTGGACGAGCAGCGCGCGTACGCCTCGAGGCCCTGCACGCGTTGCGCCTCGCTCGCTCCGCCCGGCGCCAGGTACCGCGTGCACGGCTGGAAGTACGACGTTGTGTCCATCGGCGGCACCGGCGGCGCCGTGGGTGGTACCACCGGTGGGTCCGTCTGAAAGACGGAAAACTGCGTGGCCAGCGTGCGCGAGTATCCGGCCGAGCCGTTGAGCTGCGGGAGGTACTGGGAACGCGCCTGCATCAATTGTCCGTCGGCACGACGCACGCCGGCCTGAGCGATGCGCACGGCCTCGCTCTGTGACTCGGCGAGGCGCAACGCCTCTTCGAGGGAGAGGGCGCGGCCGGACTGGGCGCCGGCGCCCGACGCGAGCAACGTCACGGCACCGGCCGCGGCCGCGGCGAGCAGTCTTTGATATGAAGTCATGGATCTCGGGTGGTGTAAGCGAACCGGCGTGGCGTCAGGTCGACCTGGCACGCGCCACCGACCTGCGGCGCCGGGGCCTCGTCGACGGTGTTGCGCCCAACATTTTGAGAAAGAGCTGTACGTACTTGCGTGCTGCGCGCTCCGGAGGCGACGGATATGCGGTCGGCACGACCTCGCGACCCAGCGCGTCGGCGAACAGCGCCGACGAGAGCATCGTGCATGCGGTGCGCGTCTCCTCGCGCTCGGCCGCGTTCGTCGGCTGTCGCACACGCGTGGCGTACGACACCAACTGGTTGAAATACGGTGTCTTGGCGTCGCACACGAACTCGCTCATCTCCGGGTGCTCCTCGAGTTCGGCCATCGTCTTGCGGATCAGGTGTCGGATCTGGCGCATCCCGAGCAAGTGCGCCTCGGCCCAGGTCACCAACTCGGCCTCGACATCGCTCCCGGGTCGGGCCGGCAGCGCGGCTCGAAGCGTCGGGTGTACGCACTCGAACGCCTCGCTCATGAGCTGCGACTTGGAGCCAAACAATCGAAAGAGTGTGACTTCGTTGACGCCTGCGGCCTCCGCAATGCGGCGCGTCGTCGCGCCGCGAAACCCGGCCTCGGCAAACACCGCCGCAGCCGCCTCGAGCAATCGCTGGCGGCTCTCCGGTGGCGCGGCAGGCCGTAACGCTTCCCTGGTCATCTCGTGTCCATCGTCCTTCGTGGTGTCCTGTTGCTTCGACGCGCGTCGTCGCCGCGCCTCGCTCAACAAGCCCTGAACAGCGGGGGTGAAGGGATAGCAGGGCCTGGCGCTTCAAGCAAGCACTCGCTTGCATCGAACGGCTTCTGCCGGCAGAAAGTTTCGTCATCGTGGAGGCTCCATCAGACGGCCTTCACACATACCTGTCGAACAGAACGGCGCTCGTTCGACATCGACGGGCGGATCGTACGCGACCTCTGGCTGCGCTCCGGCTCGCCACCGCGTTGCGACGCGGCCAACACGTCCGTCATTCTGTCGCCTGGGTGCGCAGCGGCAACGACGTAGGATGAGGATCGCGTGGAGCGGGATGAACCGAGGTGCCAGGTCGGGTTCTCCGAGGTGACCGTTCGCTGGCGCACACTCGCCAACCCGTTGCCCGGCAGGGAGTTGGCCATCGCCTTCGCCCCTGCACGGCTCGCGTCACGGGGCTCGGCACTCAAGCCCGGCGATTAGCGGCCGACCCTTTTGTGAGCCAGGACACGACGGCACCGGTCCTGCATAGCACAGGAGTCACAGGACGCAACACTCCCACGGACGGTATGATCATGTCGCGCAACAGCCGGGGCTTCACGTTCGCCGAGATCCTGGTGGCCATGGTGGTGTTTGGCGCACTCACGGCCATCGCCGTCCCTCGCTATCGCACGTTCAAGGAACGCGCGTTCATCGCGTCCATGAAGACCGACCTCGGTTCGCTGCGCGTGGCCGAAGAAGCGTTCTGGGCCGAGCACATGACGTATTCGGCAGACACGGCCCAACTCGACTGGAACGGCTCTTCACTCGTGAACGTCTCCATCACGAGCGGGGACTTCAACCACGGCTTTGCGGCACTCGCGACGCACGCCAGCGCCCCGAGCATGACGTGCCAGACGTTCGTCGGACGTGAAGCGACCACGACCGCGTCCGGCGATATCATCTGCAGCCCGGCTGCTGGCCTCCCACCCGGGAGCGCGCTCACGCCGTAGGTTGGCCTTCCCCCTCGGGTCCCTCGCGCCCCGGCCTCACCGCCGGGGCGCTGTCGTCTGGCGACGGGTTAGCTTCAGCGATCGCTTCGACGCGGCCCAACCTTCGTGGACGTTCATTTCCGGCTCGCCCGCCCTGACGATGTCGATGCGCTCAACGCGCTGATCCACGTCTCCGCCGAGGCGCTCAGCCAGGGCTTCTACACGCCCGAAGAGATCGACGCGGCCAACCGGTACGTGTTTGGCGTGGACACCACGCTCGTTGACGACAGGACGTACTTCATCGGCGAATGCGACGGTCGACCGGTCGCGTGTGGAGGCTGGAGCCGACGCGGTGCTCTGTACGGAGGCGACCAACGACGCATGGACGCCGCGCCGGTGCTCGACCCGGCACACGACCCGGCGCGCATCCGCGCGTTTTTCGTACACCCGGACTTTGCACGACGCGGCCTGGGTCGCCGACTCCTCGAGTTGTGCAGCGACGCCGCGCGCGCCGAGGGATATCAGGCGCTCGAACTCATGGCCACGCTCCCCGGCGTACCGCTGTACGCCGCCGCCGGATTCGCGGAAATTGCCGCGGTGCGTGATCGCATGCCTAACGGCGTCGAGGTGCGCTTCGTCCGCATGCAGCGCGCGCTCCCGCCGGTTGCTCCCCCGTCCTGAACGTCCGTGCTGCCGTCTGCCGCCCTGGTTCGAGCTGCCGTGTCCGCGGCGCGCTGGATGCCGCCCCCGCTTTTTCGCGCGCTTGGCACACTCGCGGGTTCCGTGGGGTGGCTCGTGGCGGCGCGTCGCCGGCGCACGATCCGGAAGAATCTCGCGCACCTGACCGCGGGAAACGGCACAGCATCGCGCCACCACGGATCCGCGAAAGTCTTCCGTCAACTCTTCGAAGACGCATCGGACCTGTTTCGCCTGCCGGCGCTTTCCCGCACAGCGATCCTCGACCTCGTCGAGACCAAGGGACTGGACGAGCTCCGCCGCGCGCAGGCATCGGGTCGAGGCGTGATCGTCGTGACACCGCACCTCGGTCCGTACGAGCTGGGGGGCGCCGTGCTCGCACTCCTTGGCTTCGCCGTCCACGGCCTGGTCGAGGACATCGATCCCGACACCAACGCCGCGCTGGCGGCGTATCGTGCAGCCACGGGCCTGCAGCTCCTGTCGCGGAACACCGGCCTGCGACAGCTGTACCGCCTGCTGACCCAAGGGAGCATCGTGCTACTGGTGGCAGATCGAATGGTTGGAGGGGGTGAGGGACTCGTGGTCCCGTTCGGCGATGCGGCTCGCGAGGTTCCGACCGGGCCGGCCGCGTTTGCGCTTGCCACGGGCGCCCCGATTGTTCCGGGATACATCGTGCGCGGGCCGCGTGGAGCGCCCCGCTATGTTCTTCACGTGGATCCGGCCATCGAGCCCGATGGACACACCAAAGAGTCGCTGACGCGCCTGGTCGCATCGCGCCTGGAAACCTTCATTCGCGCACACCCCGACCAGTGGTACGTCTTTCAACCGGACTGGCGCGCCCGTGACGGTCGTCCCTGACGCACGCGTGGTGTCGTCGGCGACACCGACGCTCAGCGCCGTGCTGCGCCGGCCTGCCTTCCTGCTCCTCGTCGCGGGACAGACGCTTTCGCAGTTTGGCGACAAGCTGCACCACATGGCCCTGATCGCGCTCGTTGGCAGCGGCGCGCGCGCCGACACGGGGGGCATCGAACTCGCCAAACTGTCGGTCGTCTTCACCGCGCCCGTCGTGCTCTTTGGCCCGCTCGCCGGAGCGCTGGTCGACCGGTGGAACAAGCGCGTAACCATGATCGTCTGCGACGCGCTGCGCGCGATCCTCGTGTTGGCCATGCCCGCCCTGTACCTCCGAACCGGCCACCTCTGGTCGGTGTACGTCGCCGCGTTCTTCGTCTTCCTGCTTGGCCTGTTCTTCAACAGCGCGAAGATGGCGCTCATTCCGGATCTGGTGCAGCGCGACGAACTGCTGCCGGCCAACGCCGCACTCACGTCGATTGGCCGCGTCGCCACGGTCGTGGGGATCGTGGGCGGAGGCATCATCCTCGGCGCCGACGTCTGGACGCAGTTTGGATGGACGTCATGGGCTGCGGGCTTCTACCTCGATTCCGCGTCCTTTGTGGCGTCGGTCATCACCCTGCTCGGCATCCTCGCGGTCGCGCAGGCGAAGGGAAACGGTGTGCGCCCGGTCGCACCGCGCGAAACGGTGAAACGAAGTCCCCGACACCTCGTACAGGAAGTTCGGGAGACGATACGGGTCGTAGGTCGCACCCCAGGCCTTCGCTTCGCGTTCACCTCGCTCGTACTGCTCGCACTCTTCGCCAGCACGGTGTACGTCGCGATGACGCTTTCGGTGCAAACGGTGATGGGGCGCGGCACCGAGGGCGTGGGGTACCTGGGCGGCCTGCTGGCCGCAGGAATGGTCGTGGGTTCCCTGACGGTGGGGAGTGTGGGAAGCCGCTGGCGGAGGGAGCAGCTCATTGTGTGGGGCACGTGCGCCATTGGGCTGCTGATGATCGGCGCGGGGGTGTGGTTTTCGTTCCGGGCCTTCGTTCCGGTCGCCCTGGTTGGCGGAGCGTTGCTCGCGCCGGTCATGGTGGCGCAGGACACATTGCTGCACGAACATGCGCCGGCCGAGAGCCGCGCCGTGATCTTCTCCACAAAGGACCTCCTGGTGGCAGCAGTCTTCGCCGCCTCGGCGTTCATCGTTGGCGGCGGGATCTATCTTTCGGGAACCTTTGGGGTACGAGAGCCGTTCCGATGGGCACTCGGACTCGTTGGTGCGACCATCGCGGTCATTGCCCTCGCGGTCGAAGGCTGGAGCCTTCGCCGGAGGCCCTCGCAGGTGTAAGGCACGAACCTCGGCTCAAACTCCTGCCACGAGACACGGATCAAAGGCGGCATGCGCATCGTCCAGATCTCGCCCTATAGTTGGGATGCGCCTGGGGGTGTCCAGGTGCATATCGGCCAGCTCTCGCATCACCTGCGCGAGCGCGGCCACGACGTGATCGTGCTCGCCCCGGGTGATGCACCCGGCTTTCGCGAGGGCGCCCGGATCGTGGGCCGCCCGTACCCGGTGCGGGTGAACGGTTCGGTGGCCCGGCTCTGCTTCTCGCGCCGCAGTTCGCGTGTCGTGCGCAAGGCGCTCGAGGTTTTCACGCCGGACATCATCCACGTCCACGACCCGCTGACACCGAGCACGTCGATGCTTGGGGTGCTGCACCGCAATGCCCCGGTCGTTGCCACGTTCCATTCGTATTTTGCGCGCGATCACTTCGAGGGCCGCGTCTACTCGGCCATCGCGCCGCTTCTCCGTCCGGTGTGGCGCAAGGTCGATCGGCGGCTTGCCGTGAGCACCGCCGCGCGGCACTCCGTGTGTTCGCGCATGGGTGACGATCCCGTGGAGATCGTGCCGAACGGTGCAGACGTCGATGTGTTCGCGTCTGCTGCTCCGGCAAACTTGCCGCCCGGGCGACACCTGCTGTTCGTGGGGCGTCTGGAGCCACGGAAGGGATTTCCCGTGGCGGTGCAGGCGTTCGCGCAGCTCGCGCCGCGCTATCCGGACCTGCAACTGGTGGTCGTCGGCGACGGCGCGGAACGCGACGCGATCACTGGCCTTCCGGCCGAGGTGCGCGGCCGCGTGCACATGATGGGGCGCGTGTCGTACGAAGCACTGCCCACGTACCACAAGGCCGCCGACATCTTCATCAGTCCGGCGACGGGCAGCGAGAGCTTTGGAATTGTGCTGGTCGAGGCGATGGCCGCGGGCCTGCCGCTCGTGGCGAGCGACATCGCGGGCTACCGCGAAGTGGCTCGCGACGGTCGCGAGGGGTTGCTCGTGCGACCGTCCGACCCCCAGGCCCTGGCCGCGGGTGTGCAACGACTGCTCGACGAGCCGACGCTCGCCCGATCGTTAGGCGCTGGCGGCGCCACGCGCGCGCGTGCCTTTGGATGGGACCGGATCATCGACCGCCTCGAAACGGTGTACGACTCGCTGATGATCCGGGAGCGCCGGCCCGTCTCGGTGGAAGTGTCGCGCCCCCTCACTCCGGTGGTCGACGGCGCCGGCGAGCCACGGCTCGGCGCGATCGTCGACGGCCGGAGTGCGCCGGAGTGGGTCGGCGGCGGAAGTCGTTAGGCCTCCGGCTCACCGCGGACGCGCGACGGCCTCGGCGATCAAGCAGCCCAGGCGCGCCGCCATCACGTCCCAGCTCCACTCGGCGTGTACCCACGCCGCCCCGGTGGCGCCCATGCGCTCGCGGCGGTCGCGATCCGCGAGCAGTTCGATGACGGCGTCGCCCACCGGGCCGGGCGCGTCCGGCTCGACCACGAGGCCGGTGTCGCCGTGTCGCACCGCCTCGGGCGCGCCTCCCGACCGTCCGGCGATCACCGGCCGACCGACCGCGGCGCCCTGCAGAAACACGGCGCCAAGCGCTTCCACGTCAAAGCCAAACCACCGCGAACGGCACGGCATCGCAAAGACATCGCCGGCACGAAAGTAGGCCGGGAGTTCGGCGTACGGCACGGCGCCAGAAAACACGACGTCGCCTGCCACACCCTCGCGGGCCGCGAGCGCGCGCAACGCCTCGTCGTGAGGCCCGTGCCCAACGATCAGCAGCTTCGCCCCGGGAACCGCCGCGCACACCGCGGACCACGCGCGGATCAGCATGTCCTGCCCCTTGCGAGCCACGAGACGCGAGACGCAGCTCACCACGGGCGCGTCGCCCAACGCGTGCCGCTCGCGCACCAGGGCGTCGGAGACCCCGGGATGGAAGTGCGCGGTATCGATCCCCGACGGGAGGAGCGGCATGCGCCCTCGCCAGCCAAATGCCGGCTCGAGGCGCGCGCGCGCCCACGCGCTCACCGCCGTGAGCAGCGAGGCACGGTGCCCGACATGGCGCAGCACTCCGGGGACGATCGCACCGGTCAGCTCCAGGCCGTGCGCAAACCCGCCGTACGGAATACCGAAGCGGCGCACGATGCCAGGACCCAGGTGGCCCAGCGGCCACGCCGCGCCAAAGAGCACCAGATCGGGGCGTCGCGCGGCGAGCAGGTCGTGCAGCGCGCGCCGCACGCCGGGCACCGGCAGCATCATCTCGGTCGGCAGGCGGATCACCTCGTGAGGATAGGTCCGATCGAACGCCTCGGCGCCCGCGTAGTTCGACGTGAACACGGTCACCTGATGTGCCGGCAGTCGGCGCACCAGACGGTCCACGTAGTCGTTGATCCCGCCGATCCGCGGCGGAAAATCGTTGGTGACGACGAAGATCTGCACGATGATACCGTTGCCTAACGGGCGAGGTTGGCGTTCACGTACTCCGGCTCTCCCGTCACGTCACGCACGAGCACCGGAGCAAGCCACGCCGGGATCTCCACCGGCTCATCGACGCTCGCCAGTTCGATCTCGGCGAGCACGAGATCGCGGTCAGTGAACTCGTCGACTTCCCAGAACCGCTGCCCCTCGGCCACGCGATGCCTTCGCTTGCGTACGCGGCGACCGGTGGTGAGCGGCCACATCGCCGCGAAGATCTCCGGCGTGGTCGCCTCCTCCAGCTCCACGCGGGCCACCCCACGGCCCGACTTCACCGTGCGAAACCAGGTCTCTCCGTCCGGTGTGACCACGCGCCGCAGTCGCTCGACGAGTCGCTCGCCAGGGACGTAGCCCTGTTCGATCTCCCACACCTCGGCGCGCGGCATCGACGGAGGAACTCGCGACAGCAGGTACTTCCGCTCGATCTCCACACCGCCCGCCCTGTGTGCATCGAGGATCTCAGCCACGTCCTCGACGGCGGCGAAGAAGGTGTCGCGCGCATCAGTGGACCATCGCGACGCCCACGCCGCAAACGCGTCGCGCGTCTCATGCAGCAGACGCTCGGTGAGCGCCTCGACTCCCGGTTGCACGTCAGGTGGGGAACGCCTCGCGCGCCGTGCGCCTCCCTCATCGACCGACGCAGCCCCCCGCAGAGCGCGTTCGACGCGCGCGCGCTCGGCGTGCGTGTGCAGGTGGTGGCTCCAGACATGGGCATCGTGCAAACCACCCAGAGCGTCCTGCATGGCCTTGAGCGCCGAGATCAACGCGGGCGCACCCGTAACCCACGGCGTCACTGGTTCGATCAGGTAGCGCAGACGCTTGCCGGCGATCCGCGCGCGATGAATGGCCGCGTCGTCGGCCGACTCGTGTATTCGCTCCAGTCGACGCCGAAACACCGTGGCGTGTGAGCGGACAGCGGTCGCCATGGCGGTGGTGAACGGCACCTCGCGCGGCCCGTCTTCGACATGGTGCGCCACGCGGTACCAGGTCATCGCTTCCCGCAGTTCATTCACCGCGCCCTCGAATGCGGCGATCGATGCCGCGTCGAGCGTGGCGCCATCGCGCCGACCTTCATCGACGGCAGCCATCACCCAGCGGATGCCCGGCCGGTGGCGCCGCTGGGCCCGGGGGAGCGTCGTTTCGAGCCAGGCATGAAACACTTCGGCATCGCGACGTCCGCTCGTCGAACGCGCCACGCGGCGCAGCGTGCGCACGGCCCGAGGTGGACCGCCGCGACCGAGCACCTCGCGCCAGGCGCGGAGCCAGCTGCGCAGCCGGCGCACGGCCACGCGGAAGTCGTGCAGGGCCTCGTTGTCGCCCGGCATGTCGAGCCGTGTTCGTGCCGCGGCAGCGTCGGCCAGCATGGCGAGCGCCACCAGGCGGATGCCTCGCGGTTCTGCGGTATCGAGCAACGACGCCGGGAGCTCTCGCACCTATTCACCCAGCCGACGAAGCTGAGCCGGCGCCATGGCCCAGACGAGGGTTGCAGCCCCCGAGGTCACCTGACCTGGAAAGTCGAGGAGGAGCGCGCCGCCCTTCTTGAACGCCACGGCCGGATCCTCCATCCCGGTCATGAGCCACGTCACCAGCGAGCCAAGGTAGGGCTCATGCCCGACGATCGCGACGATCTCGTGTTCATCGTGCGACGCCAGCCAGGGAAGGAAGTCGCGAATGGGCCGTGACGGACGCAGCTCGTCGATCTCCCACGTGCGCGAGAGCTGATACTCCTCGGCGAGAATCGCGGCCGTCTGCGTCGAGCGCGTGAGGGGACTGCACGCGAGGCGGGAGATCGACGGAAGGACGCGACGCAATCCGCGAGCGCTGCGTTTCATCTTCTCGCGACCCTTGTCGGTGAGTGGGCGTTCTTCATCGGTCGCGCTGCGCCTGGCGAAATCGGCGCGCTCCTCGGCAATGGCGTGACGCACGACGAGCAGCTGCACACAAACTCCTGGGAATGGGTGGGTGCGCGCTGACGGGCGCCGCGGGCGGCAATCTACACGGGACGGAGCGGCGGCGCGGGCTTCCCGTCGCTCGTTAGGTGGGCTACTTGAGGCCCACCTGTCCCTTGACGGACGCCACCAGCTTCGCGGCATCGTACCCGATCCCGAGGCGGAAGGTCGTGACCACGTTGCGGATGTCTCCGGGGTTCTGTGCCGGGTTGCCGCGGAGGACGACGAGGTCCGCCTGCTTGCCGGCGGCGATCGACCCGGTGCGTCCGTCGATGCCGAGTACCCTGGCGCCGTTGAGCGTCATCACCTGCACGGCTTCGGCGGGCGCGAGTCCCGCCTCGACGAGCAACTCGTAGTTGCGCTGGTCGCCGTACCCGGCGATGACGTGGAGGCAACACGGGTCGGAGCCCGCCGCCAGGAGCCCTCCGGCGCGCATGAAGGCCACCTCAAAGGCCATCGTCTTGCGAAGCACGTCTCTGGCCACACGGTCATTGGCGGTGGCGGCGTTGTCGTACCAACGGCCAACGGCCGCCGCGGCCTCGGGCATGAGTGCGTCGAGCACGCGCTGGTCCTTCTGCAATCGCGACGGGGTGCTGGTCTCGTACACGGCCAGCGTCGAGGTGAGCGATACCTTGCGATCGACCATCTCCCGGATGGTGCGTTGCACGTCCGGGTTGGAGACGTCGGCCGAAGCGAAGATCGCGGAGTCCCCCGCGGAGGGGCAGGCGTCGGGCTGCTTGTTGGCGTAGAACTCGGTATTCGCGAACAGCCCGTGCTCCAGGTTGTCGATACCAAGAGCGACCGCCTCGCGATAGCCCACGGAGCACAAGTGCGCGGTCACCTTCACTCCGTGCTTGTGTGCCTCGTCGATCGCGGCGCCGAGGGCGGCGCGCGAGACCTGCGTGTAGGCCTTGAACCAGGTGACGCCCTCCTCGGCCCAGTACTTCACCATGCGGCGGGCGTCGTCAGGGCCGTCGACCGGGTGCATTGCCCCGGGGCCCGGGCCGGGCCCCTGCAGATACGGGCCGGTCACGAACATCTCCGGCCCCACCATGAGCCCGCGCGTGATCGCGTTCCGGACGTTGATCTCCTGGTACGAGTCGGTACTCCCGGCCGTGCGCACCGTGGTGATCCCGGCGCCAAGAAACAGCCGGGGATAGCTCTGCAGCATCATCTTCATCGAGCCGCCTGCTGCAGAGCTGTAGTACATGTGGTCGTGCAACCCGACGATGCCGGGGATGACCGTATGGCCCGAGAGATCGATCACGCGGGCATTCCCCGGGATCGTGACGCTGCCCATGGGACCGGTGGCGCGGATGCGCTCGCCCTCGATGAGGACCACCTGGTTCTCCCTCGGCGCCGCGCCCGTGCCATCGATCACACGCACGTTGGTGAGGGCCACGATCGGCGCGTCGACCGAGACGAACGTGCGAACCTGTGGCGAGAGCTGACGTTCCTGCGCCGTGACGAGGGCCGGCACGCAGGCGAACGCCGCGACGAATCGGAGGAGCGCTGAGGTCTTCATCGTGTCGTGGGTCGAGACGGTGAGTCAAGCTGCATGCGTCGTGCTGCGTCGATCCTGCCTCGTGCCAACCTCCCGCCCCGCGCCTTCACCGCACCTCGAACATGCCCATCATGCCGGTGCCCAGGTGCTCGGCGACGTGGCAATGCATCATCCAGCGGCCGGGGTTCGTGAGCTCGAGCAGGATGTCCATGGTCTCACCGGCCGGCAGGACCGCCGTGTCCTTCCACACCATGTTCGTATTCGGGGCGCCGTTGCGCGAGGTGACGAGAAAGCGCTGGCCGTGGAAATGGATCGGGTGTGCCATGGCGTGCGTGACCGACGGGTCGTTCACCAGGCGGATCTTCGCGACCTGCCCGACATGGAACTGCCAGGCGATGGCCATGTTCTCGCGGCCCTGTTCGTCTCGCAAGATCCACGTGACGTCGCGCGCCGTGAACGGGAAGTTCATCATGGGCATGGCGTCGTTCCAGTCCACCGGCACCGCGATGCCGGTGAGCATGGCCACGGTCGCGGGCGGGACGGCCGGGTCGAGCCGCATGCCCAGCGTCAGGACGTGATCGGGCTCGCGGTCCGCCAGGTGTCGGTAGCGCGCCACCTCCGCGCGCACCTCCGCATGCTCGCGCAACCGTGCGAACGACGACGCGAGGTCCGGGGCGGCACGTTCGGCCCCGACCTCTACCACGCCAAGCGTATCATCGACGGGCTTGGCCGTGCCCCGCATGTGATCGAGCCATCGCACGCTGTTGAGCAGCGGGTAGCGGCCCGGGCGGTCGAATCGCGCTTCGACCACATAGCGTTCGGCGGGCGCCATCACGATCGATTCGACCCAGGCCTCGCGTTCGAAGTCACCGAGGTCGGATCCGATGAGCTTGAGGCGCGCGCCGGGCAGCCGGAGGTTGAAGAGGCGGGCATTGGCGACGTTGGTGAAATGGAAGCGGACGACCTCTCCGCGCCGTACCTGCAAGTGATAGTTGGGCTCACCGTTCACCAGCAGCAGGTTCCCGAACCGCCCCATGAGCGCGTGCGTGACCGTATCGGCGCCATAGGGCATGAGCGTGCCGGTGTCGGTCAGCAGGAAGTCGTCGAGCGCGAGCACCTCTTCGCGGTGAACGGGCACCTGCGCGCGCGCACGCCGGGCGACGAGGATGTTGCCGTAGAGACCGAGGTCCTGCTGGATGTCCTCACGAACGTGCGGGTGGTACCAGTAGATGCCGGCGTCGGGGAAGCGCAGGTGATAGGTGAACGAGTCGCCGGGCGCGACGGGATCCTGCGTGACGTGCGGGACGCCGTCGCTGCGATTGTCGAGCCGCAGTCCGTGCCAGTGGATCGTGGTGGGGAGGTCGAGCGCATTGCGGAACTGCACGGTGACGTTCGCGCCCTGCCGCACGCGAATCAGCGGGCCCGGGTACTGGCCGTTGTACCCGTACATGACGAAGGTGCGACCGGCGACGGTGCGCCTGACGAGTGACGCGGTGAGCTGCAGCGTATCACCGTTCCGCACATCACGCACCTCGCGCGGCCTGGCGGGCGTGACCAGGCGGCCCGTGGTGTCTGGCAGCCACGCGCGCGTCGATGGCGGCGTGTGCGTCATGGAGGTGGGGGCGATGCGCGGATCGACCCACGGCATGGGCCACCCGGTCGCGTGGCCGGCGTGTTCGCTGGCCGGGGCGCCGGCCAGCATGGTCGCCATGGCGTCGCGGTGGGCGAGCAGGAGCGCACCAGGGCTCGTGGCGCGCACGACGAGCCGCCCGCTCCGCGTGCGCACCATCGCCGACGACTCGGCCGACACCAGGACGCGGAAGTTCTCGAACGGAAGTTCTCCGAGGGCGTTGGCGCCATTGCGCACCACGCCGAGCTTCACCTCGCGGGCGTGCGTGAGATCGTAGCCCCAGGCGACGAATGCGCGATAGGCACCTAACGATGCCGGTGGCGGGAGGCCTTCGAGACGAGCCACCAGGAAGTGGCGCAGCTGGCCATCCGGGCGTACCGCTACCCCGAACGGGGTGGGCACCCAGCGCAGCTCGAGCATGCCACGCACGCCGTCGAGTCCCGGGGTCGGCACCAGCTCGGCGCAGAACGGCGTCGCGAAGGGCGGCAGGTCCATCGCACAGCGCGGCTCCTGCCAGCCGGGCGGGGGGAGCTGAGCACGTGCCGCCGTCCCCCCAAAGAGGAGGGCGAGTCCGCAACCCATCGCGAGCCCCCGCAGTCGCGCGTACCGTCGCATGGCGCGGAATCTCGCTGGCGGACCTCCATCGCACGAGCGCCGTCAGGCCTTACGTCGGCCGCTCCGCGCACCGAGCTTAGAAACAGGACCGATGCGCGCTCCCACACACCGCCTACCCGCCGGCTCCGGTCGGCGCCGCATGCGACGTCTGTTCGGCGTTGCGGCGGTGTCCATGGGCGCGATCGCCTGCTCGGGCACGCCGGACCTCGAGGCACCGCCGCCCCTCGTCGTCGACGATCCCGTCGATTCCCTGAAGCCCATCGAGCCCTCGGTCATCGAGTCGGAAGTGCGCTACGACCTCGCACCGGCGCTGGCCGCGCTCGAGCAGGCGGTGCCGCGACGCTTCGGCGACATCGGTCAGAGGCTCGACGTCGAGACAAACCGTCGACTGCATGTGGCCTTTGCCGCCACCCGCGCGCCTTTTCGCATCGACATCGACGGGCTTCGCGTCACCGTGTCCACCGTCGTGGAGTACGAAGGCCGCGGCTGGTACAAGCCACCGATCGGCCCGGAGATCAGCTCGGCGTGCGGCACCGGCCCCGACGTACCGAGGCCGCGTGCGCGTGTGCGGCTGGTCAGCCAGATCGCGATCAATCCCACGTGGGCCCTCTCGGCCCGCACCCGCATCGCGAGTGTCGAACCCGTCACCACCACCGAGCGCGACAAGTGCCGCGTCACGATCTTCCGCGCCGATGTCACGGACAAGGTGATGCAGGCGACGCGATCGGTGCTCCAGCAGCAGATTCAGCGGCTCGATCGATCCATCGCCCAGGTCCAGACGCGCGATCGCTTCGAGCGATGGTGGCGGGACATGTCGCGCGCCATTCGACTGACCGACAGCGTGTGGTTCACGATCAATCCCTCGGACGTACGGCTGATCGGTGTGCGCACCGACTCCGGTACCATGGTCGCGAGCCTGCGATTGACCGCCCGACCACGTATCGAGACGGGCAATCGGCCGAATGATTTCGACCTGTTCACGCCGCTTCCGCGGCTCGAGCGGTCGGACTCGACCGGTGGGCGCCTGCAGGTGACGCTCGACGGCGAGATCGACTACGGCGTGGCCACCGGGATGCTGCGGCGCGCGCTCGTCGGAAAGGAGATCCCGGTCGCCAACCGCACGGTGACCATCCGGTCCATCACGTTGCTCGGCATCGGTGGGGGACGCGTGGCGCTCGGCGTGCGCTTCAGCGGTGGCGTGACCGGGCAACTCTACCTCACCGGAACGCCACGTTACGACACCGACGCGGATCAACTCCTGGTGCCCGACCTCGCATACGATCTGCGCACGAGCGACGCCCTGGCGCGGGGTCTGGCATGGCTCAAGGATGATGCCATCCAGAACTTCCTCCGCGACCGCGCGCGCTTTCCGGTGACGGGGCAGCTCGATCGCCTGCGGGTGCTGGCCGAGCAGGGCATGAACCGCGAACTGGCCAGCGGGGTGCGACTGGTCGGTCAACTTGACCGCGCCGAGGCGGTGGCTGTCCGCGCCACACGAGCGGCGCTTCGCGTGAGGGCCGTGGCGTCCGGATCAGCGTATCTCGATATAGACAAGCCACTTACGTTCCGGCGTCCCGTGCCAGGTCGACCGGCGTCATCCGGCAGGGCCGCCGGTCCCCCCGCCAACGACTAGTAGTTGCCCCAGTGTTCAGGCCGCGTCGAGGGCTGGCATCCTTCGGTCCGACGGGGCCAGGGGTAGCCCCAGTGTCCAGCCGCCGAACCCGTTCTCAGCTTTGGCGTCTGGGTCAGATGGGTGCGGACGCTGGGTGGCGGGGCGAGTGAGGGGCAGGGATCGACGCGCGGACGTCACGGGCGGTGCGTGGGGCCGGAACCCCGGCCAGGGTTATCCGGGCGCGTCGTTCTCCTTCGCCGGTGACGCGGAGAAATCGTCGGGGATACGTGGGGAGCAGAACGCGAACGGCGCGGCGATCGAGTGATCGCCGCGCCGTTTCGCTACCCACGGGTTCGCAGGAGATCAGGGCACGTTGAAATCGGTCGAACGCGTGGATCCGCGCAGCAAGTCTCCCGCACGGGGCTGCGGGGTGATGATGCCGGCGCCCGTCCATCCAAACGCGGTCGTGCCTGTCGTGTTCTGCCCGGCTTCGAGCCGCGACCCCACCGGGAAGCCATTGAGACCAGCGATGTCCGGCATCGCGAGGTCGTACGTGCTCGCGCTGCCTACCGCCGCGAGATAGCCGCCCGTCGCGCTGATAGTGAGGCTGTTTGACGTGGAACCGGCGGATGAGGTGATGGAGAAGCTCACCAGTTGACGGTATTCGGTCGGCAGCGCACCCTGGAACCGGAAGCGCGGATAGGCACCGACGGCGAGCGACGTGATCGTGGGCTCGGTGATCTTGGGGCCCAGGTCCATGGTCTGATTGGCGACGGCGCCCACGTACTTGAGCAGGATCCTGGCGTCGCTGGAATTGCCACCCGCCGGAGACGCGAAGGCATAGAGGCCATGCACGTCGCCGCTGATCATGCGGCTCCCCGGCAGTCCAGCCCAGGTGCGTGCCGGATCGACACTCGGGGAGAAGTCATTGGCAAAGCCCAGCGTCTCGCCGTTCGCGGTGGTGAGGAGCGTGTTGAGCATGAGCTCTTCATTCATCGTGTTCGTGAACGTGGCCGTCGCGGTGGCCGGTGCGAAGGCGCTGGCCGCGTCGAAGTCGATCACGCTCGGCATTGCGCCTCCATCGGGAATGCTGAGGTTGCGGAAGAGCACGACCTTGTCCGCCGGCATGCCGACGGTCGAGCGCGTGCCCACGAAGTCGACGGCGCCACTGGCCACACCGCGGAACGTCACGGTTGGACTCCCGGTGCCGGTGTACATCGCCAACGCCCCACCGAGCGACAGCACGGCAAGCTGCCCGACGCCGACTCCGGCCACGGTGCCGGTGATGGTCTTGGTCGACTGCGTATCGTTGCAGTTGTCCGTGCCGACGGTCGTGAGCTCGGTCGCGGTGCCGTAGAAGACTTCAGTCGTGTACGTCCCGGCGAGTCCGGCGCGGGCATAACTCCCCCGCGCGCGCCGGTTGGTGCTCCGCTGCTGCTCGAACAGGGCCCGCCCCCTCACAAGCCGCGAGCGCGAGCCACGCACGGTGGCATCGGCTGCGATGCGCGCGCTGGTCTCCTGGAGCACATACGCGACCGCGCCGCGACCGGAACTGATGGTGAAGTTGAACTTCGTGACCGTCCCGGCGGTCGATGGTGTCACCCGCTGCCAGGCGTTGGTGCCATCCTGATAGGCAAAGAACACCGGCGTCTCCGACGCGCTGCAGAACTGCCACTCGGCGTTCCCGCCGGAACCCGGCGTGGCGACGGTGAGCGAAAGGGAGGTATTGACCGGCGTGAGTCCCGCACCCGTGCCGGTGATCGTGACCGAATATGTCCCGGCGGGCGTGCCGGCACCGACCGCGATGTTGGCCGTACTGCTGCTCGCCGTCGTTGGTGACGGAGTGAAGCCGATCGTGACGCCGCCCGGGGCGCCGGAGGACTGGAGCGTGACGTCACCAGGATAGTTCGTGCGCGTGATGTTCACGGTCGTCGATCCGCTCGCGCCCTGCTGCACGGTGACCGCGGCCGGTGACAGCGAGAGCGCAATGCCGCCCGGCGCTGCCGACACGGTGACGGGGAAGAACAGCACGCGATCGGTGAGCCCGGTCGCCGTCGCCCGCAGCGACAGGTTGTAGGTGCCAAGCGGCGTGTTGCTGGCCACGTTGACCGTGAAGGTCGACGACGTCCCGGTGGTCGTTCCCGGCGCGAACGTGCCAGAGATGCCGGCCGGAGGACTGTCGAACACCAGGCTCACGGCGCCGGTAAAGTTCGTGCGACTGATCGTGAGCGTTGCCGTGCCCGCGTTCCCCTGCTGCACGGTGAGCTGCGTCGGCGCGATGGCGATGGTGTAGGCCGGCGCGGAGACATTCAGCGTGAACTGCGCCGTGCGATCAGCGAGGCCCGTCGCGGTGCCGCGCACCGTCACGGTGTACGTGCCCGGTGCGACCGCGGCACCAACGCTGACGGTCATCGTCGACGCGTTGGTGGTCGAGGCGGCCGGAAGGAATGTGGCCGAGATGCCGGCAGGCGGACTGTCGAGCGACAGCGTCACCGCGCCCTGGAAGTTGGTGCGGTCGATGTTCACCGTGGCCGTCCCGTTGCTCCCCGGTGCGAGCGCCATGGTGGCCGGCGCTACAGCGAGCGTGTAGCCCGCGGCCGCCGTGACCGTGATCGCCAGCGCCGCTGACTTTGGTGCGATGCCGGTGCCCGTGCCCTGGATGGTCACGTTGTATGTGCCCGGCGCGACCGTGGCCGCGACCGCGACCGAAAGCGCCGAGGCGTCACCCGTGGGCGCTGCCGGCGTGAAGGTGCCGGTAATGCCGGCCGGAGCGTTCTGAAGTGCGAGCGCGACGGCTCCGGCGAAGTTCGAGCGCGTGATGGCGATGTTGCTGGTCCCGTTGCCGCCCTGAGCGATGGTCAGCGCTGCCGGTGTCGCTGCGAGCGTGAAGTCCGGCGCTGCGGTCACCGTGAGAGTGTAGGTCGTGGTGGCTTCACCGATCCCGGCCGCCGAGCCTCGCACGGTGGCCGTGTAGGTGCCGGCGGGCACGGTGCTGGCTACGGCCACGAGCACTGTCGCCGAGGTGGTCGCACCGGACAGCGAGGCCGGGGTCACGGTGGTCGTCACGCCAGAAGGGAGCCCGGCGATGGCGAGCGACACGGCACCGCTGAATCCACCGCCGCGCGTGAGGGCGATGTTCACGGTACCCGTCCCGCCCTGCTGAACGGTCAGGGCACCGGGATTCACCGCGACGGTGATGGAACCGGGGTTACCGGTCGGACCTTCGTCGCCCCCTCCTCCACAGGCCGTACCAATGGCGAGAACGAGCAACACTGCTGACGAGACAGCGCGGTTCCTGATGTGCGACCACATAGCCAACCTCCCCTCGAATCGATGTATGAGCAGCATCGGGGGATCGGCGCGCACACTCGCGCATGCGACGACGTCCCGGTGCGCCGAACCAGTCAACGCGACGGTGGCTGCCTTCGGGGCATTTGCCCGAACCACCTCGCGTGCCGTTCAACGAACCGAGACGTCTGTTTTTCTCGCGTTGCCTCAGGCCTGGTCGCGAACTCGCTAGCCAGCGACCTCGACCGATACATCCGGGCACGCCGCCGCCACGGTCCCGTAGAGCGGGCAGCGCTTCTGGAATTTCTGCACGAGCTGGACGGCGGTGTCGCGCGGGGTGTTGGCGATCCTGAACGTCACGGCCACCTGGTTGAACACCGTGAGATCGGCGCGCACGGGATGGTCGCGATCGACCATGCCACGGATCGTCGCGTGAATCGGGCCAATCGCGACACCATCCTCCTTCGCGATCACCTGCACGAGTTCCACTCCGCACGCGGCGACGCCGGCCAGAAAGCTTTCCGCGGGCGTCAGGGCTTCACCGGGACACTGATTCTGTACCGGTCCGTCGATGACGAAGTGGTGCTGGCGCGCGTTGAGCAGCACACGACCGAAGGTGTCGGTCGTGGTCGCGTGGACGGTATGTTCTCGGATGTTGCTCATGGGGAGAGTCGGGTAGGCCTACTGGGTGGTGGTGCGGCCGATGGCATCCCAGATCAGCGGGTAGGTCGCGTTGGTCTGCCCGCGATACTGCGGGCGGAATCCGAAGAGAACGACCTTGCCCTTGCCAACGGTAGCCTCGACCATCGCGGCCTTGCCGTTGAGCCGCTGACCACCAAGGAGCCAACCTGAAAGCAGCGGGTTGCCGGTCGCAGGATAGGTGAGTACGGCGGTCGCGCGCGTGGGATCGGTGATCTCGAACGCGGGAGAGTCCTCGAACCAGACGCCGAGCACGGGCGCGGTGAGCCCGCGCGCTGCGGGGTGTGCTGGAGTTGCCTCGGCGGCAAGGATCGATCCGGGCGCGTAGAAGTCCGTATTGCGGACGCCGTTTAGGACGTTTCGCACGGGCAGTTTCATCGCGTCGATGGCGAAGAGGCTCGCGTCGTTGAATGTGAGGAGCGTACCGCCCTGTTCCACGAACTCGACGAGGGCGCGAGTTCCCGTTTCGCCGAGTCCACCGCGGACGGAGTCGGGGTAGGCGCTGGGCAGGCCGCGCGTGATGGCCGCGGCGGACTGGTCGGGGATGATGATCGCGTCGAAACGCGCGTTGAGGTTGCCCGCCTTGATATCGCGATCGACGAGACTGGTGAAGGGAATGCGATTCACATCAAAGACCCAACGGGTCCAGCCTTCGTCCATGGAGGCCGTGTAGCTCCGATAGATGCCGATGCGACGGCCGCGGTTCTCGGTGAGTCCTGCGACGCTGTAGTGCGGTTCGGGGATCGCCGCGATGGGCGCGCTCGTGGCCGGGGCCGGGCCCATGACCGTCGCGACGTCGACGCCGAACAGCAGTGGGAGTGTGTGGGCGGTGACGTCGTACGGGCGCTTGGGCGGTCCGCCGGGATACTCCTTGAGGTCGGGGTAGCGCTGACGCTCGAGCAGGGCCTTGGCGTAGCTGCCGAAGTTCTGCCTGACGAGTACGGCGTAGCTCCCCGCGGGGTACGCCTTGCCATCGATGGTCGTCGGTGCGGTGGTCTCGCGAATCTCGACCTGGCCGTGTTGCAGCGTCCAGATCAACCGATCACGCGCCTGCACATCACGCTGCATTTTCGGGACGATGAACGCCGATGGCACGGCGACGCCGTTGGCCCAGGGCGCGTGGTCGGCGAGCGCACGTTCGCCGAGGGCGGCATAGCTCTCGAGCCACATGCGGCGATCGCGAGCGGCAGCCGCGAGCATGGCCCAGGACGCGCTCGTCTGGTAGTCGACGATGTTGCCGATGCCCCACGTGCCACCGCGCCAGACGGCGGGATGATTCCAGCTCGCGACCTTGGCGTCGTAACCGCGTCCGGTGCCTAACGCCTGGAACGCGATGCTGATGGGCGTGGCCAGTCGGGCGCTCGCGGTCTCGGTGAGGATGCGGACGCCGCGGTGGTTGAGCGAATACTGGCGCGCCGGTGACCACTGGTCATACGACGCGTTGGTGGCGACGCCGGTCTTGCCTTCGGCGAGCAGGCGCCAGGCCATCTCCATGCCGAGCGCGTTGGTGCCGGCGGTGAGCACCGGGTCGATGTTGGGTTCGACCGGGTCCATGTACGGCGGGATGAAGATGCGACCGGCGTTGGAGCCTTGCTGGTGGATGTCGTTGACGATCTGCGGGTTCCAGGGCGTGTAGAGCGAGTCGATGGTGTAGCGCGTTTCGGGCTGGGTGAAGGCGTACCAGTCGCGATTGTTGTCGTGGCCGGTGTAGTGGTGGTAGAGGTCCGGCGGCGACGAGCCTTCGGCCGGCGTGCCTAACGTGGCTCGGTACCAGTTGCCGACAATGTCGACGCCATCGGGGTTCTGCGACGGCACGAGCATGATGATGGTGTTCTGGAGGATCGCGCGTGTTTCCGCGGTGGTGCCACGAGCGAGTCGATCGGCCAGAAGCAATGGCGTGAGGAACCCGCCGACCTCGGTGGAGTGGATGCTCGAGGTGATGAGGATGATGGTCTTGCCCTCGTCCAACAGCTGGCTCTTTTCGGCGGCCGTGCGGAGGGACGGGTCCATGAGCCGGCGCTGGATGGCACGGTACTTCTCGAGGTTGCCGAGGTTGGCCGGGTCGGAAATGAAGGCCACGAGGAAGGGGCGTCCCTGGACGGTTTTCCCGAGCGTGCGGACGGACACGCGGGGCGAGGCGTTGTCGAGGGCGGTGAAGTACGCGGTGACCTGTTGCCAGCTGGGGAGCTTCCGATCGGCCCCGGGCTCGAAACCGAGGATGGAGGCGGGGGTGGGGACGCGCTCCTGGGCGGGGGTGGGGACGCGCTCCTGGGCGGGGAGCGGCGTCCCGAGCACCAGGAGCAGGACGAGGGGCAGTGTGTGGCGCATGTCTGACGGGCGTGGGTCGGGCGAAGCTGGTTGCCGGTTCCATGCGGGTCAATGCCGACCGCGTCCTTCACGTGACGCTGACGTGACGCGGCGCGCGAGGTTGGCTGAGGCTGGAGGGGATGTGGGGTGCGAGAGCGGCGCTGCGGCGTCCGCAACTGCGTGAGACCCCATCTCGACGGATGATCGACCTGCGCAACCGCGCAGGGCAGCTCTTGTACGAGATGGAACCATCCAAATGCACAGACACGAGAACCAACACGGAGTACATCGCACCCACGGTCCCGCAGCGCTCATGCCCCGACGGACGGCGATCGGGACTCTGCTTGGCGCCGCGGCATCGCTGATCATGGTCAGCGCGTGCAACGATCAACTGCCAAACCAACCGATTCCGGTCACTGCGATGCCGGGCCTGCTGTCCGACGCTGGTGGTGCCGCGGGCACGACGTTCCGGGCATCGGGACGCGGCGTGATCGAGCTCAAGGATGAGAAGGGCGGGTGGAAGCGCGAGGTCTACCAGCCGTGGACCCTGGCGGCGACGATGGGGGCCGGGGGTGTGGCAGCACTCGATGTCGGCGCGTCGCCTGCGCTTCCCTCAGCGGGGACGGCTGCGACGATCCAGAACTACCTCAGGTACCTGACGCCGATCGTCGCGGTCTCGGGCGATCGTCGGGCCGCGGCGTTCTTCGAAGGATTCAGCCGCAAGTCGATCGACTCTGCCGGTAAGGTGGTCGAGATTCGAGGAGTGGCGGACAACTCCGGAAAGCCGCTCTCCGAGATCCAGGTGCTCCATGACGGGGTTCTGATCTCCCGGGTCCGGCTGACGTGGGCAACGGAGGCCGGCGGGTACATCCTTGTGAAGCAGGTCGCCTCACTGCATCGGGGCCGGCAGGCCGAGCCGTTTGCGGTGATGACCGCCGAGATCAAGTACAGTGAAATCAGTCCGGCCGGGATGGCCGCCCGGGCGGCTCGGTTGCTTCAGCGGTACGCGATCGCGGCCGGCTTGCCCGCGACGGCGTTCGCCCAGAGTTGCGCACGCGGCGTGTTGGATGCCACACTCGGGTTCGCGGGACTCATCGTCACCGCCCCCGCCGCCGGTTCCAATCCGGCAACCGCCGTCATGTGGGTCATCGGATGGGTGAAGTGGACCGAAGTGCTGTACGACGCCGTGGATGCCTGCGACGACGCGCGTCAGGAATAACCCGGAGGAGTCAACTCGATGGCTGGCGAACAAGTCCTGGACCGGTTTCAGCTCATACTCGCGTGGATCACGATCGCACTTTCTGCGCTCACGTTTGTTTGGGTGATCCTGCGCATCATGCGCACGACGCGGGGGCCGTACTACACCGAGTTCAACATCATCGTTGGACTGACCGGGTGTACGCTCTCCGTACTCAAGTACCTCGTGACTCCCGAAGCGCGCGGCGTCCTCGAGACACTGAGCGTGATCGGCCACTACATGTGGCTGGCATCGTGTGCGGTCGCGGTCGCGCTGCACCGGGCGGCGCCCGCTCAACCCCTTGGCTCTGAACGCACGCACGTGGGATAGAAAAGACGCGCGGCGCAGGAGTCATCCTGCGCCGCGCGCCCTCGGTGTCAGCTCGCCGCTACGGCACCACCACGGTGATCCCTCGTGCCCCGATCCGCAGCTGGTCACCGGCCTGCGGACGCGGCGCGACGATGCCCGTCCCCGTCCAACCCAGGCCCGAGACACGCAGGTCATTGGTCCCGGCCGACAGCCTCGACGCGGTCGGGAAACCGGTCAGCGCTGCCAGGGCAGGCATCGACAGGTCAAACCCCTGCAGCTGCGCCGAGTTGGTCAGCCACTGCCCGGTCGCCACCAGGCGATATGAGTTGCCGGTCGCCGTCGGCAGGTTCACGAACAGCTCCACCGCGTTGCGGATCCCCTGTGGCAGGGTGTTGGCCTGCACGCGATAGCGGGAATCGCCAAAGCTGCCGATCGGCGTCACTGCGATCAGATCCATTTCCGGCCCCATCGCCAGGTTCGTATTGGCCACCGGACCCACGTACTGCAGCAGCGAGCGGAAGTCGTTCGCTCCACCGCCGGTCGGCGTCGCGATCGCGAGCAGCCCGTGCACGTCCCCCGAGAGGAACTTCGACGCGGGGACGCCCGACCAGAGCCGCGATGACGCCGTGCTCGGGCTCTCATCGAGGCCAAACAGGCCGGCCTGTCCGTTCCCGGTGAAGAACACCGAATTGAGAACCAGCGTCTGCGCCAGCGAATTCGCGATGTTCGCGGTGGCGACGGCCGGCACGAATGCATTGGCGCCCTCGAAGTCGGCCACCGTGCCAAGTGTCCCGCCGTTCGCGACGTTCAGGTTGCGAAGCACGAGGCCCTTCTCGAAGCCTTCCGATGCCGAGAAGCGCGTGCCGACGAGATCCACGGCGCGCGAGGGTACACCCGTGAACGTCAGCGGCGACGTCGTCGCGCCACCCACGAAAGACTGGCTCACGCCCCCCATCGAAAGCGTGGCCACCTGCCCCGCCCCGACCCCCGCCACGTTCACGAGGTTGGTCTTGGTGTCCACGACCGTGGTGCAGAGATCCTGCCCGAGTGCGCTCATCTCGGACTTCGCCAGGAAGTAGACGAAGGTGTCGTACACATCGACGTTGCCGGCAAAGGCCAGCGTCCGGGAGAGTGTGGCCTGCCGCGACGAAACGCGCACCGCGTCACGTTGCTGCTGGAGTGCAAAGGTCTGCAACAGTCGGTTGCGACGCAGTGAGAACCCGGACGCCACGCGCGGCGTCGTCACGACACGCTTGGTGATGAACGCGACGCCACCGCGATCTGACACGAGGTCGAAGTAGTACTTGCTCACCGTCCCGGCCGTGACGGGCGTGACCGGCGTCCACGTCCCGGTGCTGTCCTGCACCGCAAAGAACACGGGCGTGCGCGCCGGATCGCAGAAGGTGAACGACAGCGAGCCGGTACCGGCCGCGGTCACGTTCACCGGCACCTGGAGCGTGGCGGCAGTGATTCCCGTACCGGCGCCGGTCAGCGTCACGACGTGGCGCCCCGCGGGCGCGGTGGCGTTGGCGGTGACCGTCATGACGCTCGAGGTTCCGGTCGCCGGGTTCGGCGCAAAGGACACGGCCAGCCCGGTCGGCGCGCTCGCCGAGAAGGTGACGTCGCCGGCAAAGTTGTTTCGCGCGATCGCAACGGTCGTGGAGACCTGCGCGCCCTGGAACACCGACACGGACTCCGGCGCCGCCGAGAGCGTGATCGATTGCGGTGCGGCGGTCACGGTCAGGGTGATCGGCAGCGTGCGATCGGCGAGGCCGGTGGCCACGCCGCGCGCGGTGAGGTTGTAGGTGCCGGCCGCGACAGACGTCGCGACGGAGAGGGTGAGCTGCGATGCGCTGGTGGTGGTGCTGGCCGGCGCGAACGTCGCGGTGATGCCCGCCGGCGGTGCGTCGAGCGCTAACGCCACGGCGCCGGTGAAGTTGGTGCGCGCGATCGCGATCGCGCTCGTGCCGGACTGGCCGCCCTGGACGGTGAGCGCTGCTGGCGTGGCGGTCAGTGCGTACGCGGGCGCCGGGAGTGCGACGTTCACGGTGAGCGTTGCGGTGCGCTCGGTGACGCCGGTCCCGTTCGCACGCACCGTTGCGGTGTACGCGCCCGCCGGCACGTTCTGCGCGACCGCGACCGTGAGCACGCTGGCGTTCCCGCCCGTGGCGCCAGGAACAAAGCTGCCGGTGATGCCGGGGTGTGGCGCATCGAAGGCAAAGTTGACTCCATCACCGTAGTTCGTGCGGACGAGCGTGACGTTGGCCGTTGCGGACGCACCGGTGGTGATCGTGAGCGCCGTCGGCGCCACGCTCAGCGCGAAGCTCGGCTCCGCCGAGACCGTGAGGTTGAACGTGGCCGTGCGGTCGGTCATGCCTGACGATTGGGCC